>NZ_OZ252217.1:654564-975597 GCF_965249125.1 Pelagibacterium sp.
ATGAACTGGAACAGGGGCAAGGCCGCAACCGCAGCTTTCGTGCTGCTCGCCACCACCGCTCTGGGCGCTGGCGCGGCAAGGGCCGAAATGCTCGATCTTGAAAAAGACGAGCTGACTTTCGGCTTCATCAAGCTCACCGACATGGCACCGCTCGCGGTCGCCTATGAGAATGGCTATTTCTGGGACGAAGGATTGTTTGTCACCCTTGAGGCGCAGGCCAATTGGAAAGTGCTGCTCGATGGCGTCATCACCGGCGATCTCGACGGGGCGCACATGCTTGCCGGCCAGCCGCTGGCCGCAACCATCGGCTATGGAACCCCTGCCCACATTGTAACTCCGTTTTCGATGGATCTGAACGGCAACGGCATCACCGTCTCCAACCAGGTCTGGGAGCTGATGAGACCCCACCTTGAAATGGACGCCGATGGGCGGCCCGTGCATCCGATTTCGGCTGCCGCACTTGGGCCCGTCATCGAGGAATATGAGTTGTCGGGCCGTCCCTTCAACATGGGCATGGTGTTTCCGGTTTCCACCCACAATTACGAATTGCGCTACTGGCTCGCCGCCGGCGGCATCAATCCCGGCTATTATTCACCCGACGACATCTCGGGCACAATTTCGGCCGATGCCTATCTCTCGGTCACTCCACCGCCGCAGATGCCCGCGACGCTCGAAGCGGGCACCATCGACGGATATGCGGTGGGCGAGCCCTGGAACCAGGCCGCGGTGTTCAAGGAGATCGGCGTACCGGTCATCACCGACTACGAAATCTGGAAGAACAACCCTGAAAAGGTGTTCGGCATCACTGCCGAATTTGCCGAGCAGAATCCCAACACGACGATCGCCATCACCAAGGCGTTGATCCGCGCCGCCCAATGGCTCGACGAGAACGATAACGCCAACCGTGCCGAAGCTGTCGAAATTCTCTCGCGCTCCGAATATGTCGGCGCGGACGCTGAAGTCATTGCGGCTTCGATGACGGGCACATTCGAATATGAAGGCGGCGACGTGCGCGAAATCCCCGATTTCAACGTCTTTTACCGCTATTACGCGACCTATCCCTACTATTCGGACGCGATCTGGTATCTCACCCAGATGCGGCGCTGGGGACAGATTGCCGACGATAAGCCCGACGACTGGTATGCCGAAATCGCCGAGTCCGTCTATCGCCCCGACATCTACCTCGAAGCGGCCCGCCTGCTTGTCGAGGAAGGGCTGATCGCGGAGGCCGACATCCCCTGGGATACCGACGGTTACAGGGCGCCGACCGATGAGTTCATCGACGGCGTTACCTATGACGGCACCCAGCCCAACGCCTATCTCGAGGCCCTCGAAATCGGCCTCAAGTCCGGCGACCGGGTCGAAGGATCGAGCGTCGTGCCCGGCGCAAACTAGCAGAAAACCTCACACTTTGGGCGGCTGGGCGATCCCGGCTGCCCGCCAGAAAACAAGGGATGTTTCGACAATGAGCATCGCAACCGACACATCGGAAACACCAGGTGGCGCTCGCCGCCGCGAGAAACTCTTTGCGGTCATCAACCGGGCATCGGCCTGGCTGACGGCTCTGGGTTTTGGCTGGCTGACCCCCTTGCTTCGCATCGTGGCCGGCGACGATCCGCGCCAGCAGATGGGCGAATTGCGCGACAGCCTGCTTTTCCCGCTCATGGGCCTCACGGTCTTTGTTGCCGGCTGGGTGGTGCTCGCCCCGCAGGTCCAGACGTCGTTGGGGGCGATTCCCGGGCCGGTGCAGGTATGGGAGCAGGCTGGCGGATTGTTGCAGGACCATCAGGCCGAACGCGAGCGCGAGGCAAGGTTCTACCAGATGCAGGAAGAGCGCAATACCGAGCTTCTGGCCGAAGACCCCCAGGCCGACGTCCGCATCCGGGCCTATACCGGCAGCCCGACCTTCATCGACCAGATATTCACGTCGCTGAAAACCGTGGGGCTGGGCTTTGCCTTCGCAACGATCGTCGCGGTGCCGCTCGGCATCGCCTCGGGTCTTTCAAAGCCCTTTAACGGCGCGCTGAACCCCATCGTTCAACTGTTCAAACCTGTATCGCCGCTTGCCTGGCTGCCCATTGTCACCATGGTCGTATCGGCGGTTTACGTCGATGCGTCCGAAGCCTTCCCCAAGGCGCTGGTGATCTCGGCGGTGACGGTGACGCTGTGTTCGCTGTGGCCCACACTGATCAACACCACCTTAGGTGTTGCGTCGATCGACAAGGACCTCGTCAACGTTTCCAAGGTGCTTCGGCTTTCGACCGCCAAGACGGTCACCAAACTGGTGCTGCCCTCGGCGCTGCCGCTGATCTTTACGGGTCTGCGTCTCTCGCTCGGTGTGGGCTGGATGGTGCTGATTGCCGCGGAAATGCTGGCCCAGAATCCGGGGCTCGGCAAGTTCGTCTGGGACGAGTTCCAGAACGGTTCGTCCTCCTCGCTGGCGCGGATCATGGTGGCGGTGCTGACCATCGGCATTATCGGCTTTCTGCTCGATCGGGTGATGTTCACCCTTCAGACCGCCTTCACCTTCTCGTCCGATCGCTAGGAGGCGCCAATGTCGACAATCCTGGAACTGACTGACATTGCCAAGCGCTACGGCGAGGGCGACAGCCGCACAAGCGTGCTCGAAGGGCTCAACCTCAAGGTCGAGGATGGCGAATTCGTCGCCATTCTCGGATTTTCGGGCGCGGGCAAGACCACGCTGATCTCGCTGATGGCCGGGCTCGTCGACCCCGACCGGGGGGGCGTGCTGTTCAAGGGCAAGGAGGTCGACGGTCCGGGCCCCGAGCGCGGGGTGGTGTTTCAATCCTATTCGCTGATGCCCTGGCTGACAGTGGGCGGCAATGTCGATCTCGCCATCGATGCCGTGCATAAAAAGCTCCCCAAATCCGCGCGGATTGCCCTGCGCAACCGCTACGTCGAAATGGTGGGCCTCTCGCATGCCGTGGACCGGAGACCATCGGAGCTTTCGGGCGGCATGCGCCAGCGCGTCGCGGTGGCGCGGGCTCTGGCCATGCAACCTGAAGTCCTGCTGCTCGACGAGCCATTGTCGGCGCTCGATGCGCTGACCCGCTCAAAGCTGCAGGACGAATTCGCCGATATCTCACAGGCGGAAAAAAGAACCATCGTGCTCATCACCAATGATGTGGACGAGGCCATCCTTCTGGCGGATCGGGTCATTCCGCTGATGCCAGGGCCGGGGGCCACGCTGGGGCCATCCTTTGCTGTCGATTTTGCCCGTCCAAGGGACCGGGCGGCGCTCAACGGCGATGACAAATTCATCGCGCTCAGGCGCGAGATCACCGAATATCTCATGGATGTGGGAGCCGGGCGAAGCCTTTCGGGCGAACGAGAGATCACGCTTCCCAATGTCGTGCCGATCGCACTGGGCCGCGCCCAGCCGCCAAAAGCCCTCCAGGACGCTGCGAGCGGGCCCGCCAGCGCGCGCTACGTGGAATTTTCCGACGTCAAGAAGGTCTACCCCACGCCCAAGGGGCCGCTGACGGTGGTCGACGGGTTCGATCTCAAGATGAAGAAGGGGGAGTTTATCACCCTGATCGGCCATTCGGGCTGTGGCAAGTCCACGGTGCTCTCGATGGCTGCCGGCCTCAACGATATCTCTTCGGGTGGCATCGTGCTCGATGGCAATGAGGTTGTCGGCGCCGGGCCGGACAGGGCCGTGGTTTTCCAGGCTCCCTCCCTCATGCCGTGGCTCACCGCTCGCGACAATGTCGGCCTTGGGGTTGATCGCGTCTATCCCAGGGCCAGCGCCGCCGAGCGGCGCGACATCGTCGAATATTATCTCGACAGGGTCGGGCTGGGCGATGCGATGGACCGCAGCGCCGCCGATCTTTCCAACGGCATGAAGCAGAGGGTGGGCATCGCGCGGGCCTTTGCGCTTTCGCCAAAGCTGCTGCTGCTCGACGAGCCGTTCGGAATGCTCGATTCGATCACCCGCTGGGAGTTGCAGGACGTCCTGATGGACGTCTGGGCGCGCACCAAGGTCACAGCGATCTGCGTCACTCACGACGTCGATGAGGCCATCCTGCTCGCCGACCGCGTGGTGATGATGTCGAACGGTCCCAACGCGAAAATCGGCAACATCATGGATGTCGATCTGCCCCGGCCGCGCTCGCGCAAGGCCCTGCTCGCCCACAAGGACTATTACGCCTATCGCGAGGAACTCTTTGATTTCCTCGAGGCCTATGAGGGCGGCGCAAACCCCGATCAGGAAACACTCGACCGCATACGCTCCAAGCGCGCCCAGCGCGCCGTAGCGGCCGAATAGGAGGACCACAACGATGAAACAGAAGCTTGTCGTTATCGGTGCGGGGATGGCCTCGGGGCGTATGCTCGAGCACCTGTTTGACGCCGATCCCGGCGCTTACGACGTTACGCTCTTTGGCGCCGAACCACGCGGAAACTACAACCGCATCATGCTTTCCCCGGTCCTGGCGGGCGAGAAAACCTACGAGGAAATCGTCACCCACGATGCTGACTGGTACGAAGAACATGGCGTTCACTGCCAGTTCGGCAAGACTGTCACCAAGATCGATCGTGAGAGCAAGACGGTGTTCGCCGACGGCGTCGAGACACCCTACGACAAGCTGGTGATCGCCACGGGCTCGGCCCCTTTCATCATCCCCATCGCCGGCAAGGATTTGCCCGGTGTCATGGCCTTCCGCGACCTCGACGACGTTGAAAAGATGGTGGCGGCTTCGACCCGGCCAAACGCCAAAGCCGTGGTAATCGGCGGTGGATTGCTGGGGCTGGAAGCGGCAGCGGCGCTTTCCAACCGCGGCATGGAGGTGGTGGTGCTTCACCTGATGGGGCACCTGATGGAACGTCAGCTCGATCCGGCTGCGGGTTATCTGCTGCAGCGCGAACTCGAAGGGCGTGGCATCAAGATCCACTGCAAGGCGCAGACCAAGGCAATCCTCGGCGAGGACAAGGTCGAGGCCGTCATTCTCGATGACGGTACGGTCTATGACGCCGATCTGGTTGTCATGGCTGTGGGCATCCGTCCTGAAACGCGCATCGCAACCGATGCCGGCATCACTGTGGAAAGAGGCATCGTGGTCGACGATGCCATGCAGACCTCGGATCCCGATATTCTGGCGCTGGGCGAATGCGTAGAACACAACGGCATGGTCTATGGGCTCGTTGCCCCGCTCTATGACATGGCCAGGGTCGCCGCCAAAACGCTCACTCGGGCCGAGGCGACGTTCAAGCCCGTCCAGACGGCGACCCAATTGAAAGTCACCGGCGTCAATCTCTATTCGGCAGGCGATTTCGCCGAGGGGGAAGGCCGTGAAGAGATCGTTCTGCGCGACGCGGCGGCTGGTGTCTACAAGCGGCTGGTGCTCGAGGACGACAGGGTTATCGGCACCGTTCTTTACGGGGAAACCGGGGATGGGGCGTGGTTCTTCGATCTTATCAAGAAGGCCGAGCCGATCAGCACCATGCGCGACACCCTGATCTTTGGCCAGGCCTATCAGGGGGGTGCCGAACTGGACCCTATGGCGGCCGTTGCAGCCTTGCCGGATGATGCAGAAATCTGCGGCTGCAACGGTGTCTGTAAATCCGCGATCACCGGCGCGATCGCATCCAAGGGCCTGAACACTCTCGATGGTGTTCGGGCCCACACCAAGGCATCGGCCAGTTGCGGTTCTTGCACCGGACTTGTCGAAAAGCTGCTCGCGGCAACCCTTGGCGATTCCTACAACCCGGCGGCCGTGCAGCCTGTCTGTCCGTGCACCGATCTCGGGCACGACGATGTGCGCCGCCTGATCGTCGCCAAGGAGCTCAAATCGATTCCCGCCGTCATGCAGGAACTCGAATGGAAGACCTCGTGCGGCTGCGCAAAATGCCGCCCGGCGCTCAACTATTACCTGCTTTCGACATGGCCGGGCGAATACGAGGACGACAACCAGTCGCGCTTCATCAATGAGCGTGTGCACGCCAATATCCAGAAGGACGGCACCTATTCGGTCGTGCCACGCATGTGGGGCGGTATTACCAATCCGCGTGAATTGCGGGCCATCGCCGATGTCGCCGACAAATTCGCCATTCCGACGATCAAGGTAACCGGCGGCCAGCGTATCGATCTTTTGGGCGTCAAGAAGGAAGATTTGCCGGCCGTCTGGGGTGATCTGAACGCTGCCGGAATGGTGTCCGGTGCCGCCTACGCCAAGGGGTTGCGGACCGTCAAAACCTGCGTCGGATCAGATTGGTGCCGCTTTGGCACCCAGGACTCTACGGGCCTTGGCGTTCGCATCGAGAAATTCATGTGGGGAAGCTGGACCCCGGCCAAGGTCAAGATGGCCGTTTCGGGGTGCCCCAGAAACTGCGCCGAGGCGACCTGCAAGGACGTCGGCGTGATCTGTGTGGATTCGGGCTACGAAATTCATTTCGCGGGGGCCGCCGGTCTCGACATCAAGGGTACCGAAGTGCTCTGCCACGCCAAGACCGAGGATGAGGCGCTCGAAATCATAGTCGCCCTGACCCAGCTCTATCGCGAGCAGGGGCGATATCTTGAGCGCATCTACAAATGGGCAAAGCGGGTCGGATCGGCATCGATCAAGGCCAATATCGTCGATGACCTTTCAAAACGCCGCCACTATTACGAGCGCTTCGTTTATTCCCAGAAATTCGCCCAGGTCGATCCGTGGGAAGAGCGTGTCAACGGCAAGGACGCTCATGAATTTGCGGCCATGGCCGAATTCGGCTTTCCCCAGGCAGCGGAGTAGGGCGATGACCGACTGGATCAAGATCGGACAGCTTTCCGACATTCCCCAACGCGGTGCGCGGTGCATCAATACCCCGATCGGCAAGATCGCGGTGTTCAGGACCGCAACCGACGAC
This sequence comes from Pelagibacterium sp., assembly GCF_965249125.1. Lineage (GTDB taxonomy): Bacteria > Pseudomonadota > Alphaproteobacteria > Rhizobiales > Devosiaceae > Pelagibacterium. The sequence continues at coordinate 661,429 of NZ_OZ252217.1, forward strand.
GTCTTTGCGATCGAAGATCGCTGCCCGCACAAGGGCGGGCCGCTGAGCCAGGGCATCGTGCACGGCGCGCAGGTGACCTGTCCGCTACACAACTGGGTCTTTTCGCTGGAAACTGGCGAGGCGCAAGGGGCCGATGAGGGTAAGGTGCAGATTTTCGCGCTCCGGCGCGATGGCGAAACCCTGCTGATCGATGCGAGCATGGCGCTCGCCGTGGCAGCGGAGTAGGGCCTTGGCGGGGCCCGTGCGCACAACCTGCCCTTATTGCGGCGTCGGCTGCGGCGTGCTGGCCACGCCGCAGGGGGACGGCTCGGTCGCAATCGCGGGCGATCCGGACCACCCGGCCAATTTCGGCCGGTTGTGCTCGAAGGGCTCGGCGCTTGCCGAAACCATCTCCCTCGAAGGCCGCCAGCTCCATCCCATGATCGATGGCGTCCGCGTCAGCTGGTCCGATGCGCTCGACGCCGCCGCGGACCGGTTGCGCGGGGCCGTCGCGGAGCACGGGCCGGACGCCGTCGCCCTCTACGGCTCGGGGCAATTGCTTACCGAGGACTATTACGTCGCCAACAAGCTCATGAAGGGGTTCATCGGCACTGCCAATATCGATACCAATTCACGGCTTTGCATGGCATCCTCGGTTGCCGGGCACAAGCGCGCCTTTGGAGCCGACACCGTTCCGGGGACCTATGAGGATCTCGAACTGGCCGATCTGGTCGTATTGGTCGGATCCAATCTCGCCTGGTGCCACCCGGTTCTCTATCAGCGCATTCTCGCGGCCCGGGAAGCCAGGCCCGATCTGCGGATCGTGGTGATCGATCCCCGGCGCACCAATTGCGCCGAAACCGCCGATCTGCACCTGTCCATCGCGCCCGATGGCGATGTGGCGCTTTTTTCGGGCCTCTTCGCCCACCTTTCAAATGCTGGCGTGTTCGATGCCCGCTATATCGCCGATCACACCACTGGAATTTCCGACGCACTCGATGCGGCCGACGACTGGACCATCTCCCGCGTCGCCGAGGCAACCGGCCTCTCCAGTGCCGATGTGGCGATGTTTTTCGACATGTTCGCGGCCACCGAAAAGGTGGTGACCGTCTATTCCCAGGGGGTCAATCAATCGACTTCGGGCACCGACAAGGTCAATGCCATTCTCAACTGCCACCTCGCCACGGGCCGTGTCGGGCGTCCGGGAATGGGACCGTTTTCGATCACCGGCCAACCCAATGCCATGGGGGGACGCGAGGTGGGCGGGCTGGCCAACATGCTGGCCGCGCATATGGAGTTCGACGATGCGGACCGCGTCGCCCGGTTCTGGGATGCGCCCAATGTCGCCAGGAAACCGGGGCTCAAGGCGGTCGACATGTTCGACGCCATTGGCGAGCGGCGGCTCAAGGCCGTATGGATCATGGCGACCAATCCCGTCGTGTCACTGCCCGATGCCGATGCGGCGCGCAAGGCCCTGGCCAAATGCGATACTGTGATCGTCTCCGACATGTTTGCGACCACCGATACCGCGCGCATGGCCGATATTTTCCTGCCCGCCGCAGGCTGGGGAGAAAAGGCCGGCACGGTAACCAATTCGGAACGACGCATTTCGCGCCAACGGGCCTTCCGCCCGCTTCCGGGCGAGGCGCGCCCGGATTGGTGGATCATCTGCCAGATCGCGCAACGGCTCGGCTATTCCGGGTTCGACTTTTCGTCGCCCGCCGAAATCTTTGCCGAGCACGCCGAACTTTCGGGATTCGAAAATCGCGGCACCCGCGATTTCGATATCTCCGCTCTGGCCGACCGCGATTATGAGACGCTCGCTCCCGCGCAATGGCCGGTGCCACGCTCTGGCATCGGGCGCGCCCGGTTTTTCGGGTCGGGCGGCTTTTTCACCCCCGATGGCAAGGCCCGTATCCTTCCTCTCGCGCCGCCACCCCCCAGGGACCGTGGCCCGGGCCATTTGATCCTCAACACCGGTCGCGTGCGCGATCATTGGCACACCATGACCCGCACGGGCCGCACCCCCAGGCTTTCAGCGCATTACGCCGAACCCTTCGCCGAAATTCGTCCCGACGATGCCGAACGCCTTTCCATCCGCCGCACGCAACTCGTCCGGCTCGAAAATGGTTACGGCACGGCAATCGTTCGTGCTCTGGTCACCGATCGGCAGCAGAAGGGCTCAATCTTCGTGCCCATGCACTGGACGGGGGAAACCGCCGCTACAGGACGTGTCAATGCGCTTCTTGGCCCGTTCGCAGACCCGGTTTCCGGGCAACCCGCGCTCAAGATGGGTCGGGTCAGCGCAACGCCGGTCGAAGTGGCGCTTTATGGGTTTCTCGTCAGCCGCCGCAAGCCTGATGTGGGTGGGCTCGGCTATTGGGCCGTCGCCCCGGCTCCCGAGGGTTGGCGGGCGGAAATCGCCGTTTTTGAGCGCCCCGAGGATGTGTTTGCTCATGCCCGCGCCATTTTGCGCTTGCCGCCCGATGTGCAATTGACCACGAGCCTTGATGCCCGCAGCGGGCGGATCAGCCTTGTGTGCTTTGAGGGCGACCGGCTCGATTGCGCGCTCTATCTTTCGCCCGACCCGGTCCTCGCCGCCCGCCAATGGGTGGTCGAGCAGCTAGGCGAAACCCATGACGTGCCACTGGCCCGGGCCAGGCTGCTGTCGGGACGCCCGGGCGCAGATCAACCCGATCCGGGGCCGCTGGTCTGTTCGTGTTTTGGCGTCGGGGCCAATCAGATCGCCGATGCCGTCGTCGGTGGATGTACCAGTGTCGCGGATATAGGCGATGTCCTGGGTGCGGGCACAAATTGCGGTTCCTGCCGCACAGAAATCGGGAGAATCATCGATGCAAATCGTCTCGCGGCAGCCGAGTAAAGCCGGCCCTCCCCGGATGGCGTCTCTCGACGTCCTGCCGGTTTTTTTCGATCTCAAGGGAAAACGCGTGCTCGTTGTCGGTGGTGAGGAGCCCGCCGCTTGGAAAGCCGAATTGCTGGCCGCCGCCGGCGCTAAGGTGAGCGTTTTTGCCGAGCGATTCTGCGAGGAGATGGTCGAACTTGAAGCACGCGGAGCCGTCCATCTCGGCAATGGCGGCTGGCGCCAGGCCGAATGGGCCGGCTTGGCTCTGGCTATCGGGGATTGTTCCGAGGATGAAGCCGCCGCGTTTGTTGCGATGGCGCGCGCCCATGGCGTGCCGGTCAATGTGATCGACAAGCCCGAGCACTGCCAGTTCCAGTTCGGGTCTATCGTCAACCGCTCTCCGCTCGTTGTCGGCATCTCGACCAGTGGCGCGGCGCCGATACTGGGTCAGGCCGTGCGCCGGCGTATCGAGACGCTCTTGCCCAGAACGCTCAGCGCATGGGCGCGGCTTGCCCAGACTGTTCGCGCCAATGTGCTCGACCGGCTTTCGGCGGGTGCCCAGCGCCGCGCCTTCTGGGAGCGTTTCACCGATCTGAGCTTTTCCGGCCGGGAACCTGCCGGTGATCTCGATACCCTGATTGCCCAGGCGTCGGGAGCGCCTTGTGGGCGTGTCACCCTTGTCGGGGCGGGCCCCGGAGACGCTGAGTATCTGACGCTGAAGGCCGTCCGCGCCCTGCAATCGGCCGATGTCATTTTGTTCGATGATCTGGTTTCCGACGATGTTCTCGAACTGGCGCGCCGGGAGGCCAAGCGCATCCTCGTCGGCAAACGGGCCCGCCGTGCCAGTTGCCGCCAGGAGGACATCAATACGATGATGGCCGACCTCGCGCGCAAGGGCCGGCATGTGGTGCGGCTGAAATCGGGCGACCCCATGCTGTTCGGACGGGCCGGTGAAGAGATTGCTGCCCTAGAAGCGCAAGATATCGCCGTATCGGTGGTTCCGGGCATCTCGACGGCTTTCGCTCTTGCGTCCGAGCTGGGCATTTCCCTCACGCATCGCGATTGTGCCCAGTCGGTGCGGTTCGTCACCGGCCACGCTCGCAATGGCCAATTGCCCGCCAATCTCGACTGGCGGGCCCTGTCCGATCCTGCGACGACCCACGTCTATTACATGTCGGGCGCCACGGCGCCCCGGATCGCGGAAAAATTGCTGGCCCAGGACATGGATCGGGCCACACCAGTAATGATTGCGACCAATGTCGGCCGCCCGAACCGTGAAGTCGTGCGCTGCCGCCTCGATGGGCTTGCTCAAGAGATGGAAAGCCGCGATTTTTCCGGCCCGGTCATCACGGCCATCGGTCACGCGTTCGACCAGCGGGCCGCCCAAATTTCAGTCCCCGGAACCCAATTGGAGACCCTTGGCGCCCGCGCCTCATAGGCAATCTGAAAATTACCGACTTGACGACACCTAGTTATGTTTCATAACATAATTCAACTGGGAGGTTGCCTATGTCGGATCAATCAGCGCCCATTCGCGACGTCAGGATGGGTCATATGTCGGCGCATGCTGAAACTGCGCAGGATGGGATTGTCCATGTGCGTTCACGCGAGCAATTGGCGCCCTATTCGCGCTCCATCGTCGATGCCATCGCCCAATGGGCGGAGAAAACGCCCGATGCGCTCATGGTGGCGGATCGCAACGGCGAGACCGGGGATTGGCGCAAGCTGACCTATGCGCAGTTCGTGGCGGCCATCGAACCGCTGGGGCAGGCGCTTCTCGATGCCGGGCTGTCGCAGGACCGGCCGCTGATCATCCTTTCAGGCAATGAAATCGAACATCTGCTGCTCGGGCTCGCCGCAATCTGGGTCGGCATTCCCTATGCGCCGATTTCACCGGCCTACTCGCTGATTTCCACCGATTTCGGAAAACTCAAGCACATCGCCGGCCTCCTCACGCCGGGCATGGTCTATGCTTCCGACGGTGAAAAATTCGGGCCGGCGATCGAGGCGGTGTTCACAGATGCCGTTCCTCTGGTGGTTAAAACCAATCCTCCATCGGGCCGCTCATCGCGCCTGTTCGGCGATCTTGCGGCAACGCCGGTCACAAAAGCGGTGGCGCGGGCGCATGACGCCATTACACCCGATACGATTGCCAAAGTGCTCTTTACCTCTGGCTCTACGGGCATGCCCAAGGGGGTCATTACGACCAATCGCATGATGGCCTGCAATCAGGAGATGATCCGCACGGCGCTGGCTTTCCTCAAGGATGAGCCGCCGGTGCTTTTGGACTGGATGCCCTGGAACCATGTTGCGGGTTCGAGCCACAACACCGGCATCGCGTTTTACAATGGCGGCAGTTTTTATATCGATGACGGCCAGCCCACTCCGGCCAAGATCGGCAACACGCTGCGCAATCTTCATGACGTGCAGCCCACGCTCTATCTTACAGTGCCCAAGGGCTACGAGTTTCTCGTGGCCGCTTTCGAAGAGGACCATGAGGTTCGGCGCAAATTCTTTTCGCGCATGAAACTGATGCAATATGCCGGTGCCAGCCTGTCCCAGCATGTCTTTGACGGCATGGACCGGGCGGCGCGGGCCGAACTGGGCCAGCGGGTGATGATGATCACCGGCTACGGCTCGACCGAAACCGCACCCTTTGCCTTCACAACGACATGGCCGGTCCAGGAGGCGGGGCATATCGGGCTTCCGGCGGCGGGCATGGAGATCAAGCTGGTGCCCGATGGCGACAAGATGGAATTGCGGCTCAAAGGCCCAAACGTCACGCCCGGTTACTGGCGCGACGATGAGAAGACCCGCGATGCCTTCGATGAGGACGGGTTCTACAAGATCGGCGATGCCGTCAAGCTGGCCGATGAGAACGACATCGCCAAGGGGTTCGTATTCGACGGGCGGGTCAGTGAAGATTTCAAGCTCTCGACGGGTACGTGGGTCAATTTCGCCAATGTGCGCAAGGCGGTGATCGGCGCCTGCGCGCCGCTGATCCGAGATGTGGTTCTGACCGGCGCGGACCGGAACCATCTGGGCGCTCTGATCTTCCCCGATTTCGAGGCTTGCGCACGCCATGCGGGCCTGCCGGCGGGAACGGATCCCGCCCGGATCGCCGAACACGCCGCCGTCAGGGACAAGTTTGCTTCTGACCTTGCAGCGCTGGCGAGCCGGGCGACCGGCAGTTCCAACCACATTGCCCGAGCACATGTCATGATCGCAACGCCCGATATCGACAAGGGTGAAATCACCGACAAAGGCTCGATCAACCAGCGCGCCGTTCTGGCCGCGCGCAAGGAGCTTGTCGAAGCCCTTTATGCCGAACCGGTGCCGACCGGTGTTCTTGATCTGCCGAGAAAGGGATAATCGATGACCAGGGGATTGCGTCTCACATTCGAGGATGCCTGGCTGCTGGGCGGGGCGCGAACGCCGTTCGTGGATTATCGCGGCGCGCTTTCGGAGATTTCGCCCATCGATCTGGGGATCAAGGCTGCCCGCGCGGCTGTCGAAAAAACCGGCGTTGCCGCCGCCGATATCGAAACGACGATTGCCGGTTCGATGGCGCAGGCCTCGTTCGACGCCTTCATGACGCCGCGCCATATCGGGCTCTATGCCGGCGCGCCGACGGAGGCGCCGGCCCATCTTGTACAGCGCATTTGCGGCACCGGGCTCGAAGTGATCGCCCAGGCGGCGGACTCCGTATCGCTGGGGCGCGTCAACCTGGCACTTGCCGCGGGCACCGAATCGATGAGCCGCAACCCCATCGCCGCCTATACCCACCGCAACGGCTTTACCATGGGCAAGGTCGAGTTCAAGGATTTCCTCTGGGAGGCCCTCTATGACCCCGCCGGTTGCGTCACCATGGGCGACACGGCGGAAAACCTCGCCAAGCAGTACGGTATCGAGCGCGAGCGGGTCGATCGTTTCGCGGCGCGCAGTTTCGAGAGGGCCATTGCGGCGCGCGATGGCGGTTTGCTGGCCGAGGAAATCGTTGCCGTGGTCAGCGAGACCTTCGAGATCGAGGGGATCGACAAGCGCTCCATCCGGCTGCCGCGCGGCGTCGAGCAGGTCGATACCGACAGCCACATCCGCCCTTCGCCCTACGAGGTCCTTTCCGGGCTGCGCCCGGCTTTTGGCGGTGTGCAGACCGGCGGCAATTCCTCGGCCATCGTCGATGGCGCCGGAGCCGTTCTCGTAGCGTCTTCGGGCTATGCCAAATCTCATGGGCTGAAACCCAAGGCTCGCCTTGTTGCCTCGGCCGCTGTCGGCGTGCCGCCCCAGATCATGGGGATCGGTCCCGCTCCCGCCATTCGCGCCGTGCTCGAAGCGAGCGGGCTGACGCTTGACCGGATCGGGCGCATCGAGATCAATGAGGCGTTCGGGGCTCAGATCCTGGCCTGCGTCGACGAGTTGGGTCTCGACGAAGACAAGCTCAACGTCAATGGTGGCGCCATTGCCATCGGCCATCCGTTGGGCGCCACGGGCATTCGGCTGGCGCTGACGCTCGCCAATGAGCTGGAACGGTCGGGCGAACGCTACGGGATCGCCTCGGCCTGTATCGGCGGCGGGCAGGGCATCGCGCTTCTCATTGAAAACGCGAGGGATGTCTGATGGACATCGCAGGCAAGACGGCAATCGTTACCGGTGCCGCCTCCGGGCTCGGCGCGGCGACGGCCAGGGCGCTCGCCGGCGGCGGCGCCAAGGTTTGCGTCTTCGACCGTGATACCGAGAAGGGTGCCAGTGTCGCCACCGAGATCGACGGGCGATTTTTCCCCTGCGACGTTGCAGACGCGGCCAGCGCCGAAGCGGCAATTGCCGAGGCGATTGCCGCACTCGGCACGCCTTCGATCCTCGTCAATTGTGCGGGAATCGGCACGGCGGCCCGCATCGTGGGGCGTGATGGTCCCATGCCGCTCGACGCTTTCGAGCGCGTTATTCGGGTCAACCTCGTCGGCAGCTTCAACATGATGCGGCTGGCTGCCGATGCCATGCAACAGCTTGAGCCCGATGCCAGTGGCCAGCGCGGGGTGGTGATCTCCACGGCCTCTGTCGCCGCCTTTGAAGGCCAGATCGGGCAGGCGGCCTATGCGGCTTCGAAGGGGGGCATCGTGTCGCTCACGCTTCCGGCGGCGCGGGAGTTTGCCCGCTTCGGTGTCCGGGTTCTGGCCATCGCGCCAGGCTTGTTCCTGACACCTTTGCTCGAAGAGTTGCCCGCCGAGGCGCTGGACGCGCTGGGGCAATCCATTCCCAACCCGGCGCGGCTGGGCAAGCCCGAGGAATTTGCCGATCTGGTCCTGGCCATGGTCGGCAATGACTATCTCAACGGCGAGGTCGTACGGCTCGACGGCGCCCTGCGCATGGCGCCGAAATAGGAAGTGGCAATGTTTTCCAACACGACAGAAGTCGAAATCCAGTTCGGCGATTGCGACCCGGCAGGCATCGTCTATTACCCCAACTATTTCCGCTTTTTCGACAATGCGACGGCGGCCCTGTTGTCCACCGCCTTCAAGATGCACAAGCGGCGCTGGATCGCCCATCATGGCATTGTCGGCATTCCCATGGTCGATACCGGCGCGAAGTTCTCGCGGCCCTCGCGGTTCGGAGATGTTGTCGAAATCCGCTCGGAAATAACCGATCTCGGACGCTCCAGCTTCGGCGTCCGCCACACGCTCTACAACCAGGGCGATCTTGCCATTGAAGCGCACGAAAAGCGCGTATGGGTCGGCCGCGACCCGCACGACGGCGAAAAAATCGTATCGCTGCCGATACCCGACGATGTACGCGCGGTGCTCGGCTAACCAATTGACCAGAAGGAAAAGATCATGGCTCAGGACACGGATGTGCTCTCGATCGACCGCAAGGGCACCATTGTCCACCTGACGCTCAGTCGGCCCGAAAAGCGCAACGCACTCAATGATGCGACGATCGCGGCGCTCGATGCGTTCTTTTCCGATCTGCCCGACAGCGCGCGCGCTATCGTCATCAGCGGAGCGGGCGGCCATTTCTCATCGGGTCTCGATCTTTCCGAGCAGGTGCAACGCGAGCCGCTCGAAGTCATGGCCCATTCGCGCAACTGGCACCGGGTCATGGAGGCCATTCAGTACGCCCGCGTCCCGGTTGTCGCCGCGTTGACCGGCGCGGTGATGGGCGGTGGGCTGGAGATGGCTGCTGCCTGCCACGTTCGGGTTGCCGAGGAGAGCGTGCAGTTCCGCATGCCCGAAGGAATGCGTGGCATTTTCGTTGGCGGGGGCGGGTCGGTGCGGATCGCCAGGCTGATCGGCGAGGACCGGCTGGTGGAAATGATGCTGACCGGGCGCATCTATTCGGGCTCGGAAGGCGAGCGGATCGGCCTTGCTCATTACGCCCTTTCCGAGGGCACCGCGCTCGACAAGGCGTTCGAGCTGGCAGAGCGGATCTCCCAAAACTCCCCGACCATCAATCAGTTCATCGTCCACGCCATCTCTCGAATTTCCACGATGCCGCCCGAAGCGGGGCTCTATGCGGAAAGTCTGGCTGCCGCGCTCAGCCAGACCGGTCCGGATGCTGAAGAAGGGCTCAAGGCGTTTCTACAAAAACGCAAGCCGGTGTTCCGATAGGGTTTTGAACGGGCCGGTCGAATAAAACGAGGTCCCTCCCTTGAATTTATGATGCAGTCAAAATATATCTTACTCCTACCTGAACAGGAGTTTGAAAATGCGTGAGCATGATTTTGGCAGACGCGGTTTCGGCCCGCGCGGCCCTTTTCCCCATCAGAGGGGCGGGCGCCGTGGCAGGGTCTTTGATTCCGCCGAACTGCAATTGGTGGTCCTCGATCTCATCACCGACCAGCCCCGGCACGGCTATGAATTGATCCGCGAGATCGAGGCGCTCTCGGGCGGGCTCTATGCCCCGAGCCCCGGCATGATTTACCCGACGCTCTCTTTGCTGCTCGAAATGGGCTTTGTCGAAGAAACCAGCACCGATGGTGCCCGCAAGAGCTTTGCGATCACCGATGCTGGCAAGGCACACCTTGCCGAAAACGAAAAACCTCTGGCCGCGGCGCGTTCGCGGCTGGAAGCGCTTGCCGAAGCCAAGGATCGCGCCGATCCCGCCCCGCTGCGGCGTGCCATGGGAAATCTGCGCGAAGTTCTGGTCATCGCCTCGCGCAAACCCGGGTTCGATGAGAAAAAGATTCTCGAGAGCGCCCGCCTGATCGATGAACTGGCGGGGACGATCGAGCGGCTGTAACCGGTTGCATCGGGCGGGTGCATAGGGCAAATCCCTTGTACTGACGCAAGCTGGGGTGCTTCATGACGGTTTCCGATCCGCGCGGTTTTCTGAGCGATTTATTCGATTGCGCGGTCAAGGCCGCAGATCCGCATGGAGCGCTGGCCTCTCATCTGCCCGAACGGCCGAAGGGCCGTACCATTGTGGTCGGAGCCGGCAAGGCGGCCAGCGCAATGGCCGGTGCTCTGGAGTCCCTGTGGACGGGCCCGCTCGAGGGCATTGTCATCGACAGGCACGGCAAAATCAGCCCGACGCGTCACATCAAGGTCTTGCAAGCGTCCCATCCGGTTCCCGATATGGCCGGGCTTGAAGGGTCGAAGGCGGTGCTGGACGCTGTGCGGGGGTTGAGTGCCGACGATCTGGTTATCGCTTTGATCTCGGGCGGCGGATCATCGCTTCTCCCTCTGCCCGGTGGCGAACTGGAATTTGAGGACGAGATTGCCGTTAACCGGGTTCTGCTCAATTCCGGCGCGCCGATCGGGGCGATGAATGTGGTGCGCAAGCATGTTTCGGGAATAAAGGGCGGGCGGCTGGCCAAGGCGGCGGCGCCGGCACGGGTGGTTTCGCTTATCGTTTCCGATGTGGCGGGGGACGAGGCGGCGCGCGTTGCGTCCGGCCCTACGATAGCGAGCCGTTCGACGCCCGGCGATGCGCTTGAAATAATCGAGCACTACAAAATGGACATGCCGCCGCGCGTCCTTGAGCACCTGCGCTCGCCGGCCGCCGAGGCTCCCGCTCCAGACGACCCCGATTTCGCCCGCAACAGCTTCTCGGTTATCGCCTCGGCGCGGCTCGCGCTTGAAGCGGCCGCTCAAAGAGCGCGGGAACTCGGCGTTCCTGCCGTCATATTGTCGGACTCCATTGAAGGAGAGGCGCGTGACATCGCGCTGATGCACGGCGCTATGTCGCGGGAGATTCGCCGCTTCGGGCGCCCGTTCGCAAAACCGGTGGTTATGCTGTCCGGCGGTGAAACCACGGTCAGCATGGCCGGCGGACCCTATGGCCGAGGTGGACGCAACACAGAATTTCTCCTTGCCTTTGCAAGGACAATTCAAGGCGCCGATGGGATCGATGCGCTGGCGGCCGATACCGACGGGATCGATGGATCGGAAGACAATGCGGGGGCCTTTGCCGATGGGGGCAGTTTTGCGCGCATGCGCGCGGCTGGCCTCAACCCCGAAAAGATGCTGGCGGGCCACGATGCGTGGAGCGGGTTCGCGGCCATCGGTGATCTGTTCATGACCGGGCCGACCGGGACGAACGTCAATGATTTCAGGGCGATCCTTGTCCAGTCGTGACAAACCAGCCGACGAGTTCGGCGGTGTTTTTCAGGCCCAATTGACGCGTCATGCGATAGCGGTGGGTCTCGACGCTGCGCGGTGAAAGGCCGAGTTCAATGGCGATTTCGGCGTTGGTCTTGCCCTGGGCGACCAGGGTCAGGATCTGGTTCTGGCGCGGTGTAAGGGCCTGACGGTCGACATCGACCGGGCGGGGAACCGGATCAAAACAATAGACGGCCCGGGCGAAAGGGTCGCTTGAGATCATGGACTTGCCGCGCGCGCGGCACCAGAACCGGGTTCCGTCGCGATGGGCCATGATGCGCTCGTCGGTATAGGTACGGCCGCCGGAAAAATTGGTACGCCAGAGGTCCCCGACCATCACGAAATCATCCACGCCAGGATAGAGGATCTTAAAGCTCCGGTCGGTCAACTCTTCCGGCAAGTATCCGAAAAGACTGGCAAAAGCGGAATTGACCTGTCGGATGATCCGATGGGTCGCATAGACCATTGGGACCGGCAGGTCTTCGAGGGCGAACTGCGATTTGCTCATATCCATGACGTATAAATACGTCTTCAGGGACCCGGTGTACACCCGGTAAAGTGACGCATTACGCCCAATGGAGGAGACCATCATGGCGCCCCAAATCCACATCGCCGCCGCGCGGCGCACGCCGATAGGTTCGCTCAATGGCAGTCTGGCCGCTCTTGCCGCTCACGAATTGGGCGCGACCGCGGCAAAGGCGGCTATCGCCGATGCGGGACTTTCGCCCGAGCATATCGGGGAAGCGATCATGGGGCAGGTGCTGACCGCGGCGGCAGGGATGAACCCGGCGCGCCAGATGGCTCGGCTGGCCGGCTTGCCCGATGCGGCGACCGCGTTCGTGGTCAATCAGGTTTGCGGATCGGGCCTGCGGGCGGTTGCATTGGGCGCCCAGCAGATCGGACTGGGCGATGCCGATATCGTCCTGGCCGGCGGGCAGGAATCGATGAGCCAGGCCCCCCACGCCGTCCATCTGCGCTCAGGGACCAAACTGGGTGATGTCAGCTTTATCGATACGGTGATGAGCGACGGGCTGACCGACGCATTCGGGAAAATGGCCATGGGGGTGACGGCGGAAAATGTCGTGCGCCAATGCGGGCTGACCCGCCAACAGCAGGATCAATTTTCGCTCCGCTCGCAACAGCGGGCCTCGGCGGCGCAAAGGGAAGGGAAATTTGCCGCTGAGATCGTGCCGGTCACCATTGCCGGGCGCAAGGGTGAGACTATTGTCGATCAGGACGAATTTATCCGGCACGATGCCAGTATCGAAAGCATGGAAAAGCTGCGCCCGGCCTTTGAAAAGGACGGCACCGTCACGGCGGCCAATTCCTCGGGGATAAATGACGGGGCGGCCGCGCTGGTTTTGATGTCGGATGCGGCACTCAAGGACCACGGCGCGACATCGCTGGCGCGGATCGTGAGTTGGGCGACTGCCGGACTCGATCCCAATGTCATGGGGCTGGGACCGATCCCCGCCTCGCGCAAGGCGCTGGCCAAGGCTGGATGGAGCATTGGAGACGTCGATTTGTGGGAAGCCAATGAGGCGTTCGCCGCCCAAAGCCTTGCTGTGGTTGGCGAACTCGGCATCGACCCCGAACGGGTCAACGTCAATGGTGGCGCCATTGCCCTGGGCCATCCCATCGGCGCCTCGGGCGCGCGGGTTCTGGTGACGCTGCTGCATGAGATGGCGCGGCGGGACGTAAGGCGCGGTGTGGCCACGCTGTGCATCGGCGGCGGCATGGGCATAGCGATGTGCGTGGAGCGGTAGTCATGCCGTACGTTGAAGCGCCGTGGACGGGAGTTCCGACGCTGCCGGTTACTGGGTCCCGGGTCTTCGCCCGGGATGACAATGGTGGATGGGCCGGTGTTTGGGGGATCAGTTCGAGAGCGTGGGTACCTGGCCCGGTCGTGCCCTTCCACCATTGTCACCCCGGCCACCGAGCCGGGGTCCAGTACACTCGGTTCGTAAGGTGTGAGCACAGAGCCCACTGCTCCGGTTACCGGAATGGTTTGAGGGAGGGAGATAATGTCTGGATCCAATGACGCAGGGATCGGCGAGATTGTCTGGGAGGCCGATGCGGCCCGGAAGGCAGGCTCGGCCCTGTGGCGGTTCGCCGAGGCAACAGGCCATGCGCACGGCGCAGATCCGTCCGACTATGCAGCGCTGCTCGACTGGTCGATCCGCGAACCGGCCGCGTTCCATGAAGCACTCTGGGATTTTCTGTCCATTGTCGGGGACAAGGGCGAAGCCGCCTTCGTTGCCGGCCAAACCATTCGCGACGCGAAATTTTACCCCGGCGCGCGGCTCAATTATGCCGAAAACCTCCTGACCCGGCGCGACGAGGGCGTAGCGATCATCGCCCATCGCGATGACGGCACGCGTCGCGAGATCAGTTGGGGTGCGCTTTACGACCGGGTCTCACAGGTCGAGCAGGCGTTGCGGGCCGAAGGCGTGGCCCAAGGCGATCGGGTGGGCGCCATCGTCACCCACGACATCGAAGCCATCGTCTTTTATCTGGCGAGTGCTGCCATCGGGGCGATCTGGTCGTCCTGTTCGCCCGATTTCGGACCGGCCGGAGCCAGCGACAGGCTGGGGCAGATCGACCCGAAGGTGCTCGTTGCAGTGCCCGGCTATGGCTATGCGGGCAAGGCCATCGATGTTTCCGCCACCATCCGTGCAGTCGCCGAGACGACCAAGCTCAACAAAATCGTGCTGCTCGGAGCGGTCCCCGAAACCCTTGCGGACCTCGATTGCTTGGCGCTCGAGGCCTGGATCGCTCCATTTGCGCCGCAGGAGATCGCCTTCAACCGCATGGAATTTTCCGCGCCGCTGGCCATCCTTTATTCCTCGGGCACGACCGGCAAACCCAAATGCATCGTCCATTCTGGTGCCGGGCTTTTGATCCAGCACAAAAAGGAGCAGATGCTCCATTGCGACATCAGGGAAGGCGAGCGGTTCTTCTATTTCACCACCTGCGGGTGGATGATGTGGAACTGGCAGGTATCCGGCCTGGCGCTGGGGGCGACGCTCGTCACCTATGACGGCAATCCGTTCTACCCCGAGCCGGGAAGGCTGATCGATCTGATCGATGAGGACCAAATCGCTGTTTTCGGCACCAGCGCCAAATACATCGACGCCTGCGCCAAGGCGGGGCTGAAACCGAAAGACACGCACCGGTTCGAAAGGTTAAGGCTGATCCTGTCGACCGGGTCGCCGCTGATCGCGCCGAGTTTCGACTATATCCATGCTGACTGGAAATCGGACGTCCATCTGGCCTCGATTTCGGGCGGCACCGACATCTGTGCTTGCTTTATCGGCGGCAATCCGCTGTTGCCCGTGCGGCGCGGGGAACTGCAATGCGCGCTTTTGGGCATGGATCTGGATACGCTCGATGATGAGGGGCGGCCGATTTCAGGCGTGCCGGGAGAATTTGTCTGCCGCAACGCCCATCTTTCGATGCCCGTTTCGTTTTGGGGCGATACCGACGGGTCGCGCTACACGGAAGCTTATTTCTCGCGCTTCCCCGGTATCTGGGCGCATGGCGATTTCGTCGAGAAGCGGCCCTCGGGCGGGTTCATCATCCATGGGCGCTCAGACACCACGCTCAATCCGGGTGGGGTGCGCATCGGGACAGCCGAGATCTACCGGCAGGTGGAGACCATCGCGGCGGTCCAGGAAGCCATTGCCGTGGGCCAGGACATTGATGGCGACCAGCGGGTGATCCTGTTCGTCAAGCTGCGCGACGGGCAGGCGCTCGATGCGGCGCTCGAAACGGAAATCCGCAAACGCATTCGCTCGGGCGCCAGCCCGCGCCACGTGCCCGCCAAGATCATAGCCGTCACGGCGATCCCCCGAACCCGTTCGGGCAAGATTTCCGAGATCGCCGTGCGCGACGTTATTCACGGCAGGCCCGTGAAGAATACCACGGCGCTGGCCAATCCTGAGGCGCTGGAGCTGTACCGGAACCTTGAGGCGTTGCGGGCATAGCCGCCCGGCTCACCCCGCCCGCGCCCAGGGTTCGAGCACCTCGCGGGCGGCGTTTCGGCCTTTTTCGGTGAGGATGAGGCGGTCGCCTGAACGGGTGACGAGACCGTCGGCGAGGGATTTGGCCAGGATGGCGTCGGATTTGGACCGGCCCCAATGGAGATGGTCTCGCAGGGCAGCGGCGACGTTTTCCTCTTTGGCCTGGGGGTCGTCCTCGTGGTTGAACAGATGCACGGCCAGCGTGCGCGCCGCGTTTTCGGCGACGCGAGCCCGGCGGCGGGCGCCCTGGGCGATCAGGCCGTAGCGTGGGCCGAAGGCGAGGGCGGCGACAAAGCATGCGCCGGTCATAACCGCCATCATGCCGCCGATCGACACGTTGAACCAGACGGCCAGCCAGTACCCGGCAATCGCGGAAACGACGGCGATGGCGGCGCCATAGGCCAGCATGAGCGAGAGGCGATCGGTCAGGAGATAGGCGGCCGAAGGCGGCACGATCACGAAGGCGATGAACAGGATGGCGCCAACCGAATCGAACGCCGCGACCGCGGTCCCCGAGAGCAGCGCCAGAAGCGCGTATGACAGAAGCACCGGGGCAAAGCCCAGCGCCTTGGCCAGCGCGGCATCGAAGGTTGCGAGCTTTAATTCCTTGAACAGCAGCGTGACGAAGGCGAGGTTGAGAAGGGCCATCACGCCCATCCAGACAACCGCTTGCGGCACGAGATAGCCGCCGATTTCATAGGTATCGAGCCAGACGAAACCGATCTCGCCCAACAGCACTGTGTGCTGGTCGATATGGGCGTCGCGGGCGTAGATGTTGATAAGCAAGACGCCAATGGAAAACAGGGCCGGGAAAACCAGCCCGATGGCGGCGTCGGCCTTGACGCGGCGGGTGGCGGTCAGGAGCTCGGTCAGCGCCACCGTAAGCAATCCGGTCAGCGCCGCGCCGATGATCTGAACGGGGCCGCTGGCCTGGCCGGTCAGCATCCACACGATGATGATGCCGAAGACAATGGAATGGGAAATGGCGTCCGAAAGCATCGAGGCGCCGCGCAGGATGAGGAAGGTGCCCAAGAGCGATGCCGCGACGCCGACCAGCGCGCCGGTGAGCATGATCATCGCATCGGGGGAATTGAAGAATGCGGACAGCATGGCGGTCATTGGCCCGCCCCTTCGAGATTGGCGCGGGCCTCGGTGAGGCCGGTTTCGGTCAAGATCCAGTGGGGCGTGGGCTCAGGGTGGTGATGGGTGACGGCGACCAGCCCGCGCGATTGCAGCCGCTTGAGCGCGGAAGCGGTGCCGGTGCCGTGATAGGCGTCGAGCATGGCCTGTTCAGCGGGATAGCCAGGGTCGTTGTGCTCGGCGGCCAGGCGATAGAGCGTTGCGAGGACCCGGCGGCCGCGCAGGCTCTTGCTGTTTTCGCGCTGGCGCAGGGCGGCGGCAACCAATCCGCGCTCGGGAGCGAATAACAGCGATATGATCACGATGGCCGAAACGGCGAGGACGATCAATGGCCCGGTGGCCAGACCCCGCCCGGTGGCGCTGACAAGTGCGCCGAACACGCCCGAAATCATGCCGAACAGGGCGGCAAGGCCGACCATGGTGCCCAGCCGGTTTGTCCATTGGCGCGCCGCGACGGCGGGGGCGATGATCATGGCCGCCATCAGAACGACGCCGACCATCTGCAACCCGATCACCACGGCAAGCGCGATCATCGTGGTCAGGCCCGCCTCGAGCGCAAGGACCGGCAGGCCCAGCGTTCTGCCATAGCTCGGATCGAAGGTGATAAGCTTGAATTCTTTCCAGAACAGGGCGACCAGCGCCAGCGCCACAAGGGCGATGGCGCCCATGACGTAGAGATCGGAGCGCAGGATGGCGGCGGCCTGACCGAACAGGAAGGATTCAAGTCCGCCCTGGGCCGCGTTGCCTGCGTTCTGGATGAAGGTCAAAAGGACGACGCCGAGGGCAAAAAAGATCGAAAGCACGATGCCAAGGCTCGCATCGGTCTTGAGGCGGGTGGTGCGGCTGAGGCCGAGGACAATCAGCGCAGCCAGCGCGCCGGTGATCAGCGCACCGACCAGAATGGCAGGAAGGCTCCGCGTTCCGGCAATGAGGAACCCCAGGCAAATGCCGGGCAGGGCGGCGTGCGAGAGCGTGTCGCCGAGCAGCGACTGGCGCCGCAACACCGCGAAACTGCCCAGCACGCCCGAAACGATGCCGAGCAGGGCGGCACCGATCAGAACGTTCTGGATCGTGTAGTCGGAGAGAAGGGCAAACATGATCAGTCGGTGGTTTCTAGCGTGGCGTCGCGGTCGATCAGCGCGATCTGGCCGCCATAGGCCTTGCGCAGGTTTTCTGAGGTATAGACATCGGAGATCGGACCCTGGGCGATGACGCGGACGTTCATAATCACCATCCAGTCGAAATAATCGCGGACGGTCTGGAGGTCGTGGTGGACAACGATCACCGTCTTGCCGTCGTCGCGCAGGGCGTGGAGGATCTTGACGATGGCCCGCTCCGTCGTGGCGTCCACACCGGCCATGGGCTCGTCGAGAAAATAGACATCGGCATCCTGAATCAGTGCCCGGGCGATGAACACGCGCTGCTGTTGGCCACCGGAAAGCTGGCTGATCTGGCGGTCGGCGAAGTCCTTCATCCCCACGCGGGCAAGCGCTGCGAGGGCGCGTTCGTGTTCGGCGCGGCCGGGGCGGCGCAACCATCCGAGCTGACCGTAAAGCCCCATGGTCACCACATCGAGCGCCGTGGTGGGGAAATCCCAATCGACGCTGGAGCGCTGGGGGACATAGCCGACCTTGCGGCGCTGGTCGGCATAGGGGCGGCCATGGATGGTGACATGGCCGGCGGTGGCTTTGACCAGATCGAGGATCGATTTGATGAGCGTGGATTTGCCCGCGCCGTTGGGTCCGACGATTGCGGCCATGACGCCGGGCGGGATGTCGAAATCGATGTCCCAGAGCACCGGCTTTGACTGATAGGAGACAGTAAGGTCCTCCACATGCACGGCGAGGCCGGGTTCGTGGAGATCCGGGGTTATTCGATCGACCATCGGGCAGCCCAATCTGCAAGTGCTTCGGGAAGTGGTGCGGGGGTGCCGCCCAGCGCCGTGGCGATGGCGGCGGTGTTGGAATGGATCATGCCGATATAGGTTCCGCCCGCGGTATCGGGGTCGCCCATGGCGTCGGAAAACAACTGCCCACCGATTTCGACCGGTTGACCGGCCTGGTTGGCCGCCTCGACGACGGCCTGAATGGTGCGCGGGTTGATTGTGGATTCAACGAAAATCGCGGGCACCTGGCGCTCGACGATCAGGTCGGCGGTTTGGCGTATGTCCGCGATTGCAGCTTCGGACTGCGTGGATATCCCCTGAATCCCCGCCACCTCGATATCGTAGGCGCGGCCATAATAGGCGAAAGCGTCGTGGGCGGTGACGAGGATACGCTGGGTCTGGGGGATCGAGCCGATGGTTTGCGCCGCCCATTCGTGGAGCGCGGTGAGTTCGGCCACATAGTTTTCGGCATTGCCCACAATGGTGGCAGCGCAATCGGGAGCGCTCTCCGAGAGTTGGGCGGCCATCACCGGCACGATATTGGCCCAGAGCGAAACGTCCATCCAAAGGTGCGGGTCGACGCCATAGGCGTCGTCGGTGGTGATCAGGTCTTCGCGTGCGATGCCCGCCTCGGAGACAGCCAGCGTGAGCACACGCTCGGCGTAACGGGCAAAGACATCGCCAAGCTGACCTTCCAGCCCGTAGCCGGAATAAAGGATAAGATCGGCCCGGTTGAGCGTCTGCACGTCGCGGGCGGTGGCCCGATAGAGGTGCGGGTCGATGCCCGGCCCCATCATTGTCTCAACGGCGATGCAATCGCCGCCCAGCGTTTTGGCGATATCGCCAATCATTCCGACGGTGGCGACGACTGAAACCGGTTCCTGGGCGATGGCGCCAAAAGGGGCGAGGGAAAGGGTGGCAAGGAGGAAGGGTCGGGAAAGCATGGAGGCCACTATTGCATATTGAAGCGAATATGCAATTGAATATGACAATCATTCGCAATGAGTCAATTGCAAATGAGAATGATTTGCAACTTGGCTTTGCTGCGGGCCTGCGCGCAACGGGAGCGGTGGGGCGGAGCTGCTGGCCAGCCGGTGAGGGTAATGGTCTGGATTTCTCTGTTTGTTTTCTGGCAGTGGGGTATGGTTCTGGACTTGGAGGGATGCGTATGACCAGAAACCAGATGGCAGGATTTGTTGGCCGATTTCCACGCACGGTTCACGGGCACACCATGAGCGCGCCCGCCATGCCCGCCGAGGTGGCGCTGGCGCTGTCACGCTATCCCGTACGGGTCCGGGAGCAATTGCTCGATATTCGCCTCATGATCTTTGCGACTGCATCGGCAACCGCGGGCGTGGGAGCCTTGAGCGAAACGCTTAAATGGGGCGAGCCTGCTTATCTGACCGAACAGACCCGTTCAGGCACGACAATCCGGCTGGGCGTATCGAAACTGGCGCCGGACAGGGGCGCTGTGTTTTTCAACTGCCGGACAAATCTCGTCGAGAACTTCAGAACCCATTTCGCCGACACATTCGACTTTTTGGGCAACAGGGCGCTCATCGTTCCCGCTTCGGTGCGGCTCGAAGAAACGCCGCTATCGTTGTGTCTGCGCATGGCGTTGACGTATCATCGTCGGGACAACGCATAAGACCTGGGAAGGATCGGGCGTGGAAATCATCAGGGCAGGCTCGACAGCATCCGGAAAAGGACCGGCGGATTGGTTTACGGGCACGGTGCGCATCGACCCGCTATTCAACCGGTTCGATTCCGAGCGCGTTCAGGGAGCGGCGGTGACGTTCGAGCCGGGCGCGCGGACGGCGTGGCACACGCATCCGCTCGGTCAGACGCTTATCGTTACGTCCGGCGCCGGACGAGTGCAGCGGTGGGACGGTCCTATCGAGGAGATCGGGCCCGGCGACGTCGTGTGGTTCGCGCCGGGGGAAAAGCACTGGCACGGCGCGGCGCCTGAGACGGCGATGACCCATATCGCGGTTCAGGAGGTCAAGGACGGCAGGGCGGTCGACTGGATGGAGCACGTGTCCGACGCGCAGTATGGCAGCTAGGCGCGGGCGTGGAGCCTTTCCCTGAGCCAGGCCGCTCCATCGTCCAGCGCTTGGCCCGCCAACGCCGAAACCGACACGGCTTCGAGAAACGAATGGACCGAGCCGGGATAGATGCCGCCGGCGACGGAAATGCCTGCTGCTTCCAGGTTCGATTTGAGGGCAAGGTTTTCGTCGCGGAGGATGTCGAGGTCGGTGATGGTCATGAAGGTGGGGGGCAGGTCCGTAAGGTCGGCCAGGATGGGGCTGACGAAAGGGTCGGTACGCTGGCCGGGCTCGCGAATGTAGTTGGACCAGAGTGTTTTCATTTCAACCCCGCCGAGCAGATAGCGGCCATCGGCGAAAAGCCGATGACTTTCGGACCGCATGCGCGCATCGAAGGCGCCGTAATTGAGCAGCAGGCCGCACAGCGCATCGCCATAATTGCTTTCCCGAAGGGTGAGCGCCGTGGCAAGAGCCAGATTGGCGCCCGCCGAATCCCCGCCAATGGCCAATTTGGTCGGATCGATGCCCCAGTCCTCGCCGCGATTGGCAAGAAGACGCACCAGATCGGCCAGCAGGGTGAGCTGGTTGGGAAACCGCGTTTCGGGAGCCAGCGGGTATTCGACGCCGATCACGGTGATGCCTGCACGCGATGCGTATTCGCGCATCAGGCGGTCATGGGTGTCGAGGCTGAAAAAGGTCCAGCCGCCACCATGGAGATAGATCAGCGCCGGAAGCGGGCCGGGGGCGGGCATGTGGATGCGGACCCGCATCTGGCTTATGACCCTGTTGACCGAACGGTAAAGGATCGGGCCACCCCTGGCCCAAGGCGCGCGCACGGCCTCGGCAACCCGGCGTCGGCTTTCGTTGTTCAGGGTTGGAAAGGAGGGAAAACGGCCATAGGCGGCCGTTATGTCGTCAACAAAGGCGACGAGTCCGGGGTCGAGCCCTTCGGCAAGCCGGGGGTCGGGATTGGAACCGTTTGGCATAAAGCTACTGGCACAGGGCAAATCAAAAGGCCCCTATAGGGATGCGGGCTTAAGCCGGGCTTGAGTTAATCGTTTCAATTGTATGGGCGTTGTGGGCTGTGCGACGATTTCGCGTATGCAGGACGTCCACAATTCGCGGACCCCGGGGTGATTGCCGCCGAGAACGATGGCAGATTTTCCATCGCCGATCTCGAACGGCTCGAGACCTATTGCGGCTGAACGGCTTCGCTCAGAAATTGATCTGTCAGCACCAACCGGCGGAAACTGCTGTTTTGCGGCAGCAGGGCATGGGTGGCCAAAAGCACAGTCCGGCCGGCTAACGCGTTGGGGAAATCGGCGAAGAGAGCCAGCTCGGTCTCCCTGTCGAGCCCGGCCGTCGGCTCGTCCAGCAGGACGATGTTGGCCGGCGAAAGCAAGGTGCGGGCGAGGCACAGGCGCCGGGCCTGCCCGGCTGAAAGCGTCGTCCCGGTTTCACCCAATATCGTATCGAGGCCACGGGGCAGGGCGTGGATTGTGGTTTCGAGCCGGGCGTTCCTCAATGCGGCGTAGAGTTCGGCGTCGGTGGCGTCGGGTCTGGCAATCAGGAGGTTGTTGCGGACGGTATCGAGAAAAACGGGGCTGTCCTGGCTGAGCAGGGCGATATGGGCGTGCAGATCGGCCCGGGCGATGTCGCGGATATCGGTGCCGTCGATGCGGATGGCGCCCGATTGGGGATCGTAAAGGCGCAGCAGGAGGTGCAACAGGCTCGATTTGCCCGCGCCGCTGGGGCCGGAGATGGCAATGTGTTCACCCGGCGATACGGTGAGCGAGAGGTTGGCGATTACCGGTTCGGCGTTGGGATAGGCGAACGTGACGCCCTCGAATGCGACGGCGCCCGCCTTTGGGCAGGGCACGGGGCGGGCCGGGTCGCGTATGGCGATTGGGGTGATAGCGACCTGGTGCAGGCGCTCGGCGGAAGCAAGGGCGGCGCCGAGCTTGCCGATGGAGCGCACGATTACCGCGGTTGCCTCGAAACTGCCCAGCGCGGCAAAGATCAGTCCGGCGAGGACGGGACCGTCGATCGTGCCCGATTGCACGGCGTTCAATCCGATCAGCACGATGGCGAGGAGCGCAATGCCGGTGACGCTCTGTACCGCGCCCGCGGCAATCGCTGTGGCCAGCCCCTGGCGATTGCGCAGGCGGGCGAGCGTTCGGCTCGCGGCATCGAAGCGGTTGGCGAAAAAGCCGGTCTGGCCGAAGGCGACCAGATCATCGTGGCCGGCGATGGCGTCGAGCACATGGGCGCGCAGGGTCGCGGCGGCTTGGGCTGTTTGGCGGCCCAGTTTTTTGGTGGCGCGAGCGAGGATTGCGGGGATGACGATAACGCTCACCGCGATGGCGCCCAGATAGATCCATGCGGCATCTGGCAGGAGGAAAAACAGCACCGCCGAAACCGCGCCGCCGAGCACAAGTGCGGCAAGGAACGGGCCGATGGCGATCAGGAATATCGTATCGAGCGCATCGATATCGGCCGTCATGCGGGTGACGAGATCGCCGTGGCGCAGCGAACGGTCGGCCAGCGGCAGGCGCGGGAACAGCGCACCGAACAGCCAGCGGCGCAGATCGGACAAAAGGGTGAGCGTGGCGTTGTGGCCGACCAGCTTTTCGAAATAGCGCGCCAGGATGCGGATGAAGGAAAAGCCGCGCACCATGGCCGAGGGGGCAAAAAGGTTGAACGAGACGCCCAGCGCGGTCAGTGCGGTTGCGGTCAGAAACCAGCCCGAAACGCCGAGCAGGGCAGTGCCGGCGGCCAGCGTAACGAGCGAAAGCAGCAGCGCAAGCGCGAGCTTTCTGGCGTGCGGTTTGAACAGAGGCAGGAAAAACAGCAGCGATTTCATGCGCGGTCCTCCCGTGTGCGCGGCGCCGGTTTGGCGCGGTGCGGCGTTTCCAGCAGCGTGCCGCCGGCCATGCGCAGCACGAGATCGGTGCGGGCGGCAACGGTCGCGGAATGGGTGAGGACGATCAGGGTGCGGCCCTCTGCGAAGGCAAAAACCTGATCGAGGATTTGCGTAGCGGTTTCAGGGTCGAGATGGGCGGTGGGCTCATCGAGGATGATGAGCGCGGGATCAGTCAGAAACAGCCGGGCCAGCCCGATGCGCTGAATCTGGCCGCCCGAAAGCCCGTATCCGCCTTCGCCGACCAGAGTGTCGATGCCGTCGGGGAGGGCGGTTGAAAATTGAGTCACCGACGCGCGTTCGGCTGCTGAAGCGATAGCGGCGCCATCGGCCGTTGGGTCGGCAATCCCAATGTTTTCGGCGATGGTGCCGGCAAAGATAAGGGGCTTTTGCGCGACGAAGGCGAGGATGCCGCGCAGATCGGGTTCGGACCATTCCGCGAGGGCACGGCCATCGAGGGCGATCTCGCCCTTAAACGGGATCAATCGCGTTATGGCGCGGGCCAGGGTGGATTTGCCGACGCCGCTCGGGCCCATGATGGCGAGGGTCTTGCCCGGCGCAAGATCGAGGTCGAGCCCGTCGAGGACGGACGTGCCATTTGCGGTCTGCACCGTGAGGCCCCTAATTGCGAGGCGGGCTGCGGGCCTGCTCGCAGACACGGGCGGCGCGGTATCGGCGCTTTGCAGGGTGTCTGTGCTGGCCACGAGGTTTTCGATTTCGGCCAGCGCCGAGCGGGCGGTGGCGCGGTCGTGATAGTGGGCGGCGAGCTGGCGCAGGGGGGCATAGACTTCCGGCGCCATGATGAGGGCGAACAGGCCCGCGCTCAGGGTCAGGCCGGGATTGATGCCAAGAAAGCCCAGATAGGTCAGGCCCACATAAAGCGCCACGCCGGCAACGCCCAGCGCCGCGAAAAATTCGAGGATGGCCGAGGACAGAAAGGCGATGCGCAGCACGGCATTGGTGCGGCGGCGCAACGCTTCGCTGGCGGTGTGGACGTCTTCTATGGCGTCGGCCTCGCGCCCGAAGAGTTTCAGCGTCAACAGCCCACGCAGCCGGTCGGCGAAATGAGCCGAAAGGCGCGAAAGCGCGTTGGCCTGCCGGTCGGTGGCGGCCTGCGCGCCCCAGCCGGCCAGCGCCATGAACACCGGGATCAGCGGCGCCGTGAACAAAAACAGCAGCGCCACCACCCAATCGATGGGGAACAGTACCACTGCAAACGCAACCGGCAGGATGGCGGCGGCGATCATGGCTGGCAGATAGCGGGCGAAGAAATTTTCCAGCCCGTCGACCTGATCGATCAGGGCCGCCGCGACGGCGCCCGAGGCCGGTTGGAGACCCAGGGCGTGCCGTTGCGCAAGGAGGTGCGAGAACAGCCGGTCACGCAGGGATTTCTTGATTGCTTCGGCACCGAGGGTTCCGGCCTGTTCGCCGATCATTCCCAGAACGGCGCGCAAGATGACGATGACGGCCAGGGCAATGATGAGGCCGAGCACTGCGGAAAGTGGCTCGCCGCCCTCGATGATGCGACCCAGCGTTTGCGCCAAAAGCCAGGCATAGATCACCAGAAGCACGCCCGAGACGAGCGGGGCGGCAATGGCGAGGGTCAGCGCCTGCCCGCCCGGTGCCCGCAAACCCATGAGGTTGCGGCTACGCGTTGCAGGTGCAATCGTGTCGGACGGTGGGGCCATGAGCATACCATACGCGAAAGTTCGGTCCGCTGGATGCGTTATCCCGCCGCGCGGCGCCTTGATCCAGGTCAATGTGGTCGAATGGTGCTAGGGTGTATGCGTTCGGACAGTCGCCATCCGCCAGTTCCGGCGCTCGATCTGCGGATGGCACCAAAGATTAGGGGCACAACCATGATCGACGAAGTCGTCGTAAACCTGTCGCGATTGCAATTTGCCGCGACCGCTCTCTATCACTTCCTGTTCGTGCCGCTGACGCTGGGGCTTTCTTTCATGATGGCGATCATGGAGAGCACCTATGTGATGACGGGCCGCGAGATCTGGCGAAAGATGACCCTGTTCTGGGGCACGCTGTTCGGCATCAATTTCGCCATGGGCGTTGCGACCGGCATCGTCATGGAATTCCAGTTCGGAATGAACTGGTCCTATTACAGCCATTACGTGGGCGACGTGTTCGGCGCGCCGCTGGCCATCGAGGGGCTGATGGCGTTCTTCCTCGAAGCCACGTTCATCGGGCTGTTCTTTTTCGGCTGGGACCGGCTGTCCAAGGTCGGCCATCTGGTGGTCACATGGCTGGTGGCGCTGGGCGCAAACTTCTCGGCGCTGTGGATCCTTATCGCCAATGGCTGGATGCAATATCCGGTGGGCGCGACGTTCAACCCCGATACGATGCGCATGGAAGTGACCGACTTCATGGCGGTGTTGTTCAACCCGGTGGCCCAGGCCAAGTTCGTGCACACGGTTTCGGCCGGCTATGTGACGGGCGCGGTGTTCGTGTTCGGGGTCAGCGCGCTGTTTCTCTTGCAGGGCAAGCATCTCGAACTGGCCAAGCGCTCAATGGTGGTTGCCGCCAGTTTCGGGCTGGCCTCGGCGCTCTCGGTGGTCGTGCTGGGCGACGAGAGCGGATATGTGGCGACCGAACACCAGAAGATGAAGATCGCGGCCATGGAGGCGATGTATCACACCGAGCCTGCCCCCGCCGGGCTGAACCTCGTTGCGTTCCCGCTGCCCAATGGCGAGATCTTCGAGCTCAAGGTTCCGTGGGTTCTCGGCCTTATCACGACGCGCAGCTTCGATACCGAGCTTCCCGGGATCAACGAGCTTGTCGACCGCGCTGAAACGCGGATCGAAAACGGAATTCTGGCATATGAGGCGGTGGCGGCCCTGGAGGTGGACCGGCAGGATGCCGACGCCCGCGCGGTGATTTCTGAAACCTGGCCCGATCTGGGCTATGCGCTGCTCCTCAAGCGCTACCGGGTCGATATCGAAAACGCGACGCCCGAAGAGATTTCCATGGCGGCGGCCGATACGGTCCCTGCTGTCTGGCCGCTGTTCTGGACCTTCCGGCTCATGGTGGGCATCGGGTTCTTCTTTATCGCCTTTTTCGCCCTTTCGTTCTGGAAAGCCTCGCGCGGCACGCTGGAGAAACACCGCTGGTTCCTGTGGGGCGCGGTGGCGGCCATGCCGCTGCCCTGGCTCGCGGTGGAAGCGGGTTGGATCATCGCCGAGTTCGGGCGACAGCCCTGGGCCATCGAAGGGGTTCTTCCAACCTTTTATGCGGCTTCGGGGCTGAGCGTTCTCGATCTTTCGATCAGCCTGACGTTTTACGTCACGCTCTACACTATCCTGGCAGTCATCATGGCGATCCTGATGGTCAAGGCGATAAAGGCCGGGCCCAAGGATTACGTGGCTCTGCTCAATGGCGAACCCGATCCGATGGAAACTCCCGCGCCCAAATCGGACCTCCCGCAATCGCCCGATGGCTATGACGATGACGAGACGGGCGGCAAGCCCGCTCCCGCTGAATAAGGAGAGCGAGAAATGGATTTCATTCCAATCGATTATGAAACGCTGCGCCTTATCTGGTGGGGGTTGCTGGGCGTGCTGCTCATTGGTTTTGCCATCATGGGCGGCATGGATCTGGGCATGGGGGCTTTATTGCCCGTCGTTGCCCGGACCGATGACGAGCGGCGCGTGATGCTCAATCTGCAGGGCCCAACATGGGAGGGCAATCAGGTGTGGCTGGTCCTGGGCGGCGGCGCGATCTTTGCGGCCTTCCCTCCGTTGTATGCCGTCAGCTTTTCGGGCTTTTACCTGGCGATGATCGTCATCCTGTTCGCGCTGATCCTGCGGCCCGTGGGGTTCAAATATCGCGGCAAGATCGCCGATCCGCGCTGGCGCAGCGCCTGGGACTGGGCCCTGTTCATCGGCGGGTTCGTGCCGGCGCTGATTTTCGGCGTTGCCGTGGGCAATGTGCTGCTCGGGGCGCCCTTCGATCTCGACAACACCTTGCGGCCCTCTTATCTGGGCAATTTCCTGGGATTGTTGTCACCCTTCGCGCTGCTCAGCGGGCTGGTCAGCCTTTCCATGCTGGCGGTGATGGGGGCGAGCGTGCTCGCGGCGCGCACCGACGGGGCGCTGGCGCAACGGGCAGCCCGATACGGCCAGTGGGCGGCACTGGCGGCCATGGCGCTGTTCGCCCTGGCCGGTCTGTGGATCGCCTTCGGTATCGAGGGCTACGTCATCACCAGTGCAGTGGTGACCGATCAGGCGTCGAACCCGCTGGCCAAGACCGTGGTGCGCGAGGTCGGTGCCTGGATGGCCAATTATGGGCAATATCCCTGGATGATGGTTGCGCCGGCTCTGGGTTTTCTCGGCATGGCCGGGGCGGCCCTGAGCATCAGGGCCCGGCCGGGATCGCTCACCATCATCTCGGCGGCGCTGGGCGTTTTCGGGATCGTCGCGACGGCCGGGCTTTCGTTGTTTCCGTTCCTTCTGCCATCCTCGTACAATCCGGTGGCGAGCCTGACGGTGTGGGACGCGACATCGAGCCATCTGACCCTGTTCATCATGCTGATCGCCACGCTGTTCTTCCTGCCGATCATCCTTGCCTACACGAGCTGGGTCTACAAGGTGATGAGCGGTCCGGTGACCAGCAAGAGCCTCGGCAAGAACCCCAACGCCTACTGAGAGGAACAGCCCATGTGGTATTTTTCGTGGATTTTGGGCGTCGGGCTGGCCTGCGCCTTCGCCATTCTCAACGCCATGTGGTTCGAGATGCGCGAGGACCGGCGGGAGCTGCGGGACAAGTCCTGACCGCGTGGCCGAAAGGCCTGTCAGAACGAATTGCGATCCTCACGATCGCTGCCCCGGCGAAAGCCGGGGTCCAGCAGCATAGACCGAAATGCCAACGTTTCTGGCGGCGCCCATGGATCCCGGCTTTCGCCGGGAAAGCGCAGGGGGAAGCTGCGTCGAACGACCGACAAACCCCGGGCCTCTATTTGTAACTACCGCGCCACCGAAATCGGCGTCATCTGTTCCTTCGAACTCAGAATGTGCCGGCGCATCAGGGCTTCGGCTCGCGCGCCATCGGCCCGGAGCAGGGCGGTGACGATCATTTCGTGCTCTTCGTAGGACCGGGCCAGCCGGGCCGGATAGGCGAAAAGGTCGGTGCGGAAGGGGGTGAGGCGCGAGCGCGACAGGGCGGCCATCTCGCTCAATTGCGGGTTGCGGGCCGCGGCCTGCACCCGTGCGTGAAACAGAGTGTCATAGGCGGCATAGGCGTCGGTGCGGCCAAGCCGGACCATTTCAGCGGCGGCCAGGTGGTCGACCTCCATGCTGCGGCGGTCGGGGCCTGACATGCGCTCAGCGGCCAGCCGGGCGCACACCGCCTCGAGCTCGGCCATCACCTCGATCAGATTGGCCAGATGTTCTTCGCTCAATTCGGCCACCACCGCGCCCCGGTTGGGGCGGCGGGACACCAGCCCCATCGCGGCAAGCTGGCTGAGCGCCTCCCGGATCGGGGTGCGCGAGACGAAAAAGCGGTTGGCGAGGGTCAACTCGTCGAGTTTTTCACCCGGCCGGAACTGGCCGGCCACTATGGCATCGGCCAGTTGCCCGACGATGTCGTCCACTGTATCGCCCCTGCGCGGCAGGCCCTGTTGCACCGATCCGGTCCCATCGAATGAAAGCTGTGGGACTATGGATAGAAATGCCTGCCAAGTGAAGAGGCAAGTTTTTATCTTGCACAATCGTTAGGCAAATTTCTTGCGCGCCAAATGGGTGGAGGGCGGTGGCGGAACCTCGCCCGGCGTCTTGCCGTCGCCGACCGGAGCGCCCAAAGCCGTGACGATGGGGATCACCCCGGCCCAGATGGGCAGATCGTGGTCTTCGGGATCGTCGGCGGGCGGCGCCTGGCGAATTTTTGCCGAAGCCGCCTCGATCTCCAATGCGATGACGCCGGTGGCCTTGCGTTCCTTGTCGTGCATGGGGCGCACCTCATTCCAGCGCAGGGGCAGCAAATGCTCGGTGATGAGCTTGAGCGCCTGTTCGGCCTCGCCCGGATCGGTCACCAGCCGCGTGGTGCCATGGACGGTCGCGGCGCGATAGTTCATCGAATGGTGGAAGCCCGAGCGCGCCGCGACGATGCCTTCGAGGAGGGTAACGGTCATTGAAATCGGGTCGCCATCCCTGTGCATGGCGACGATGCGCGCCTTGGATGCGCCGTGCAGATACACCGTCCCGCCCCAGCGGGCATACGCCATGGGCACCACCATGGGCCGGCCCTCGGCGATGAAACCAACATGGCCGACCAGCCCGCAATCTAAAATGTCGTTGATGGTGTCCTCGTCATAGCGTGCGCGGCGGGGCTGGCGGGCGCGGGCATGGGGCGGCAGGACGTGTTCGTTCATGGTGGTGCCTTTAGAAATAAAAGTTTCGGCTTTTCAATAAGACCAGTTATCTGCGATAAACTGGTTCTGCGTAAGGTCCACTTTGGTTTGATTTTGAGGTTCCAGATGCTCGAAGGACTGATCGTGCTCGATCGGTCGGGCGCCCCGCTGCCCGAACAGATCTACCGGGCCGTCGGCGAGGCGGCGCGCTCGGGTCGGCTCAGGGCCGGGTCGGTGCTGCCCAGTTCGCGGCAATTGGCAGCGGGCCTCGGGATTTCACGCAATTCGGTCAACGCCGCCTACGAACTGCTACGCTCCGACGGGGTGATCGCGGTGCGAGCCGGTGCCGCGCCGCAGGTGGTGGCGCGGGCTGAACTGGAGGCGCCAACGCTCGGAGGGACGGGCGCAAATATCGGCCTTTCGCAACGCGGGCAGGCTCTGGCGCGTGACCTTCGCAATTGGCAGGGCGGGCGTCACGCCGGCCAGCTCGAACCCGGCGCCCCCGACGAGGCGCTGTTTCCCGCCGATCTCTGGGCGCGAACGCTGCGGCGTGTGGCGCGGCAGAAATTCGGAGAAGCGGCGATCTATGGCGATGTCGACGGATTGCCGCGCCTCAAATCGGCATTGGTCGGGCATCTGGCGCGCCATCGCGGGGTCAATGCTTCGCCTGACCAGATCATCGCTGTGCCCTCGATCCAGGCGGGGCTGTCGCTGGTGACCCAGTGTCTGGCCGATCCGGGCGATGTGGGCTTTGTGGAATCACCGGGCTATTTCGGCGCGCGCACCGCGTTTGCCGGGGCGGAACTGGTGACAAAAGCGCTCGAAGCGGACGCGCAGGGCGCCGACCCTTCGGCGCTGGCCGGCAGCCGGGCGCGGCTGGTCTATGTCACGCCTTCGCATCATTATCCCACCGGCGCGCGGATGAATCTGCAGCGCCGCATGGACCTGCTCGAAGCGGCCCGCCGCGAGGGCGCCGTGGTGATCGAAGACGATTACGACAGCGAGTTCATGTGGCAGGGCCGGGCGATTGCCGCCTTACAGGGGATCAGCCGGGGCGGGGAGGTGATCTATTTCGGCACCACCGCCAAGAGCCTGCTGCCGGGCCTGCGGCTCGCTTATATGGTGGTGCCCGAAGCCCTGGCGGGATCGTTGCGCCAGGCACAGCGCAACATGGGTCTTACGGTCAATATCCACGCCCAGGCCGCCTATGCCGAGTTGATTGAAAGCGGGGCTCTGGTCACCCATTTGAAACGGATTGCCCGGCTTTATGAGGAGCGCGGGCGATTGCTGGTCGAGACCTTGCGTGCAAGGCTCCGCGGCGCCATCGAAATCGCCATGCCCATGGGCGGGCTGCAGACAGTGATTGGGTTCGCCGACCGGGTCGACGATACCAAAGTCGCGGCCCGGCTGGCCGAGGAAGGCTTTGAAACGCCAGCGCTTTCGAGCTATTGCGCTGGGCAGAAACGCAAGGGTCTCGTTGTCGGCTTTGCCGATGCGACCGCCAAGCGAGTGGCCCGGTTCGCCGGGCTTCTCGAGAGCCTCATTGATTGACATAAAGATATCTTTATGTCTTTGTATCACTTCGCGGGATCGGCCCGCAGGAACGGAATTTCATTATGTGCAACGCTCCCGGATGTACCCACGGCCACACCCATGCCCCCGCTGACGGGCGCATGGGCGGCATGGGCGAGGGCGAAGCGATTGCCGTGGACGCGCTGCGGCCGGGTTCGGCCCCGGTGCGTACGGCCAAGGAGGGCGAGGAAATCCTTGCGGCGCTGACGGAAGCGGCGCGCGAGCGTATCCTTATTCTCGACGGTGCCATGGGCACCATGATCCAGCTCGAAAAGCTTTCGGAAGAAAATTTCAGGGGCGAGCGGTTCGCCGATTGGCCAAAACCCTTGCAGGGCAACAACGATCTTCTGGTCATCACCGAGCCGAAAATCATCGA
Source organism: Pelagibacterium sp. (assembly GCF_965249125.1). Taxonomy (GTDB): domain Bacteria; phylum Pseudomonadota; class Alphaproteobacteria; order Rhizobiales; family Devosiaceae; genus Pelagibacterium. The sequence goes on from NZ_OZ252217.1 coordinate 693,180, forward strand.
GGACATCCACTTCGCCTATGCCATGGCGGGGGCGGACTTGCTGGAAACCAACACGTTTTCGGGCACCACCATCGCCCAGGCCGATTACGGCATGGACGCGCTGGCCTATGAGCTCAACGTCGCGGGCGCGCAGGCGGCCAAGCGCGCTGCCATCCGGGCCGAAGCCGAGGACGGCAAGCGGCGTTTCGTGGCGGGCGCCGTCGGCCCCACCAACCGCACGGCCTCGATTTCGCCCGACGTCAACAATCCCGGCTTCCGCGCCGTCAGTTTCGACGATCTGCGCATCGCCTATGGCGAGCAGATCGAAGGGCTGATCGATGGCGGCTCGGATTTGATCCTGATCGAAACCATCTTCGACACGCTCAACGCCAAGGCCGCGGTCTTTGCCGCCGAGGAAGTCTTCGAGAAAAAAGGCATCCGGCTGCCGGTGATGATCTCGGGCACCATCACCGATCTTTCGGGCCGCACATTGTCGGGGCAGACGCCGACGGCGTTCTGGTATTCGCTGCGCCACGCAAAACCGTTCACCATCGGGCTCAACTGCGCGCTCGGCGCCAACGCCATGCGCGCCCATCTCGCCGAAATCTCCGATATCGCCGATACCCTCGTCTGCGCTTATCCCAATGCGGGCCTGCCCAACGAATTCGGCGAATATGACGAGAGCCCTCAATTCATGGCCGAACAGATCGGCGGGTTCGCGCGCGACGGGTTTTTAAACATCGTCGGCGGCTGCTGCGGCTCGACGCCCGACCATATCGCGGCGATTGCAGAGGCGGTCGGCAAATATCCGCCGCGTGCCATCCCCGAGATCGAGCCGCGCCTGCGGCTGTCGGGGCTCGAGCCCTTCACGCTCACCGACGACATTCCGTTCGTCAATGTGGGCGAGCGCACCAACGTCACCGGCTCGGCGCGGTTTAAAAAGCTCATCAAATCGGGCGATTACGCAACGGCGCTCGATGTGGCGCGCGACCAGGTGGAAAACGGCGCCCAGATCATCGACATCAACATGGACGAGGGGTTGATCGACAGCCAGCAGGTCATGGTCGAATACCTCAATCTGGTGGCGTCCGAACCCGATATCGCACGCGTACCGGTAATGATCGATTCCTCGAAATGGGAAGTGATCGAAGCGGGCCTGAAATGCGTGCAAGGCAAGGCCATCGTCAATTCCATCTCCATGAAGGAAGGCGAGGACAAGTTCCGCGAACAGGCCCGGCTGTGCAGGCTCTATGGCGCCGCAGTCGTCGTCATGGCGTTCGATGAGGACGGACAGGCCGATACCAAGGAGCGCAAGGTGGAAATCTGCACGCGCGCCTATCGCATCCTTGTCGATGAGGTCGGCTTTCCGCCCGAGGACATCATCTTCGATCCCAATATCTTCGCTGTCGCCACCGGCATCGAGGAGCACGACAATTATGGCGTCGATTTCATCGAGGCCACAAGGGAAATCACCCAGACCCTGCCCAATGTGCACATTTCGGGGGGCGTTTCGAACCTTTCGTTCTCGTTCCGGGGCAACGAGCCGGTGCGCGAGGCGATGCATGCGGTGTTCCTCTATCACGCCATCAAGGCGGGCATGGATATGGGCATCGTCAACGCCGGCCAGCTGGCGGTTTACGAGTCCATCGATTCCGAACTGCGCGAGGCGTGCGAGGACGTGGTGCTCAACCGGCGCTCGGACTCCACCGAGCGCATGCTCGACCTCGCCGAACGCTACAAGGGGCAGGGCGGCAAGGAAGCGAAAGCCAAGGACCTAAGCTGGCGTGAAAAGCCGGTCGGAGAGCGGATTTCGCACGCGCTGGTCAACGGGATCACCGAATATATCGAGGCCGATACCGAAGAGGCCCGCCAGAGTTTCGATCGCCCGCTGCACGTCATCGAAGGCCCGCTGATGGACGGCATGAACATCGTTGGCGAGTTGTTCGGCGCGGGCAAGATGTTCCTCCCCCAGGTCGTCAAATCGGCGCGGGTGATGAAGCAGGCGGTGGCCTATCTCCTGCCGTTCATGGAAGCGGAGGCAGACGGCCAGCGCCAGAGTGCGGGCAAGATCCTGATGGCGACGGTCAAGGGCGACGTGCACGATATCGGCAAGAACATCGTGGGCGTGGTTCTGGCATGCAACAATTACGAGATCATCGATCTGGGGGTCATGGTCCCGACCCAGAAAATCCTCGACACCGCCCGCGAGCAGAATGTGGACGTGATCGGGCTTTCGGGTCTTATCACCCCCTCGCTCGACGAGATGGTACATGTCGCCGCCGAGATGGAGCGCGAGGGTTTTGATATCCCGCTCATGATCGGCGGGGCGACGACGTCGCGCGTCCATACGGCGGTCAAGATCAATCCGCGCTACAATCGCGGCTCGACCATCTATGTGAAGGACGCTTCGCTTGCCGTGAACGTGGTCTCTAAACTGCTCTCGAAAGAGGCGGCCAATGATTACGTCAAGACGATCAGGCAGGAATACGAAACGGTCGCCGAAAAGCACAGGAAGGGCGAGGCGGACAAAAAGCGCATTTCGCTCGCTGCGGCGCGCGACAACGCGTTCAAGCCCGACTTGTCGAATTACAAGCCCAAGGCGCCCTCGTTTCTGGGCACAAAGACGTTCCAGGATTGGGATCTGGGCGAGCTGGCAAAATATATAGACTGGACGCCGTTCTTTCAGGCCTGGGAGTTCAAGGGCGTCTATCCGAAAATTCTCGAAGACGAACGCCAGGGCGAAGCGGCGCGGCAGCTTTTTGCCGACGCCAAGGTCATGCTCAAGCGCATTGTCGATGAAAACTGGTTCACGCCTAAAGCCGTTGTCGGGTTCTGGCCGGCCAACCGGGCCGGCGACGATGTGCAGCTTTTCACCGATGAAAGCCGGTCCGACGAACTGGCGAAATTCTTCACCCTGCGCCAGCAGCTTGGCAAGTCGGGCGACAAGGCCAATCTGGCCTTGGCCGATTTCATGACCGAGCCGGGCACGCCCGATTATATCGGCGGGTTCTGCGTCACCGCCGGGTTCGAGGAAATCGCCATCGCCGACAAGTTCGACGAGGAGAACGACAATTACTCATCGATCCTGGTCAAGGCGCTGGCCGACCGGTTCGCCGAAGCCTTTGCCGAACGACTGCACGAAGTGGTGCGGACCGAGCTTTGGGGTTATGCCGATGAGAGCTACGCGCCTGAAGAATTGATCGGCGAACCCTATCAGGGCATCCGCCCGGCGCCCGGCTATCCGGCCCAGCCAGACCACACCGAAAAGACCACGCTCTTTAAACTGCTCGACGTGGAAGCGGAAATCGGGGTCAAGCTCACCGAAAGCTATGCCATGTGGCCCGGCTCGTCGGTCTCCGGGCTCTATTTCGCCCATCCCGAGAGCTATTATTTCGGCGTCGCCAAGGTCGAACGCGACCAGGTCGAAGACTATGCAAAGCGCAAGGGCATGGCGATCGAGGATGTCGAGCGCTGGCTGGGGCCGGTGCTCAACTACATCCCGGGAAGCGAAAAGGCGGCGGGGTAGATTGACGCGCCTGCCGGCTATTTGGTTTTGCGTCGCGTTTGGGCTTGCTGTGCGAGAGCCGCAAATCTACCCACGTCACTCTCGTTACGTATCCAGCCCCGCGAGTAGCTGTTTTGGTCAGCGAGCAAAAAACCTTCAGCCGTGTAATCGTTCGGATTTCCATACAGTGTAAACTGCAGGTTTCCGGCCTTCGGCTGTAGCTTCAGTGTGAATGTATTCAAAGGGCGGTTCACCCAACGCCCTTTGTTTGTCTCTACCAAATCCCCATCAACTTCCGCCGCTCGTACTGCCAATAAAGTCTTGCGAGCTAGCCGAAGGAGCTCTGGTGCGCTGCGCTTAACATGCTCCAAAAACGCTTCATCACCTGTGGCGCTGGAGTTACCCGTTGTGGAAGGCCTAATCGCGGCACGTTCATCGCAGATTACCACTATGGCATTGCTCCAGTCTCCATCAACTGCAGATATCACGTCTGCTGGGTCGATGATACCTGCAGAAACGTCCTGCAGGATTATAGCGCGTCTCAGTAGAAGGACGGCCGGAGCGGATGTTCGCCCCTCGCTTCTCTTGAGTTTTTGGGTATTTTCCGGCGCCACGCTGACCCTATATGTTTCCACCTTGCCGGATGAGGTAAGGGTAATCGCAATCGGATTCTGCATAGCAGTGCTCCTGTTTTTAATACCTGCAGATTACCCTGCAGATAGTAGAAGTCAAGGATAAACGACACGTTGGAGCTTCTGTAAAGTTTCCCGGTGGGTTGCCTCCACCTCGACATTGCGCCTCCAACCCCTTATGAACCCCGCTAAATCCTAGCCTTCGGGGGCCTATCCGCGCATGCACGATTTCATCCTCACTTTGTCCTGTGCCGACAAGCCCGGGATCGTCGCCGGCGTGACCAGCGAATTGTTCGGATTGGGCGCCAACATTGCCGAATCCAACCAGTTCTGGGACAGGGACACGGACAAATTCTTCATGCGCATCGGCTTTACGGCGCCCGATGGCGTGGACAAGGATGGCGTGGAACGCGCGCTCAAACCGGTTGTCGAGCGGTTCGAGATGAAGACGGCGGTGATCGATGAGGCGCGGGTGCCGCGCATCGTCATCCTCGTCTCCAAATTCGATCACGCCATGCTGCACCTGCTCTACCAGATCAAGGTGGGGGCGTTGCGCGCCGAAGTCGCTGCGATCATCTCCAACCACCAGGACGCCCGCGCCATCGCCGAGGCTGAAGGCGTGCCGTTCCATCATCTGCCCGTCGCGCGGGGCGAAAAGGCCGAGCAGGAAGCCCAGGTGCTCAAAATCATCAAGGCGGCCGACGCCGATCTCGTGGTGCTGGCGCGCTACATGCAGATTCTCTCCGACCAGCTTTCAACGCGTCTGTTCGGCAAGGTCATCAACATTCACCACTCGTTCCTGCCCTCGTTCAAGGGCGCCAAGCCCTATCACCAGGCCCATGAACGTGGTGTCAAAATCATCGGCGCGACGGCCCATTACGTGACCCCCGATCTCGACGAAGGCCCGATCATCGAGCAGGAGACGGCGCGGGTGACCCACGCCATGAGCCCGGACGATCTGATCGCGGTGGGCCGCGATATCGAGAGCCGGGTGCTGGGGCGGGCGGTCAAGAGCCATCTGGAAAACCGCGTCATGCTCAACGGGCACAAGACTGTGGTTTTCGCCTAAAGGAGTTCGCCATGACCGCAAAAATCATCGACGGAAAAGCCGTGGCCGCTTCGGCAATCGAAAGGGTCAAGGCGGGCGCCGCGGCTTTTACGGCGACCAACGGGATGCCTCCCGGTCTGGCGGTCGTGCTGGTGGGCGAAGATGCGGCAAGTCAGGTCTATGTGGCCTCGAAAGGCCGGATGGCCAAGGAATGCGGGTTCCATTCGGTCCAGCACACTCTTGCCGCCGACACGACGCAAGCCGAACTGCTGGCGCTGATCGGCACGCTCAATGCCGATCCGGCCATCCACGGTATTCTGGTGCAATTGCCGCTGCCGGGCCATCTTGACGAACGCACCACAATCGGCGCGCTCGATCCGGCCAAGGATGTGGATGGGCTGCACGACGTTTCCATCGGCCGGCTGGCCTCGGGGCAGGTGGAAAAGACACTGGTGCCCTGCACGCCCAAGGGCTGCATGGAGCTGCTCGACACGGTCTATCCCGACGGCATTTCGGGGCTGAACGCCGTGGTCGTCGGGCGCTCCAACCTTGTGGGGCGCCCGGTCGCCGCGCTGCTCCAGCATGCCAATGCCACTGTCACCATCGCCCATTCGCGCACGCGCGACCTTCCGGCCCTGTGCCGCAGCGCCGATATCGTTGTCGCCGCCATCGGGCAACCGGAATTCATCAAGGGCGGCTGGATCAAGGACGGCGCGACGGTCATCGATGTGGGCATCAACCGCATCGCCGCGCCGGAAAAGGGCGAGGCCAAGACGCGGCTGGTCGGAGACGTTGATTTCGCCGCCGCGTCGGCCCATGCCGGAGCGATCACGCCGGTGCCGGGCGGGGTGGGGCCGATGACCATAGCCATGCTGATGGCCAACACGCTCAAGGCCGCCGAGCAGAGTGTCGGTCCTGCCCGGAGCGCCTGAGAATCATCGGCCGTGTCGCGTCCTACCCCAGCCTTGCCTTTGGCATCAGCGTCTGGATGGCCATGAAGCGGGCGAAATCCTTGGTCTCGCGCGGGCTCCATGCGGTCTCGGCGATGGCCGACAGCCGCGGATAGGTCAGGTGATCGAACAGCCTGCGGTCAGCGAGGTTCTCGCTCCACAGGCATGATTGCACGCCGATCAGCTTGTCCTGCACTTCGGCTGGCCAATCGTGGGCCGGATCGAAACCGTAGCAGGTCTCTACCGAAACCGTGCCGGCCCAGCTCGCGCCCGGTTCCCACCATTCGGTCGATTGGGCCATGTCGAAATAGGCGTGTTCGGCAGGGGCGAGCACCACGTCATAGCCGGCGATTGCCAGATCGCGCCCGCTTTCCGATTTCTTCCAGGCGACGAGATAGGAGCGGTCGGGGTCGACCCCGCCGCCCAACGCCGCTTCTTCCCATGCGCCGGTGTCCTTGCCGTATTTTTTCAGCAGCGACTGGATCTGCTTTAGAAAATGGCTCTGAAGCTCGAATGTGCCCTGCCAACCATTCGGCCCCTGCAGCGATTTGGCCTGGGGCGAGCCGGACCATGCCGCATCGGCCACTTCGTCGCCCCCGATATGGATCCATTTGGCCGGAAACAACTCGACCAGCGTCCTGATGACCGCTTCGAGGAATTTGTAAGTCTCGTCCAGCGCGGGGTTGAGCGCGTTGTTGGGGAAATATTGCACCGAGCGATAGATGCCGGTCTCTTCGGGGTCGGCGAGTTGGGGCAGGGCCTTGAGCACGCAATAGCAATGGCCGGGAATATCGATTTCGGGAATGGTCTGGATGCCAAGGCTCAGCCCGTGATCGACTATCGCCGTGATGTCAGCGGCGCGATAGACCAACCCGTGCTTTTCAAAGGGTGAGCCGAGCAGCGGGGGCAGGATTTCGCCGGGGCCGCGCCATGCGGCCTTTTCGGCAAGCTCGGGATAGTCGGGCACATCGAGCCGCCAGCCTTCATCGTCGTTGAGATGGATATGGAAGCGGTTGAGCTTGTTCCAGGCCATGGTGTCGAGGAAAGCGATGATCTCGTCGGTTGTGTACACCTGACGCGCCACGTCGAGATGGCTCCCGCGCCAGCCAAAGCGCGGGGCGTCCGATATGGTGCCCGAGGTTGGAAAGCTGAAATCTTCGGGATGTTTTTGCGCGCCGCGCAGCATCTGGGCGAGCGTGATGAAGCCATGCTGGAAACCATCGGTATCGCCCGCCCGGAGCGTCACGGTTTCCCCGAAGACGACCTCATAGGTGCCCGGGGCCAGCCGTTCTTCGGCAAGGCATTGGACCGGCAGTCCGTCGCCGAACAGGGTTTCGCCCGGAAACAGCCGACGGGCCAGATCGGCGACCGTTTCATAGGCGTTATAGGCGGGCTCCGGTCCCTCGCCGAAACCGATCATGGCCGGCACGGCATTACCGGCAACCTCGACGGCGGCGGGAAAAGGGATGACGCTGATCGTGGTCTGATCGCCGGGCAGCGGCTGGCGCGCGGGATGAACGATGGTCGGCGCACCCGGTTCGCCCTTTAGCGTCATCGGCGCGATTTCGGGCAGCACCATGGTTCCGTCGGCCAGCGTGACGGCGGCGGATTTGGGGCCGTAGGTATAGTGCCGCAGGGTGTGGGAAATCTGTTTCGCCACGATCTCCCAACGCCCGCCAGGCTCCAGAACGAACCCCTCCATGGGGGCGAGCAGATGGTAATTGGACAATTGCTCGATAAGGCGCGCGCCCTCGATGGGGCTGTCGGGCTTGATGCGGAACAATGAGGTTACGCCCAGCGCGAAGCCTTCCACCGGATGATCGCCGGTGTTGACCAGGGCCATCCTGAGCTGGCCGGGTGTCGCGATTTCAGGGTTCCAGTCCGCTTCAAGGCGGAATGATGACGTGGGCATAGGGGCAGCCTTTTGAAAATCGGAGGTTCGGGAGGGGGTCGGTCAGGCGTCCTGGACGCCTGCCGGTTCGGTATCTCCCCGGGGCTTGGGGAGGATGTGTTCACGCACCAGGTCGCGCAGGGTCTGGGTGTTGGCGCGCAATTGCTCGTATTGGGTAGAAAGCTCGTCGTTCTGCCCGATCTGGGGTTCCACATCGGCCATGACGAACTCGGCTGTCTGGATCACGTCGCGCCAGCGCGGGTTGGCGGGAAGGGTTTCGATCAGCAGGTATTTGTCGAGCGTTCTCGCCTGAAGCGATGAGCGGTCGAGATTGACCCGCCACACGCCGCTCTTTTCGGCGAAGTCGATTTTCGAGCCGCCCCTGGCGCGGCGCCACAGCGCGATCGATTGGGTCATCACCGCCACGATGGTCTCGCGATAGGCTTCCTTGCCCGGAGGCGGAGCCGCGTCCGACGCGACGGGGTTGGACGGCGCTGCCTGTTGCTCGATCAGCACCGGGCCCACGGTGTCGAGAACGCCCTGAACCGAGCGCACCAGATGGTCGGTCTGCTGACGGGTCTCGGCGGTATCGGGGGTGATGACCAGCGCAAAACCGCCCCCCGCATCGGCGTCGATCTCGAAGGCGTTGAGCAGCACCGGATTGCCCGAGCGCCCCAGTGGCACCTCGTCGAGCGCCACCCGGCCTTCATCGGCGATGGTGCGGGTCATGGCGTCGACCATGGTCGGGGTCAAAAGATCGCTCAGCAGCGTCTTGCCAGGGTCGATGACGCGGCCGGCAAGCACGGAGGCGGCCTGATTGGCATAGGTGATGCGGCCGGTCTCGCTCACACCAAGCAGCCCCGCTTCCAGCGTATCGAGCAGTCGCGCCATGCGCTGCTGGGAGAGCCGCAGGGCATCCTCGACCTGCACGCGGCGCTCGATTTCCGATTTCAGTTCGATGTTTTCGCGTGCCGTGCCACGGGCGCGGCCTGCCTCGAGGAGCGTCGCGATACGGGCCAGCAACTCGTCCTTGACGAAGGGCTTGACCACATAATCATTGGCCCCGTGCTCGAACCCGGCGATCACGTCCCTTGTACGCGAGCGGGCGGTGACCATGATGATGGGCAGGTCGAGCAGCCCATAGCGGTCGCGCAGGCGTTTGGCGACTTCGAGCCCGCCCATCTGCGGCATCATCACGTCGAGCACCACGAGGTCGGGCTTGTGGCTTTCGATAGCGGCCAGCGCATCCATGCCGTTTTCGGCGGCGCGCACTATATAGCCCTGGGGGGCCAGCACGTTGCGCAGCACCTGGATGTTGATCGGCTCGTCATCGACAACGAGGATCACCGGCGCTTCATCGGCATTGGCGGCGTTCATTTCGGCGGTGTCGGCCAAAAGCATGCCCATGGTTTCGCGCAAGCCTTCGCTGCGTTCGCCATAGGTGAGGATTTCGGTTTCGGTCTCCTCGGTTTCGGCGACCGGCACTTCGAGCACGAAGCGCGAGCCCTTACCCAGATCGGACTGCGCGGCCAGCTTGCCATGCATGGCGCTGGCCAGTTGCCGGGCAATGGTCAGGCCCAATCCCGCGCCGCCCGGCTTGGCGATCATTTCGGGGCTTTCACCGCGTTCGAGCGGCTGGAAGATGCGTTCGAGACTGTCGGGCGCAATGCCGACGCCGGTATCGGTGACGGCAACCGCGACGGCGTCCCCAGCCCGCCATGCGGTGATCGAGATCGAGCCCTGATCTGTGTATTTGATGGCATTGCCAAGGAGGTTGTAGAGCACCTGTTCGAAGCGCACCGGGTCGGCCATCACATAGGGGATGGTTTCGGGGATATCGACGTCGAGGGTCACCGGCTCGCCGCGCAGCAGCGGCTCGGCAAGCTGCATGACGTTGCGGATCGAGGTCGCCACATGGACGGGGTGGATGTCGAGGCGCATGCGGCCCTGGCGGATGCGGTAGATGTCGATAAGGTCGTCGACCAGCCGGGACAGGCGGCGCGCCGAAAACGAAATCAGGTCGAGCTGGCTGCGCTGGGGCGGGGTCAATTCGCCCACCGCGCCGGCCGACAGCGTTTCGGAAATGCCGATGATGCCGTTCAGCGGTGTACGCAATTCATGGCTGGTGTTGGCAACGAAGGTGTCTTTCAGCCTGTCGGCCTCTTCCAGCGCGGCGTTTTTTTCCTCGATCAGTTTGACGTGGCGTTCAAGCTCGACATTCTTTTGCCCGATCAGGGAAAGCTGGGCGCGAATGGCGTCGCGCATGCGCTTGAAGCTTTCGGCAAGCCGGCCCAATTCGGTCGGGCGCTCGACGCTGGGCATCGTCCGTTCGAGGTCTCCGGCGGCTATCGATTCTGCCACGTCGGTCAGCTTTTGCAGCGGCGCGGTCATCGTGCGTGAGAGCAGGTACGCCACCCAGAACAGGATGGGCAGGGCGATGGCGGCGATCATCAGGACAAAGCGGGTCAGCGCCTCGGAATTGGCAAAGGCCGTGCTCGTGGGCACTTCGGCGACCAGAGCCCATTGGGTGTCGCCGAAATTGACAGGTCCCCATGCGGCCAGCGCGCGTCCGCCCGACAGGCCCTCGCCGACCAGTGCGGTTGCGGTTGCCGGTTGATCGGTCTCGGGCGTGGGAACCACTTCTCCGACGGGAAGATCATAGTCGCCGGGCGCGGACACCAGTCGTCCATTGCCGGCGATCATATAGAAATTGCCGGTTTCCCCTTCCTGGGACTGGACGATGGTGCTGACCCCGCTTGCGGGCAGGCGAAATATCGCCACGCCGCGCGGGCGCTGGTAAAATTCCACGCGCACCGCGACATAGGCGCCGAAAGCTCCGGTCTCGGGGTCGAAGGCGAAATCGGCGATGCGGATGGGATCGGTCCCGGCAAGGGTCGCCGCGGACAGTTGGCCGAGCGTCGTGCCGGCCATGTCGCCATCGAGATCGCCGCCGAGATAGGCGTCCTTTTCGACCGAATAAACGACCCTTCCATCGGTGTTGACCAGATAGAGATTGTCGAATTCGGCCGAGCGGATGAAGCTCGAATATTCCTCGTGAAAGCGCTGGTGGGCGTTGGCGTATTCCAGCGCATTGGAGACCATCGCGTCGGTATCGGGCGCAAATTGACCGTCGTTGGCGGTGGCGCCGTCGCCGATGCCGAAGATCGCCTGCAGCACGTCGCGGGCCGCCTGCGGGTCGGGATCGATCTGGCGAAAGGCGTAGGAAAAGCCATAGAAATCGCCGATGGAGTAACGAACGGCATTCGATTTGGTCAGGGAATCGGCCTGCCGGAAGGCGAAGGTCAGGTACTGGTCGAGCTCGGAAAGCTTGGCGTCGCGCACGAAGGCGAGGCGGGCGAAGGTTTCCTCTTCGACATTGGCGTTGAGGATGGAAAAGAACACCGTTGCCGTCAGTACCAGCGGAATGGTGGTGATGGCGATCAGGATCGCAAACAGGCGGCCGCGGAAACCCTTCGGTGCCAGCCCAAACGCGCCCATCCTCGTTTCTCCCTTCCCCTCCAGCCCGAAGCCCCTCGCTCCAGCCTGTGACATCGTCTATTCATATGACCATGGTAGAATACATAAAGCCGGTCACACCCCTTAATTTCGATTTTGACGGTTTTGCCGGTTTTGGGTGCGCAATTGACGGAAAAGCACCCGTGACAGCCCCCTCCCTTGCCAGCCCACAATGGTCCCCGCGCTTTTCGGCGTATCCCGGCGCATGTGCCGTCGGGGAGGGAACATCTGTCAGCCGCGGCGAAGGGGCCGCGGTGCAACTGGAGGGAGTGCAACACTCATGACTGCCAATTTTCTCAAGGGAGCGCTGCTGGCCAGCGTCCTGGTCCTGCCGGCCGGCATGGCCCGGGCGCAGGAGGACGATCGCGCCATCCTCACCATCGTGCCCCAGCAGCTGACCGCCTGGGTCGAGAACTACAATCCGTTCAACACCACCACCGTTCTGCCAACAGTGATCGATTTCATGTATGAGCCGCTGGTGATCTTTAACGCCCTGCAGGGCGGCACGCCGGAATACCGGCTCGCGGAATCGTATGAATATTCCGACGATCTTCTGACCCTCACCTTCACCCTGCGCGAAGGGCTGACCTGGTCGGACGGCATGCCGCTCACGGCGAACGATGTGGCCTTCACCTTCGATCTGATGGCCGAATATCCCGCCCTCGACGCCCGCGCCGTATGGCCCAAGCTCGACAGCGTCACCGCCGTCGATGACCGCACCGTAGAGATCCGAATGAAAGAGATCGATGCGGGGCTGATCTACCAGCTCGTGCAGGTCTATCCGGTACCCGAGCACATCTGGGCCGAGGTCGGCGATCCGGTGACCTATTCGAACAACACAACAGTCGGTTCGGGTCCGCTGACCGAAATCGAGCGCTTCACGCCGCAGGAATATATCCAGTGCGCCAACCCCAACTACTGGGATGCGGAAAGCCTGCATGTCGATTGCGTGCGCCTGCCCCAGCTTGCCAACAACGACCAGGTGCTGACCGCCGCCGCCAATGGCGAGCTTGACTGGTTCGGCTCGTTCCTGCCCGATATCGAGCGCACCTATGTGGGCACCGATCCGGACAATCACGGCTACTGGTTCCCCGCCGGGTCCCCGGTGTTCTTCTCGCTCAACATGGAAACCACAGAGCCCGGCCTTGACGAAGCGTTCAACGACGTCGCGTTCCGCCGTGCCTTCTCGATGGCCATGGACCGTCAGGCGATGGTTGATATCGCGGGCTATGGCTATCCGACCGTCAACGACTATCCCTCGGGTCTTGGCCGGGCCTATCACTCCTGGAACAACCCCGAAGTTGAAGCCGAATACGGCGATTACACCCAGTTCGATATCGAAGGCGCCCGCGCGCTGCTCGACGAGGCCGGGTATGCGGACGCCGATGGCGACGGGTTCATCGACAGCCCCAGCGGCGAGCCGATCGCGTTTTCGATCATCGTGCCGAACGGCTGGACCGACTGGGTCAACACCGTGCAGCTTGCCGTCGAGGGCCTGAACGAGCTTGGCATCAACGCTTCGATGCAGACACCGGAAAGCCCGGCCTGGACCGACCAGCTGATCGCCGGCGACTATCAGGCGGCCATCAACTCGGTGACCACCGGGGTGACCCCGCACTACTTCATGGACCAGTCGCTGCATTCGCGCCATATCGGCCAGAGCCGCTTCCAGTCCTCGCGCTACACCAATCCCGAACTCGACGCGGCGCTCGATGCGTTCAACGGGACAACGGATGAAGCCGAGCAGACCGAGTTGATGAACGAGATCCAGATGCTGATCGCCGAGGACATGCCGCTCATCAACGTGTTCAACAACCCGCTCTGGTACGAGTACAACACCGCGCGGTTCACCGGGTTCTTCAACGCCGACAACCCCGTCGCGCGTCCGGTGGTCTATTCGGGTGTTCCCGAGCGCCTGTTGCACCTTCTGGCCCTGCGGCCGGTCGAAAACTAGTCCTCCTCCTCCGAACGGCGCGGTTCCATTATGGGCCGCGCCGCCTTTCCTTTTCGACAGCGGAGAGAGACAATGGCCTTCATCCTGCGCCGTCTGGGCTTTTATATAGTGGCGTTTTTCGTCGCCGCGACGATCAATTTCATGCTGCCGCGGCTGATGCCGGGTAACCCCATCGACATCATGTTCGCCCAGGCGCAATTGACAATTCCGCCCGAAGCGCGGGCCGCGCTGATCGAAACCTTCGGGTTCGCGACAGGTCCGCTGCACGAGCAGTATTTCTCCTATCTCAAATCGGTTTTTACCGGCGATCTGGGCTATTCGATCCGGTTCTTCCCCCAGACCGTCAACGAGCGCCTCGGCTATGCGCTGCCCTGGACGCTGCTGCTGGCCGGGTGCGCGACCGTGCTCGCCTTCGCGTTCGGCACGCTGATGGGCATTTTTGCCGCCTGGAAGCGCGGCGGGCCCCTCGACGCGGTTATAACCCCCGCCTCGCTGGCGCTGCAGGCCATCCCGCCCGTGGTGATCGCGATTGTGGCGCTTTTCGTCTTCGGGGTGGCGCTGCGCTGGCTGCCGACGGGCTATGCCTTCAACCCCAGCCTCGATCCGGGGTTCACGTGGGCCTATATCAGCTCGGTCTTTATCCACGCGCTAATGCCGGTCGTTTCGCTGATGATCGTTTTCGTCGGCGGGTATCTGGTCACCATGCGCAACAACATGATCGGCCAGCTCGGCGAGGATCACGTCATCATGGGGCTGGCCAAGGGGCTCTCGGAGCGCCGGGTGAAGTTCAACTACGCCGCCCGCAACGCGCTGTTGCCCTCGGTGACCTCACTGGGATTGACGCTGGGCGCCATCCTTGGCGGCTCGCTGGTCACCGAGGTGGTGTTCAACTATCCCGGCCTTGGCCAGACCCTCTATATCGGCATCGTCACCCGCGACTATCCGCTGATCCAGGGCCAGCTGCTCATCATGACGCTGGCCATCCTCACCGCAAATCTCATCGTCGATCTGCTCTATGTGCTGCTCGACCCGCGTCTGCGGAGGGCCTGAAACCATGGTTGAAACCCTCAAAGTCTTCCTGCGCAACCGCAAGGCCGCCATCGGACTGGTCATCGTCCTGGCCTATATCGCCGTCGCCATTTTCGGGCCGATGATCCTCAATGCCGACCCGATGGGCCGGGTGGGGCGCCCCCACACGCCGCCCGATGCCGAAACGCTCATGGGCACGACGCGCATGGGCCGCGACGTCTTCGCCCAACTGATCTACGGCACCCGCACCTCGCTGGCCGTGGGCCTGTTCGCGGGCCTTCTGGTGGTGATCATCGGCACCGTGCTGGGGATCGCGGCGGGCTATTTCGGCGGTCTGATCGACGAAGTCATCAATTTCTGCACCAATGTCGTTCTCGTCATCCCCCAGCTTCCGCTGCTGCTGGTCATCGCCGCTTTCGTCGGTCAGACCTCGCCTTTCGTCATTGCCATCATCATTGGCGTCACCTCATGGGCATGGGGCGCCCGCGTCACCCGCGCCCAAACCATGACGCTGCGGCAACGCGAATATATCCAGGCGTCCGAACTGATCGGCGAACCGGCACACCGGATGATCTTTGTGGAATTGCTGCCCAATCTGCTCTCGATCATCGGGTTCAATTTCATCGGCTCGGTGACCTACACGATCATCACCCAGGCCACGCTCGAGTTTTTGGGTCTGGGCAATCCCATGTCGGTTTCGTGGGGCACCATGCTCTACCATGCGCAAAATTCCTCGGCGATCACCGTTGGGGCGTGGTGGGAAGTGCTGGCACCGGCTGCCGCTGTGGCCGGTATCGGCATCGGGCTGTCGCTGCTCAATTTCGGTGTCGACGAAATCTCCAACCCACGCCTGCGCACGCTCGGCACCATTGCGGCGGCCGCCAAAGCACAGGAAAAGCTCGACCGCCAGCGCGCGGCGGGCAAGCTGGAGGCGGCACAATGAGCGCTTTGGTTTCGGTTCGCGGGCTTCAGGTCGATTATCTCACCGGCAAGGGCCTGTTCACCGCCGTCAGAAGCGTCGATTTCGACATCGGGCAGGGCGAGGTGATGGGGCTGGCCGGAGAGTCCGGCTGCGGGAAATCGACAATCGCCTTTTCCCTGATGCGCCTGCACCGTCCGCCCGCCATCATCTCGAAGGGCACGATCACCATCGATGGCACCGACGTTCTTGCCATGCCGGCGGCAAAGCTTGAAAGATGGCGCTGGTCTTCGGTGTCCATGGTGTTCCAGAGTGCCATGAACTCGCTCAATCCGGTGCTCACGCTGTTCGAGCAGTTTCGCGACATGCTGGCCCGCCATACGAAACTCTCCAAACCCGAAATCCGGGCGCGGGCCGAAGAGCTTGTGGCCCTCGTGGGAATCCCCGCCGCCCGGCTCGACGATTACCCGCATCAGCTTTCGGGCGGCATGCGCCAGCGGGTGGTTCTGGCCATGGCGCTGGCGCTCAATCCCAAGCTTATCGTCATGGACGAGCCCACCACTGCACTTGACGTTGTGGTGCAGCGCGAAATCTTGCAGGAAATCATGGCGCTCAAGGCGCGGTTCGGGTTTTCGATCCTGTTCATCACGCACGATCTGGCGCTGATGAGCCAGTTTGCCGACCGGATCGCGGTGATGCTGGAGGGCGAGATCGTCGAACACGCTTCGACAGCGTCCATCGTTTCCGATCCGCAGCACCAATACACACGCAAGCTCTGGGATGCGATGCCGCGCATTGCCGTGAGGGAGGCAAGCTGATGACCGACACTCCGCTTCTCGAAATCGACAACGCCTCGAAAGTCTTTCATCTCAAGCCCATGTTCGGGGCCGCCAAGGAAGTGGTGGCCATGCGCAACGTATCGCTGAGCGTTGAACAGGGCAGGGCCCTTGCCATCGTTGGGGAGTCGGGCTCGGGCAAATCGACGATCGGGCGCGCCGTCACCCGGCTGTTCCGGCTCTCGGAAGGAGAGGTTCGGTTCAAGGGCCGCAACATCGCCGATATTCACGGGCGGTCCGATGAACTCGCCTATTCGCAGGCCGTGCAGATGGTGTTTCAGGACCCGTTTGCAGCCCTCAACCCGGCTCACACCATCCGCCACCACCTCGAGCGTCCACTCAAACTGCACAAAAAGCTCGGCGGCAGCGCGCTGGCCGACGCGGTGGGTGGCGTGCTGGCCGATGTGGAACTCGATCCCGCCGTGACCTTGGAAAAATACCCCCACGAGCTGTCGGGCGGCCAGCGCCAGCGCGTCAATCTGGCGCGGGCCCTTGCTGTAGGGGCCGAACTGATCGTTGCGGACGAGCCGACTTCGATGCTCGACGTTTCCATCCGTAAATCGGTTCTGGGACTGATGCAGCGCATGAAGACCGAGCGCGGCATCACCTTCCTCTACATCACCCACGATATCGCCACGGCCCACTATCTGGCCGAGGACACCGCAGTGATGTTTGGCGGGCAGGTGGTGGAATGGGGACCCTCGGAAAGCGTTATTTCCAACCCCCAGCACGCCTATACCAAAGTGCTCCTTTCGGCGGTGCCTGATCCCAACGTCCGCTTCGTTGCCGATGCGGATGGGGGCAAGGCGTTCGCCGAGAACATCGAAAAGGTGCGGGCGCTGGCCCGCCGGGCGGCGGGCTTGCCGGTCGAGGTCGAGCCGGGGCATTTTGTGCGTCACCGCTTCGAGAATATGGACGCGGCTTGATGGACCTTCTCGTTCGCCTCTACGATCTTCCCTCCTACGACTATTCGCGCGTAGCGGGGCAAGGCGCCACCCTGCGCCGGGCGCTCCCTCCCGAGCGCGGGCTGGTCGCCGATTGGGTCGAGGCCCATTTCTCCCGCCATTGGCGCAGCGAGGTCGAAGTGGGGTTCTCCCACCAGCCCGTCGATGTGTGGCTGGCCACCGATGCCTCGGGCCTTCTGGGCTTTGCCTGTGGCGACGTGACGGCGCGCGGATTTTTCGGCCCGACCGGCGTGCTCGAATCCGCGCGCGGGCGGGGGATCGGGGAGGCGCTGCTGTTCAGAACGCTCGAGGATTTGCGCGACAAAGGCTTTGCCTATGCGGTGATCGGGGATCCCGGACCTGTCGAATTTTACAAAAAGAAGCTCGACGCCATGGAAATCCCCAATTCCAAACCGGGCATCTACAGGGACATGCTGAAATAAATGGACCTTTACGCACTCAACCCCTTTTCGGGCGATCCGGATCGCCATGCCGTCTGGGAAATGCTGGTGGCGCGCGACATCGAGGCGTTCCTTGCCTGTGACTGGTCGATGGTCGAACCCGATTTCGCCGCCGACCGTTTCATGGGGATTGACGGCAAGGCGTCGGCCGATCCCGACGATTGGCGGGTGAGCTTTCCGACGCTGGGGGCCTATCGCGATTCCTGGCTGGCCGGCGCCCGCGATTTCGCGCCCCGCGCCGAACTCGAAACCGCCCGGGCCGGCGTTTTCGGCGCAACGCGCCTCACCGAAATCGAAATCACCGGCGACCGGGCGCTGGCCCACAAGAAATTCGACGGCAAGGTCGCCATGAAAGACGGCACGTTCGACGTCCTAAACTGGCAGTCCGTCTATACCCTGGCGCGGATCGATGGAGCGTGGAAGCTCACCGGGTTCATCGGCTATCTGCCCTATCGGATGGGCGTATCGGACACGATGTCATAAGCGGCATAAACTGCGTCAGCGGTTTCCCGGGCGCAGCAGGTCCCCGCGTCAAGCGCGAGGACGACGAAGAGTAACGAACGCTCTGGCTGAACATCGGCACTCGCCAGAGTTCGCCCATCGGTCGCCACGTTCTCCCCCTCGTCGTCCTCGCGCTCGACGCGGGGACCCGCTGCATTCCCAAGCCCCATCGGCAAAGACTGTCCTTGACGCATCGCCGTTCTCATGTCCGAATTTCCCGAACGTTCGACCATCGCCCACCACCTTCTCCCCCTCGTCGTCCTCGCGCTCGACGCGGGGACCTGCAGCGTTGCTACCACCCCGGCAGAAGACTGTCCTTGACGCATCGCCGTTCTCATGCCCGAGTTTCCCGATGGGTGGCTATGTCTACATCATTGCCAATAGGCGCCGCGGGGCGACCTATATTGGCGTGACCAGCGATATCGTTGCCCGCATATACCAACATCGCGAAAAGCAGACGAAAGGGCATGCCTCCCGCTACAATATTTCGCGCCTCGTTTTTTACGAAGTCCACGCAACCATGCCCCTGGCAATCCAGCGCAAGAAGAATTTGAAGCGCTGGCGCCGAGCCTGGAAGTTCGATCTTATCGAAAACGTCAATCCGCACTGGGACGATCTCTGGGAAGAGATCGTCAAATCGCCATTCTGAGCGCCATAAAACTGCGTCACCGGCTTGCCGGGCGCAGCAGGTCCTCGCGTCAAGCGCGAGGACGACGAGAAGGAGAGGATAGCGCCAACTGGTCAAGGTCCGAAGAGCGCCAATGCTTAAGCCATAGCGTTTGCTACTCTTCGTCGTCCTCGCGCTTGACGCGGGGACCTGCAGCGCTGCCGCCATTCCAGCGGAAGACGTCCCACTGCCATCACAAACGGAACAAAATCCGTTCACGATTATTTCTGGTCTCAGGGGTGGTCATCCCGGTCTCATTCTGTAGGCTACGAGGCTGAGTCCATGACCAGAGCCAGATCGGGAGAAAATCCGTGAAACTGCTTTCCATCATTGCTGGCGCGGCCGTCACCGCCGCGCTGACCACGACCGCCTATGGGCAGGTCGTCGTGTCGTCCAAGATCGATACAGAGGGCGGCGTTCTGGGCAACATCATCGCGCAGATGCTGCAGGCCAACGATATCGAAACCGAGAACCGCATCCAGCTTGGTGCGACGCCCATCGTGCGCGAAGCGATCGCGGCGGGCCAGATCGACATCTATCCCGAATATACGGGCAATGGCGCGTTCTTTTTCGGCCTCGAAGACGAGGACGTCTGGAACGATGCACAGGCCGGGTTCGAGCGGGTTGCCGAAATGGACCTCGCGGAAAACGGCGTGGTCTGGCTCACGCCTTCGCCCGCCAA
The DNA here is from genome assembly GCF_965249125.1 of Pelagibacterium sp. Classification (GTDB taxonomy): domain Bacteria; phylum Pseudomonadota; class Alphaproteobacteria; order Rhizobiales; family Devosiaceae; genus Pelagibacterium. Next base: position 712,694 of record NZ_OZ252217.1, read on the forward strand.
CAACACATGGGCCATCGCCGTGCGGTCCGACCTCGCCGAGGAAAACGGGCTGGCCACCATGTCCGATTTCGGCGCCTACATCGCCGATGGCGGCGAGATCGTGCTTGCCGCGTCGAGTGAATTCGTGACCTCTCCCGCCGCCCTGCCGGCCTTTCAGGAAGCCTATGGGTTCGAGCTTTCTTCGGACCAGTTGATCCAGCTTTCGGGCGGCGATACGGCGGCAACCATTTCGGCTGCGGCCAACCAGACCTCGGGCGCCAACGCGGCGATGGTCTATGGCACCGATGGCGGCATTGCGCCCTCGGGGCTCGTGGTCATGGATGACGATATGGGCGTGCAGCCGGTCTATGCGCCCGCGCCGATCATCCGCGAAGCGGCGCTCGAGGAATATCCGCAGATCGAGGAAATCCTGGCCCCTGTGTTTGAGAGCCTGACGCTCGAAGTGCTTCAGGACCTCAACGGCCGCGTGCAGGTGGGAGGCGAGCCGGCCGAGGCGGTCGCTGAATCCTATCTGACCGAAAACGGCTTCCTCTAAAAGGGAACGGGCCGCGCTCCAGAGCGCGCGGCCCCAACCAGTTTGACGGCGCTCGCCCGGGCCGGGACACATTCATTGCGTATCGACAAGCTCGGAGTGGTGGTTGCCGCCCTCGGGCTTTTCGCGCTGGTCTTTCAGTCCTTTCTCATCTTCCGTGCCAACCGGATCGTGCCCGGCGAGGCCGTTCCCGCCTGGGAGGCTCTGGGCGTCGGCGGCATCGTGCTCTATGGCGGGCTCGGTGTTGCGCTGTTGATCCTCCTGCTCAAGACCCCGCTGGCCATCCGGCTGGGGGTGTCCAGCCTCGCGCTCGTTGCGCTGGCGGTCGCTGTGGGCATCGGGTCAACCGCTTCGATCCCCGAAGGCGATAGCTATGCCCGCGTCTCGCCCGGCTCGGGGGTGTGGATCATGGTGTTCGCCTTTGCGCTGGCGGCAACCGACGCGCTGGCCCGGCTGCGGCTCGGCCCGTTCGCGCGGGTGGGCATCCTCATTGCCGTGGCAGCGGTGCTTTGGGGCATCCTTGCTTCGGGGCTTTGGGACGATCTGGCGGTGATGCGGGAATATCAGGGCCGGCAGGCGGCGTTCCTTGCGCAATTGCAGGTCCATCTGTTCCTCGCCTTCGGATCGGTCGCCGCGGCGGTGCTGATCGGGGTTCCTGTGGGCATTATCTGCTACCGCATACCGCGCGTGCGGGCCGGAATTCTGGGCAGTCTCAATGTCGTTCAGACAGTGCCTTCGATTGCGTTGTTCGGGCTTCTGATCGTGCCCATGGCGTGGGTTGGCGCCAATGTGCCCGGTGCGCGCGAACTGGGGATCGGCGGCATCGGCTATGCGCCGGCCTTTCTGGCGCTGTTTGCCTATTCGCTGCTGCCGATCGTTTCCAACACTGTCGTCGGGCTCGATGGCGTGCCGCGCGATGCCAACGAGGCGGCGCGGGGCATGGGCATGACCAATGGCCAGCGCATGAGAGGCGTTCTGTTGCCGCTGGCTTTCCCGGTGATCCTCACCGGCATCCGCATCATTTTGGTCCAGAATATCGGTCTGGCGGTCATCGCCGGGCTGATCGGGGGCGGGGGGCTTGGCACCTTTGTCTTCCAGGGCATTTCGCAAACCGCCATGCCGCTCGTTTTGCTCGGGGCGATCCCCGCCGTTGCCATGGCGTTCGCGGCGGCCATCGTGCTCGATGCAGGCGTGGAATTGAGCCAGGGCCGCCAGAGGGCAGGACAATGATCGAAATCGACAATCTCACCAAGACCTATGACGGCCGCGCCGTTGTCGACGATGTGACGCTCTCCATTCCCAGCCGGGAGATCGTCGCAATCGTGGGCACGTCCGGTTCGGGCAAGACGACGCTGTTGCGCATGATCAACCGGCTGGTCGAACCAAGCGCCGGCACCATCCGCATCGACGGCCGCGACACCCACGATCTGCCCCCTTACGAACTGCGCCGCCAGATCGGCTACGCCATTCAGGGGCACGGGCTGTTTCCCCATCGCGACGTGGCGCACAATATCGGCACCGTTCCGCGCCTTTTGGGCTGGGACAGGCAAAAGATTTCGGCGCGGGTGGACGAGCTTTTGGAGATGTTCCAGCTCGAACCCGATCAGTACCGTTCGCGCATGCCCCATGAACTTTCCGGTGGCCAGAAACAGCGCGTCGGTGTCGCGCGCGCCTTGGCGGCGGGGCCGCTGGTCCTGCTCATGGACGAGCCGTTCGGCGCGCTCGATCCGATCATTCGCGCCAAGGCGCAGGCCGATCTTGTCGAAATCCAGCAGCGCCTGGGCACCACCGTGGTCCTCGTCACTCACGACATGGACGAAGCGATACGGTTGGGCGACCGCATCGCGGTGATGAGCGAGGGCAAGGTTTTGCAATACGCCTCTCCGCAAGAAATCATCGCCAATCCCGTCGACGATTTCGTCGAGGCGATGCTGGGGTCAGGGGACAAGGCGTTCCGGCTTTTGACCCTCGATCACGTTTCCTCCGTCCTCGAGCCGGGCGAAGCGACAGGCCAGCCGGTCGACACCCAGCTCTCGCTGCGCGATGCCTATTCGGAAATGCTGTGGTCGCAACGCCCGGCCCTGCCGGTGACGAAGGACGGCGTCCCGGTCGGCATCGTCACCCGCGCCGCTCTGGAAAAACGGGCAGCGCGGCCGCAATGAGGATCGGGGTCGTCATTCGGCTGGCGGTATTGGCGCTGCTCGTGACGTTCATCGTCACGCCGCAAAGCTTTGCGCCCCTGTTTGTGCCGCTGGTGCGCGAGGGCACGCCGCCGATCTACACCCAGACAACCATTCTTTCGCTGACGCTGAGCCATCTGGCCATCGTGGGGTTCGCCACGGTATTGGCAACGCTGTTTGCCGTCGGGCTGGCCATCCTCGTCACCCGTCCGTTCGGGGAGGAATTTCTGCCGCTCTCGCGCGCCATCGCCAATATCGGGCAGACCTTTCCGCCCGTCGCGGTTTTGGCGCTGGCCGTGCCCATGCTCGGGTTCGGCACCGGGCCGACGCTGGTGGCGCTGTTTTTGTACGGCCTGCTGCCGATTTTCGAGAATGCCCTGACCGGGCTGACCTCGCTCGCTCCTTCGGTGCGCGAGGCGGCGCGCGGCACGGGCATGACCGGCTGGCAGCGGCTTTCCGGGGTCGAACTGCCGCTCGCCCTGCCGGTGATCCTTGCGGGCATCAGGCTGTCTGCGGTCATTTCGCTCTCGACAGCCACCATCGGCTCCACCGTCGCCGCCCGCACCCTGGGCGAAGTCATCATCGCCGGGCTGGTTTCGGGCAACACCGCATTCGTTTTGCAGGGCGGGTTGATCGTGGGGGCTTTGGCGGTTTTGATCTATGACGGGTTCGTGGGGCTCGAAAAATTCATGGCCCGTCGCATGGGGAATGTTTAGCGCGCTAGAGCGCTTCCAGGATAAGTGGCTACCACTTATCCGGTTCGGAAGCGCGATAAAACAAAGACTTAGAGCAATTGAAGCGATTCAAGGAAGCGCTGAAATGCTCTAGGCGACTTCCAAAACGTCGACGGCCTGCGTCGTTTCCTGCCCGCCGGCCGAGCGCAGCATGCCCACGATCGGGGTGACGTCGGAATAGTCGCGCCCATAGCCGATGACGATATGGTCCTCGCCGGCAAAGATCGCGTTGGTGGGGTCGAACTCCACCCAACCGGTTTCGCGCCCGCACCACACCTTCACCCAGGCATGCATGGCGTCGGCGCCTTCGAGCCGCTCTTCGCCCTCGGGCGGGATGGTGCGCAGGAACCCCGAGACATAGCCCGCCGGCACGCCCAGCCCGCGCAGGCCGGCGATCATGATGTGCGCGAAATCCTGGCATACGCCGCGCCGCAGCGCGAAGGCCTCGTCGACGGGAGTATCGACAAGCGTCGCTTCCCCGTCATAGGCGAAATCGGCATGAATGCGCAGGCACAGATGGTGCGCCAGCTCGCGCACCGAAATCCCCTGCCGGATGCTGGCTGCCGCATAGGCGGTGATGGCAGGATCGATGGCGATACGCGGGCTCGCGCCCAGAAAATGGTGCGGGGAAAGCGCTCCCATATCCCAGTTGCCAGCGATCTCGGCCCGTAACGCGTCCGGCGTTGGGGTGAAATCGATGCCCGGCTCGCCGCGCAGCACCTCGACGCGGGCCGCTATGGCGATCTCGAGAGCGTCATGGGCGCTGCGATAGGCGAGCGCTGCCACGCGGGTGCCGAAGAAATCGGTGAATTCGGAGCATTCGGCGGGCTGGGGATCGACGGTCAGGCTTGACGCAACCACGCGCTGGATGCCCGGCAAATTGGCCGGAAACACCCGCACCAGATGCCGCCCGCCCGAAACCGGAGCGTCATAGGCATAATCGAGCTTGAGGCGGATGTCGTAGAGCATGGTCAGGACGTCCGGCGGTGAGCAAATTGGTGGCGCATCGCCCGCACCCCCCACTTGGTCACCCCGGCCTTGGGCCGGGGTCCAATACACCAGGACCGAGCGATCATTCCCCCGACGCTGCCGTTTACTGGATCCCGGCTCAGGGCCGGGATGACGGCTGGGGAGGTGGGCACGCCAATGCCAGCCAGAAAAAATGCATCCTCAAGATGACTGCTGAAGATGTCGACCGGTCCTCCCTCGATTGCTTCCCCGGCGAAAGCCGGGGTCCATGTGCGCCGCCACACCTGCCGGTGGCGCGGCATGCCCCGCTGGGTTCCGGGTCTTTGCCCGGGACAGCGGTGGTGAAAATTGCCATCGCCATCCCACCACTTGGTCACCCCGGCCCTGAGCCGGGGCCCAGTACACTCAGCCTCCGCGAACGATCCGCAGTCGCTGCCGTTTACTGGATCCCGGCTCAGGGCCGGGATGACGGTTGGGGAGGTGTGTGCGCCAACGTCAAGCATCAGAAGTACATCTCCGAGATCAAATTGGAGATATTGGCCAGCCCGTTGCCGACCCTCACAAGCATCTCGGGGTTGACCTCTGCGGCGTCGATCACCGCCAGGTCTGTCTGAAGTTTCAGCGCTGCCTTGGCGGCGGCGGAAAGCTGGCCGTCGACATGGCCGCCCGGCAGCTCCTTGAGCTGTTCGAGCAGTTCGGTCAATTGGAACATCACCGAACGCGGGTTGAGCGGATCGGAAATCAGCAGTTCGACGGCCCCCAGATTGCCATAGCCATAGCCGTAACGGCGGCGATGGGTCATGACGCTGTCGCCGATTTCGAGCAGCATTTCGGTGGCCCCTTCGGGGGCGTCGGGCGCGCACAGCCAGGTGGCGATTTCGGCGATCTGGATGCCGCGTTCGAGCCGGCGCCCGATTTCGAGAAAGCGCCATCCGGCAAAGCGGTACATGTTTTCATGCACGAGACCGGAAAAGCCGGCCAGCTTGCGCAGCAGCACCGTCATGGCGCGGGTGGCGTCGTCGCCGGGCTTGATGGTCCGGGCGAACCGGCGCGCGGTTTTTTGCAGATCGGTCAGCGCCAGCCAGCCATCGGGCGAAAACCGGTCGCGGATCTGGCTCGCCGAGCGCACCGCGCCGTCGACTATGGCCAGAAGCCCCGCCGGAACCGCTTCGGTGGCGTCGATGCCGAGGGGTTCGAGATAGTCGCGGGTGGCGATGAGAAGCGGATTGTCCTCGCGGCCCAGTTCGGCAAGGCGCAGATGGTAGGCCCGCAGGATGCGCACGCTCGCTTCGCAGCGTTCGGCATAGCGTCCCAGCCAGATCAGATTGTCTCCGGCGCGCGAGGGTAGACTGCCCGAAGGGTTGCGTTCGATTGTCGTGTTGGACTGGGCAAGCAGCGTTACCTGCTCGACTTCGCTTTCGCTCACCACCCACACATCGGCGGCCTGCCCGCCGCGTTGCATGGCGATGGCGGCGGTGTCGAGCGCATAGCCGACGCGGGCAAAGCCCCCCGGCATGATCGACCAGCCATTGTCCGTGCGCGCCGCATAAACGCGCAGCGTTATGGGGCGCGGTTCGAGCGCGCCGCCGACATAGACAGGAGCGGTCGAGAGTTTGACAGCTTCCTGCGCCGCGAACGCCTTGGGATCGGCTTCGATCTTTGCCAGAAGCTCTTTGCGGGCCTCGGGATCGAGATCGGCAATCGCCGCGGTGCCGCCGTCATCGTCGATGGAAAGCAGGGTAGAGAGCGCCGGGCCGACCAGAAGGGCACCGAAATTGTCGCGCACATAGGCCCGCGCCTCCTCGCCGCCGCACCACCACGTGGCGATATTGGGCAAGGCAAGATCGGTGCCGAGCCGCGATCTGGCGATGGCTGGAAGGAAGGCGCCCAGCGCGCGGGTTTCCAGAATTCCCGCCCCAAGCGAATTGACGAACCCGACGGTGCCCCGCCGCACCGCCTCGGCAAGACCGGGCGTTCCGATCTGGCTGTCCTGGCGCAACTCCAGCGGGTCGGTAAAATCGCCATCGAGCCGGCGCCAGAGAACGGAAACCGGCTTGAGCCCGGAAACGGTGCGCACCATGACCTCGCCATCGACGACCACAAGGTCCTCGCCCTGCACCAGCAGGAACCCCAGATAGCGCGCGATATAGGCGTGTTCGAAATAGGTTTCATTGAGTGGGCCGGGGGTGAGGATCGCCACGCGCCCCGATCCGTTGCCGCCCATGTCGGTCAGCGAATTGCGGAAGTCGCGGAAAAACCCGGCCAGCCGGTGGACGTTGAGATCGGCATAGATATCGGCAAGCGCACGGGTGGTTGCCACGCGGTTTTCCAGCGCGAAACCGGCGCCCGAGGGCGCCTGTGTCCTGTCGCCGAGCACCCACCAGCGCCCGTCCGGGCCCCGGCCCAGCTCGAAGGCGCAGAAATGGAGGTGATGACCGCTCATGGGCGCTATGCCCACCATGGGCCGCAAGAATTCGGGATTTCCGGCGATCAGTTCGGGCGGCAGCAGGCCCTCGCGCACCAGGGTGTTTTCGCCATAGATATCGGCGATCACCGTTTCGAGCAGGTCGGCGCGCTGGGCGAGACCGGCTTCGATCCCGCGCCATTCATCTTCGGCGATCAGAAGCGGAATATGGGCCAGCGGCCAGTCGCGTTCGCCCTGTTCGAGCCCGTCATACATGCGATAGAAAACGCCGGCGTCGCGCAGATACTGGTCGGCGTGCTGGAAGCGGTTGGTCAGTTCCTCGGCCCCCAGCGCGTCGAGCGCCGACATGAATTTGAGCCACCCGGGCTTGACCGTGCCGTCGGGCGCGACCATTTCGTCTGGCACGCCCGAGATCGGGCGATAGGCGCCGATCAGGTCAGGCATTTTTGGTGCCCTGGCACGCTTTTCGGAAGCAGTCATCTAAAGCCACTGGTGAGGTCGCCTCAGGTCCAGCGTCAGAGGGAACTCGGGCGTGGGCGCTTCGGTCGGCAAATCGTAAGAACCGGCACTATGTCCATTGGGTATGAATCGCGCAAGCCGTCTCGCTTCGGCCTCGTTGGCATTCACAGGAAAGGTCTCGTAGTTCCGGCCGGCCGGATGGGCCACGTGATAGGTGCAGCCGCCAACGGCCCGTCCCGTCCAGTTGTCATAAACATCGAACACCAGCGGGGCGTTGACCGGCAGCGCCGGATGCAACCCGGAGGCGGGCTGCCATGCCTTGTAGCGCACCCCGGCCACAGCCATTCCCGAAAGCTCGGTCACAGTCAGGGGGACCGGCCGGCGGTTGCAGGCCACCGAATAGCGCTCGGGCTCGGGGCCGGTCAGCTTGACCTGCAACCGTTCGAGCGAGGAATCCACATAACGCACCGTGCCGCCAATAGCGCCGGTTTCCCCCATCACATGCCAGGGCTCGAGCGCCTGGCGGATTTCGAGTGTGTGGCCGGCGGCGCTCACCTCGCCGCAGAATGGGAAGCGGAATTCGAGCTGGGCTTCGAACCATTCGGGTTTCAAATCATAGCCGTGCTGGCGAAGATCATCGAGCACATCGAGAAAATCGGCCCAGACGTAATGGGGCAGCATGAACCTGTCGTGCAGCCTTGTGCCCCAGCGCACCAGTCTGCCCTTGGCCGGGGTCTTCCAGAACCGCACGATCAGCGCGCGGATCAGCAATTGCTGGGCAAGGCTCATCCTTGCATTGGGCGGCATCTCGAAGCCGCGGAACTCGACAAGCCCCAACCGGCCGGTCGGGCCGTCGGGGGAATAGAGCTTGTCGATACAGATTTCCGAGCGGTGCGTGTTGCCGGTCACATCGACCAGAAGGTTTCTGAACAGCCGGTCGACCAGCCAGGGCGCGGGCGCATCGCCCTCGCCGGGGGCGGGCACCTGCGCCATAGCGATCTCAAGCTCGTAAAGGCTGTCGTGCCGCGCCTCGTCAAAGCGCGGAGCCTGCGAAGTCGGGCCGATGAACAGCCCGGAAAACAGATAGGACAACGATGGGTGGCGCTGCCAGTGCAGGATCAGCGATTTGAGCAGGTCGGGACGGCGCAGGAAGGGGCTGTCATTGGGCGTCGCGCCGCCGACAACCACGTGATTGCCGCCCCCGGTGCCCGTATGCTTGCCGTCGATCATGAATTTGTCGGCGCCCAGCCGGGAGAGCCGCGCTTCGTCATAGACAGCTTCGGTGATCGAGACGCACTCGTCCCAATTGGCCGCCGGATGGACATTGACCTCGATGACGCCGGGATCGGGTGCAACGCGGATCACATTGAGGCGCGGGTCCGACGGCGGCGCATAGCCCTCAATATGGACGGGCAAGCCCAGCTTTTCCGCAGCCGTCTCGGCAGCGGCGATCAGTTCGAGATAATCTTCGAGCCTTTCGGTGGGCGGCATGAAGACGGTCAGCCGCCCATCGCGCGGCTCCACGGAAAGCGCCGTGCGGACCCGGCCTTCGATATCGGACAACTCCTGCTCGATCCGGGGCTGGGCGATCACGTCGTCAGCGACCATGCTGGCTACCGGCAGCGCGTCGCGCGGGGGCAGCGGCTGACGCGGGATCGTGGGGTCTTCGGCCACCACATGGGGATAAGCGCTGTCGGGAATATGGGGCAGCGTTCCCAGCGGCAGGCGGTAGCCCACGGGTGAATCTCCGGCGACCAGAAACAGCTTGCCGCGCCGCGTCTTCCACATCTCGGTCAGCCAGCGCGAGGCTTGCGCCGGGGCGTTCCATTTCTGGACCGGCAGCACATAGCCCGTCGCCTCGGTCAGCCCGCGCTCAAAGACCCGCGTCATGCGCAGGCGCTCTTCGGGGTCTTTGAGTTTGGGATTGGTGGGATCGACATTATCGGGAAGATTGCCTTCCTTGAGGATCCAGTCGGCGGGATCCTCGAAGGCCGGCTGGATGGTCGAACCATCCAGGCCCAGCGCCGCCGCAAATTCGGTCAGGTACGCCCTGGCCTCGTCGGGGCCCGGCATCTTGTCCGATGTCTCGCGCGCGATCAGGTCGGGATTTTTCCAGACCGGTTCGCCGTCCCTGCGCCAATAGAGTGAGAAGGTCCAGCGCGGCAATGTTTCGCCCGGATACCATTTGCCCTGCCCGTAATGGAGGAACCCGCCGGGCGCGAAACGCTGCTGCAGTCGCCGGATCAGAATATCGGCTTTTTCGCGCTTGGTGGGGCCGACAGCATCGGCATTCCACTCCCCGGATTCGAAATCGTCGATCGACACGAAGGTGGGTTCGCCCCCCATCGTCAACCGAACGTCATTGTTGGCCAAATGTTCGTCAATTTCGCGTCCCCGAGAGCACAACTCCACCCAATCGGTGTCCGAAAATGGCTTGGTTATGCGAGGATGCTCGGCCACGCGGGTGACCGTCATGTCGAAATCGAATTCGACATTTGCAAAGCTCGCCATCCCCGAAATCGGAGCCGCATTGGCGTAATGGGGCGTGGCGGCAAGCGGAATATGGCTCTCCCCGGTCAGCAATCCCGAGGTCGGATCGAGCCCCACCCACCCGGCCCCCGGCAGGTACACTTCACACCAGGCATGGAGGTCGGTGAAGTCGTTTTCGGTCCCCGATGGACCGTCCAGCGCCTTTAAATCGGGCTTTAACTGGATGAGGTATCCCGAGACGAACCGGGCCGCAAAACCCAAACTTCTCAATACGTTAACGAGCAGCCACCCGGTGTCGCGGCAGCTTCCCTTGGCCTTTTCCAGCGTTTCCTCGGGTGTTTGCACGCCCGGTTCGAGCCGGACAATATAACCGATCTCGCGCTGCAGCCGCGCGTTGAGTTCGACCACGAAATCGACCGTGTTCCTGGGCGTCCTGTCGATCGATGCTAGCAGATCGGTAAACAGCGGCCCAAAGCTCGGGTCGGGCTTTCTGTAAATCTCCAGGTCGGGCGCGATGGCGTCGGGATAAGCAAACGGCCAGGTCTCGGCCTCTGGCTCGACGAAGAAATCGAACGGATTATAAACCGTCATGTCCGCGACCAGATCGACCTCGATCTTGAGCTCGGTCACCGGTTCGGGAAAGACGTAGCGCGCCTGGAAATTGCCGTAGGGGTCCTGCTGAATATTGACGAAGTGATTGGAAGGACTGACTTTTAGCGAATGGCTGAGCACCTTGGTGCGCGAGTGGGGGGCGGGCTGGAGCCGGATGATCTGCGGGCCGAGGGTGACGGGCCGATCGTATTTGTAATGCGTGAGATGATAGATCGCGGCCTTGATCGCCATAGGCAGACTCCTGAGATTCCCACGCTCGCCGGGCAACGATAGCTGTAAAGCGTGACCAGGTGCAATCGCGCTTTACGTCCAAGGCGTTAGCGGCCATGGTCGGCGGCGACGCACAAGGAGGGCCATATGTTGCTGCACACGATCTTCGTCATCGCACTGGCCGCTGAATCGATGTCGGCCGCATTGGCGGCCGGGCGGCGCAACATGGACTGGTTCGGGGTATGCGTGCTCGGCTGCGTAACGGCGCTGGGCGGGGGCACGGCGCGCGATCTCCTGCTCGGCCATTATCCGCTGTTGTGGGTCGAACAGCCGGCCTATCTGCTGGTCACGACGGCGGCGGCCCTGTTCACCATCGCTGTGGCGCGGATCATGGAACGGCTCAAGCTGATTTTTCTCTTGCTCGACGCTGTAGGGCTCGTGGTGTTCACAATCTCGGGCTGCATGGTCGCCATGGAAATGGGTCAACCGGTGCTGATCGTCATCGTTGCGGGCATCATTACGGGCTGCGTAGGCGGTGTGTTGCGTGACGTCTTGTGCAACGACGTGCCCCTGCTGTTTTCCGGCGAACTCTACGCGACCGTATCGGCGATAACCGCCTGCGTTTTCTTTTTCGGGCTACAGGCCGGAATGCCTGTGGAGGTGATGACCATCGCCGCAATGGTTGTGGGCTTTACACTCAGAACACTGGCCATCGTCTTCAAGATCGAAATGCCGCGCTTCGTTTACGTTCCGGTGCGCGATCAGTCCTCCAAGAGGTAGCCCTGTCGGCTGGCCAGTGGCTCTGTTCCGACGATCTTGGCGATGGAATTGCCCGGCACGACGAATTTTGAGACGTTGCGGGATATGACCCGGCCCGAGGTGCCCGCGAGGATCGGCGTGCGTTCGACAAAGGCGCCGGGACCGGCAAGGGCGATGAGGTCGGCAATGGGCTGGCCCTTTTCGACCTGATCGCCCAGTTCGACGCGGTAGGCGAGAAGCCCGGCCCTCTCGACGCGCAGCATTTCGGTGGCGCTCAAAGGGGTAGGGGCTGGGGCTGGCTCGACCTTTGGCGGGGTGCCGGCGACAAAGCCCTTGGCCTGAAAAAAGCCATAGAGCCGGGCGGCATCGTCCTTGCCGATGGTATCGAACACATCGGGCTGCCCGCGATACTCCAGCGTTGCGGCGCGGGCGGAAAAGGGGATGGGTTTAGTGGGATGGGCCCGGCGCAGCCGCGTCCAGAGCGAGGGCCAGACTTCATCGAACGAGCCACCACCTGAATCTTCGGCCGTCAATTGGGCAACCGAGCCCATATGATCGGCCAATTCGCCCAGTTCCGCCATGGAATCGGGGGTGACGAACAGATGGACCAGCGCCTCGTTATCGCAATGGAGGTCGAGGACGTAATCGGCGTCATAGGCTTCGATCATCACCAGATGCCGCAGCTTCTGCATGGCCGTTGTCGGATGCTGGGCATCGAGCCAGTCGCGCACCGCCTGGCGGACTATCGCGACATTGGCGGCGGCATCATTGGTGAGTTTCGGCGCGACATCGGTATCGACGGCGGCAAAGAGATCCGGCCAACGGCGATTGAAATTGGTGCCGGTGCGGAAATCGTAACGGCCCACATGGCCCTCGAACAGGCGCTGGCCCATGCCGAGCGGGTTGACCATGGGAAAGATTGTAAAGCGGGCGCTCAGTTCACCTTTTTCGTCGGCGGACTTGAGAAGCGGTAATAGGTGGTGCAGCGCCATGATGCCGGGTTGTTCGTCGGCGTGGAGCGCAGCCTGCATGTAGATTTTGGTCTCTGCCTCGGCTGGGCCGATCTTAAAGAGCGTCAACTCGCTTGTCGTGCCGGGGGCGTCGGCATCGATGGTGTGTGTGATACTGTCAAAGGCCATAAGGAACTACCGGATATATTTGGGGCCGAAACGCAGGCGCGGGCGGGAGGTCGTGCGCTCTTTGGGCATGTGACGCATCATGCGCTCATAAGCACGCCCGAAAACGAAGAAAATTATCATGGTGATGGCCAGAAACCAGAGCGCCGCGACGGAAAAATGGAGGAAGGCGTTGAAGTCGCGCTCAAAAAGGTTCTGGGCGGTGTTGAGGATATCGCGCTGGGCGTTGATGACCGGCAGGGTAAAATAGACCAGCGCCGTTGAGTGGAAAAGGAACACGACTTCATTTGTGTAGGCGGGCCAGGCGATGCGGATGGTGTTGGGCCATGTGACTGTCCTGAACACCTGAAAGGGGGTCATTCCGAAAGCGCGCGCAGCTTCGAGTTCACCGCGGGGGACCGTGCGCAGGGCGCCATAGATGATTTCGGCGCTATAGGCGGCGGTGTTCATCACCAGCGCAAGGGGGCCGATGAACAGCGGGTTCATCATCAACCATGAAATGCCCCACGGGCGCCACCAGACCGGGTTGAGCGCCAGCATGATGGAATAGAACATGAAGAACTGGATAAACAGCGGTGAGCCGCGAAAGGCATAGATATAGGCCGAGCACAGGCGCCGGACGATCGGGTTTTTCGAGTTCTTTCCAAGCGCAAGCAGCACGGCAAAGACAAAGCCGATGGGCAGTGAGGCAATCGCAAAATAGATGTTGAACAGCGCCGGTTCGGCATAGAGCGGAATCTCGGCTAGCAGCGTTTCGATCAGGCCCATCGTTTAGCCCTCCACCGGCATGCCGCGCCGCGCCCAGGCCGTGAGCCTCGAAAAGCCCTTTTCGGAAAGCAGCGTGACGAGGATGTAGAAGACAAAGAGCGCGATGAAATAGGCCCACCGCCAGTCGCCATGGACGAGGCCGGCCTGGGGCAGGAAGTTGGGCGAGCCCAATTGCCCGGCCCACCACACGATATCGGCGATCTGGAGCAGGGAAAGCAGCGACGTGGCCTTGATGAGAAGCAGCCAGACATTGGACAGGCCGGGCAACGCATAAACCCACATCTGGCGGATATGGATGCGGGTCAGAACCTGGAAGTCGCTCATGCCATAGGCTCGGGCGGCTTCGAGCTGGCCACGCGGCACGGCGCGCATGGCGCCGTGGATGACATTGGCGGTAAAGGCTCCAAAGATGATGCCCAGCGATACGCAGGCCAGGATCAGATATTCATTGGTCGAGAGCAGCCAGTTCGCTTCGCGGCAAGGCGGCCAGTTGGCCTGTGTGGCGGCAATGGCGTCGGGGGTGCAGATTTGCATGGCCCAGAGCCATTCCACGCCCTGCTCGAACGCCAGCGGAAAGAACAGGAAGAACAGCACGTCGGGAATGCCGCGCACCATGCTGACATAGATCGTGCCGATGGCCCGCAGCGGGGCAAAGCGCGAGGCCTTTGCCATGGCGCCCAAAAGCCCGAAGACAAGCGCAAGGCAGCCGCCGAAGACGGCAGCCATGATGGTGAAGCGGAAACTTGCGTACCAGCTCAGGTGCTTGCCGTTTGTGAGGTAACCGATCCAGAAGGCGATGTCGGAGCTCACCAGATCGAAAAGCCAGAAGCCGTCAGCGTCCACGCGCGTGCCCCTTGCGTGCGATGCCCGGCGAGCGACCCGGTTGGACGCCCGCCGGACAAAGGTTTGCGATTATTCGGTGTAGAACGGACCGGCGCCGTCGAACCATTCGGCGATCAGGGCATCGACGGTGCCGTCGGCCTTGAGCGCCGTGAGCGCTTCGTCGAGCGTTGCGAGCAGGTCGGTGTCTTCCTTGCGTACGCCGCCACCGACGCCGCCGCCGACCATGACGTCCGGGCCGAACATTTCAAGCGCGCCGCCCGAATTGGCAACGACCGGATCGAGCGAGGAGCCGTCAGCGAGGACCACATCGACGTTGCCCGCGGCAAGGTCGGCGATCGACTGGTCGAAGGTTGCGAACGAGACGATGGTGTTGTCGGCGGCAAAGTTTTCCTCGGCATAGGCTGCCTGGATGGTATTGCCCTGAACGCCGATGCGCAGGCCCGAGGGGTTTTCGATATCGATGCCCGCGCCGGTTGCGGCGATGTAGTTGGACGGATCGGGCGGGAAATAATCCTGGGTGAAATTGATGGTCTCCAGCCGCTCGTCGGTGATCGACATGCCAGCCATGATGACGTCGTAGTTGCCGGCCACCAGGTTGGGGATGATGGGGTCCCATTCGCTCTGCACGAATTCACAGGTCATACCTGTGTGTTCACAAATGGCGTTGCCCAGATCGATTTCAAATCCGGCCAGTTCTCCAGCGTCGTTGACGAAATTCCAGGGCGCGTATGCACCCTCGGTGCCAATCCGCAGGGTTTCCTGTGCGTTGGCGGCGGAGGTCAGTACTGCCAGGGCGGCAGCGGCGAGTATCACCTTTTTCATTTTCGAGTTCCCTCTGTTGGTTGGTGAAGCGACCGGGTCCCTTTTTGCATGATGGTTGCCGCCCCGGTCAGGCGTGACCGGCGGCGCTCAGGAACTGGCGCAGCCGGTCGGATTTTGTGGCGCCGAAGACTTCATCGACAGTGCCCTGTTCCTCGATCCTGCCCAGATGGAGGAAAACGACCTTGTCGGAGACTTCGCGTGCAAATTTCATGTCGTGCGTGACAAGGATCATCGTGCGGCCCTCGTCGGCCAGCATCTTGATGACCCCCAGAACTTCGACTTCGAGTTCGGGATCGAGCGCCGATGTGGGCTCGTCAAACAGCATCAGGGTGGGATTGATGCAGAGCGCGCGCGCGATGGCGGCGCGCTGTTGTTGCCCACCCGAGAGTTGGGCGGGAAAGGCGCCGGCCTTGGCGGCAATCCCGACCTTGTCGAGCAGGGCGAGCGCCTGTTCGCGCACTTCGTCCTTGTCGCGCTTCTGAACCAGAATCGGTGCTTCCATGACGTTTTCGAGGATCGTCATGTGCGACCAGAGATTGAAGGACTGGAACACCATGCCGAGTTTGGAGCGGATGCGACGCAGTTGAGAAGCATCGGTGGGGTGCCGGTGCGGGCCCTCGGCCGAAAGCGACACGTGTTCGCCATCGATCGTGACGTCGCCCTGATTGGGGATTTCGAGCATGTTGATGCAGCGTAAAAGCGTGGATTTTCCCGAACCCGACGAGCCAATGAGCGAGACAACGTCGCCGCCCTTGGCATCAAGCGAAACGCCCTTGAGAACTTCGAGGCTGCCAAAGGACTTGTGGAGGTCCGTGATCTCCAGAATTTGCGCCATTCTGTCCGGGGTTACCCCTTGTTCGTTCTTTCTGGGCCTTTTGCAGCCAACCATCTGCCGATAGCCAGCTACCCATGCGGGCAAGAAACCAGAAAGCGGCGCGATTCAAAAGCGAAAACGACAACTGTGTGTCGCTTTTCTCGACCAAACGGTAAAAACTAGGCGCCCGGTGATAACCGTTTGGACACCAGTCCGCCAAGTTGAGTTCCGCCCTCAACTTGCCCGATGTTAGGGTTGGTTCCGACGCAAACCAGATTCGCCGGCACCATGGGTTTCGACTACAATTCGCTTCTGATGGCATCAGGCGCAGCGGGGATTGCGCTTTGTTTCACGCTGATGAGTTCGTGGTTGCGTGAACGCACGTCGACATTCCTTCTCACCTGGGCGATGTGCATCGCCATCATCATCGCGGCGATCGTGGTCTTTTCGGTTTTCCACAGCACCGTGAACGTGCTGCATTCGACGCTGGCGGGAGTATTGCTGACATCGGCCTTTGCGATCAGCTATGGGGGCTTTACCCAGTTCAGCACCGGGCGGTTTGCCGGTGGACCGGTGGCGGCTCTGGTTGTCGTCGGCGCCGCACCGATTGTCGTGAGTAGCGCTTTTGGATTTGACGGACTGAGCTTTGTTTTCATCAATCTGATGAGCGCGTTGCTCCTGGGTGTCTGTGGCTATCGGTATTGGACGGCGCGGGCGGAATCTCCCGGACCAATCACCGCCATTGCTGCGCTGCACGCGATGCTGGCGCTTTCCTTCCTGCTTTGCGTGATCGTCCTGGCCGCCGAAACGCCGCTTTATCTCGACGGAAAAGTGCCCGACAACTGGGCCGAAGCGCTCAATTTGATGGTTTCGGTGATCGCACTGACCGGGATTGGCGGGTTGTTCGTCACCGTGCATCAGGAGCGCATCAGCCGCAGGCATCGCGATGCGTCGTTGATCGATCCGCTGACCGGGCTGAGCAACCGGCGGGCGCTTTTCGAGCGATTTCCCGATGGCCATGTGCCAGAGGGGACCGGGCTTATCGTTTTCGACCTCGATGATTTCAAGGGGATCAACGATCGGCACGGTCATACGTTCGGCGATACGGTATTGCGCAGCTTTGCGCGCATGATTGAGGAAAACTGCCGCGGGGACGATATTGCCGTGCGGCTGGGCGGCGAGGAATTCGTTCTGGTGCTGCCCCAAAGCTCGCCCACCCATGCGCTGGCGCTGGCCGAACGCATCAGGAGCATAATGGGTCGCATGGTTCACCCCATGGACGATCGACCGGTGACCTGCACGGTCAGTGCGGGGGTGGCCGTGGCTGAAAAGCCAGGTTTGAGCCTCGACACGCTGATCCGCAAGGCTGACAATGCGCTCTATCTCTCAAAACGATCGGGGCGCAACCGGGTATCGCAGACCACTTCCACGGCGGCCTGATAATATTATCGCGCCGGGCCGGTTTGCACCGGCGCGTCGTCGCGTCCACCCCATTCGGTCCAGGAGCCGTCATAGAGCGCGACCTTTTTGGCGCCGATGGTGTCGAGCGCCAGTGCAAGGACCGCGGCGGTTACGCCTGAGCCACACGAGGTAATGACCGGCTTTGCCGGATCGATGCCCGCGGCGCGGATGGCTTGTTCCAGCTCGGCCTCGGGCTTGAGCGCGCCATCGGCAATCAGCGTATCGAAGGGCAGGTTGCGGCTCGATGGGATATGGCCCGATTTGAGACCGGCGCGCGGTTCGGGCGTCTCTCCGGTAAAGCGGGCCGCGCCACGGGCGTCGAGTATCTGGTCGCCTGCCTGGCTGGCGGCCAGAACCGTCTCGAAGCGCGCAATTGCGCCGCTGTCGAGTTTTGCGTCAAATGCCGCGGGTGGCGCGACCGAATCCCCGGTTTCGAGGGGGCGGTTTTCGGCCCGCCATTTTGGCCCGCCGCCTTTAAGAATCTTGATGTCACGGGCGCCCATTACGGTGAATGTCCACCAGGCGCGCGGGGCTGAAAACAGTCCCGCCTCGTCGTAAACGACCAGCGTTTTGTCCGAGGCAATGCCCAGCGCTCCCGCCATCGCCGAGAAGGTTTCCGCGTCGGGCAGCATGTGGGGCAGGCCGGAAGCTGTGTCGGCGTTCTTGTCGAGATCGAAAAAGATCGCGCCGGGGATGTGCCCGGCGACATATTCGGCATGTGCGTTGCGTCCGGAATTGGGCATGTGCCAGGACGCGTCGATCACCTGGAACTCGGGATCGTCGAGATGATCGGCGAGCCATTGGGTGGTGACGAAACGGGACATCAATCTTCTCCTTAAGGCAGGCGTGCGATCCGGTCGACGAGAAGCGCGTAGAACGCATCGGCATCGCCGAACCGAATGAAGGTCGCGTTGCGCGGGCGGTCGGTGACGTGCCAGTAATCGGCAACGGTCATGCCGCGCGTCAGAGGGCTGGCGCATTCGATTTCGACATTGCAAAGCCGGCCTTTGAAAATCTCCGGCGCGATCATATAGGCGGTGACGCACGGGTCGTGGAGCGGGGCACCGGGCCAGCCGTATTTTTCCAGATCGAACCGCTCGGAAAAGCCCAGCATGGCGGCCACCGCATCGCCGGAGCGGTTGCCGATAGTCCTGAAGGCCGCAATCCGCTCGGGAGTGCCGATCATCTGGTGGGTGACGTCGAGCGGCATCATGGTTATCGGCGCGCCGCATTTGAGTACGGTCTGGGCCGCTTCGGGATCGACGAAGATATTGAATTCGGCAGCCGGGGTTATGTTGCCGACCTCGAAATAGGCGCCGCCCATCAGCACGATCTCTTGGATGCGCGGCGCGATGTCGGGCGCCTTGACCAGCGCCATGGCGAGGTTGGTCAGCGGGCCGAGCGCGCACAGGGTCACTGTCTTTTCCGGCTCGCGCCGGATCGTATCAATGATGAAATCGACCCCGTGTTGGCTTTCGAGGCGCAGCTTGGGTTCGGGCAGGTCCGGGCCATCGAGGCCGGTCTGGCCGTGGACGTGCTCGGCGGTCACCAGTTCGCGCATCATCGGACGGGGACATCCGGCATAGACCGGAACGTCGCGCCGGCCGGAGAGTTCGACCACCTTGAGGGCATTCTTGGCATTCTGGGCGAGACCCACATTGCCCGCCACGGCGACGATGCCCAAGGTCTCGACCTCTTCGGGACTGGCCAGTGCCAGAAGGATCGCGACGGCATCGTCCTGGCCGGGGTCGGTGTCGATGATGATCTTGCGTGCCAAGGGAGCCTCCGTATCGTTTCGGCGCGATCCTAGTCATGACAGCGGAAAAGGGAAGGGGCGCGATGCGGCCTCAAAACATGAAATGTGCAGTCAGCTTTTCTTGACATAGTTTAGAATTGTTATAATCTTTGAACGCTCCGCATGACGCGATAGTGTGCGTAATATAGAGATTCCCCCGGCGCTTTCGCGCCTTTAAAGACAGGGCATGACCGATGAGACTGACCCGCCAGACGAGCTATGCAGTTCGGACGCTGATGTATTGTGCCATCAATGCACCCGATCTTTCGCGGGTGGCTGACATCGCCAAGGCTTACGGGATTTCCGAGTTGTTCCTGTTCAAGCTCATCAAGCCGCTTGTTGAAAACGACATTCTGGAGACAGTGAGGGGCCGGCATGGTGGTGTCCGTCTTGCGCGTCCTGCCGCCGAAATCACCCTGCTCGACGTCATTTCCCTGACCGAAGAAAATTTCGCGCTGGCGGAATGTTTTGAAGGCGGGGAAACCAGTTGCCCGCTGGTCGGCGGATGCGAACTCAATGCCGCCCTGCACGAAGCGCTCGAAGCGTTCTTTGCCGTTCTGCGCTCCTACACCATCGCCGATCTCACCGACAAGCGCCGCGCCATGCGCTCGCGTCTCGGCATCGAGATGCTGGGCCTGGAACTGAACTAGCTTCCCATACGAATTGCTGTCGGCATCGAAAAATTTCGCAGAACTAAAAATATGATCTTTACAGTCATGTTTTGATGCGCTAGACACGGTCCTGCAGGAGTGAGGCCTGCCCCTTGACCCTGTATGCGGAGCGCCAAAGCCGCATGCAGGGTCTTTTTCATGGCATCGTGGAAGGGAGGTGATGGAGCCCGGTTCAGCGTTTGTTGTGCGGCGTCAGCCCGTGCAGGAACAGCTGATCGAGAAAGCGCGCGGCGTCCTCGAATCGCCCTTCGCCACCGCGTTCGCGACCGAGCACGGCCTTCACCTGGATGTCGAAATCGGCATAGTGCTGCGTCGTCGCCCAGATGGAAAAGATCAAATGATAGGGATCGGCCTTGGTGATCTTGCCCTCGGCCATCCACCCCTTGATGACCTTTACCTTCTCATCGACAAGGTCTTTGAGATCGGTGTGCAGGATGTCGTAGAAACCGGGCGCGCCGCGCAGCATCTCATTGGCGAACAGCCGGCTTTCGCGGGGAAAGTCGCGGCTCATTTCCAGCTTGCGCCGGATATAGGACTGGATCTCGGGCAGGGGATCGCCATCGGGGTTCATTTCCCGCAGGGGTTCGAGCCAGGTGTCGAGAATGCGTGCCAGCAGCGGGGCGTGGATGTCTTCCTTGGATTTGAAATAATAGAGCAGGTTGGGCTTGCTCATGCCTGCCGCCTCGGCAATCTGGTCGATGGTCGAGCCGCGGAAGCCGAACTGGGAAAAGACGTCGAGCGCGGCCTCGAGGATGACTTCCTGCTTTTCGCGCTGAATTCGCGTTATAGGCCGGGGCGCCTCTGCATCGGTGGTCATTTTCGGCTGTTGCCTCCCATAAAGAACCCCGGCGGCGGAATCCCGAACCGGTTCGGGGTCATTTCCATGACCCGAAGCGGACATGAGAATTATACCCCTTGAACCTTGCATTAAGAGTGCTAGAATTTTTCCAATCGGTCAAAAAAATTCTGACCGAAATCAACAGCCGGCCGCCGGAAATATCCCGGAAGCGCCGGAGAGGGAATATTCATGTCGCAGGGCGCTCCGTCCATCCCCAATGATCTCAACGCTTTCTGGATGCCGTTCACGGCCAACCGGCAGTTCAAGAAAAGTCCGCGCATGTTCGTGGGCGCCAAGGATATGCACTACAAAACCGCCGATGGGCGCGACGTGCTCGATGGCACGGCGGGTCTGTGGTGCGTCAATGCCGGTCACTGCCGGCCGCTGATCACCGAGGCCATCGCCAATCAGGCGGCCGAGCTCGACTACGCGCCGGCCTTCCAGATGGGGCATCCCAAGGCGTTCGAGCTGGCCAACAGGCTGGTCGATCTGGCGCCGGACGGGCTCGACCATGTGCTGTTCACCAATTCCGGGTCCGAATCGGTGGAGACGGCGCTCAAGGTGGCGCTGGCTTATCAGAAGGCCATTGGGCAGGGCTCCCGTACGCGCTTGATCGGGCGCGAGCGCGGCTATCACGGGGTCAATTTCGGCGGCATTTCGGTGGGCGGGATCGTCGCCAACCGCAAGATGTTCGGAACGCTTTTAACCGGCGTCGATCATCTGCCGCACACCCATCTACCGGCAAAGAACGCCTTTTCGCGCGGAGAACCGCAGCACGGGGTGGAACTGGCCGAGGAACTGGAGCGTATCGTTGCGCTCCACGATGCTTCGACGATCGCTGCGGTGATCGTCGAGCCGGTGGCGGGGTCTACGGGGGTTCTGATCCCGCCACCGGGTTATCTCAAGCGCCTGCGCGAGATCTGCGACAAGCACGGTATCCTGCTGATCTTTGATGAGGTCATCACCGGATACGGACGGCTGGGCACCCCGTTCGGCGCCGATTATTTCGGGGTCACGCCCGACATCATGGTCACCGCCAAGGGGTTGACCAATGGCGTCATTCCCATGGGAGCGGTGTTCACCTCGTCGAAAATCCACGACGCCTTCATGACCGGGCCCGAACACCTGATCGAATTTTTCCACGGCTACACCTATTCGGGCAACCCGATCGCTTCAGCGGCCGGGCTGGCGACGCTGGAGACCTACAAGCAGGAAGGCTTGCTGACCCGCGGCGCCGAACTTGGGCCCTATTTCGAGGATGCGCTGCATTCGCTCAAGGGCGCGCCGCATGTGATCGATGTGCGCAATATCGGTCTTGTCGGCGCCATCGAACTCGAGCCGATTGCCGGTGAGCCGACAAAGCGGGCGTTCTCGGCTTTCGTGAAAGCCTATGAAAAAGGTGTCCTGATCCGCACGACGGGCGATATCATCGCGCTTTCGCCGCCGCTGATCGTGGAAAAACAACAGATCGACCAAATCGTCGATACCATTCGCACGGTCCTCGGGGAGGTGGATTGAGCATGCAGATCATCGAAAACGCCATAGGCGGCAAGCGTGTCGCTTCGTCCTCGACGCGCAAATCGGCGGTCTATAACCCGGCGACCGGCGAGCAGATTGCGCAGTTGCCGCTTTCGACAAATGCCGAGATCGACGCCGCTGTGGCCTCGGCCAAGGCCGCGCAGCCGGCCTGGGGCGCCACGCCGCCGCTCAAGCGGGCGCGGGTGATGTTTAAATTCAAGGAACTGCTCGACAAGCACGCGGCCGATCTGGCGCGGGAAATCTCGCGCGAACACGGCAAGACCCATGACGATGCTTTGGGCGAAGTGCAGCGTGGCATCGAGTGCGTGGAATATGCCTGCGGCATCCCTGAGCTTTTGAAAGGCACGTTCACCCGCAATGTCGGCCCGGCCATCGATGCCTATGCCGACCGCCAGCCGCTGGGCGTCGTGGCGGGAATCACCCCGTTCAACTTCCCGGCCATGGTGCCGATGTGGATGTATCCGAGCGCCATTGCGTGCGGGAATACGTTCATTCTCAAACCCTCCGAGCGCGATCCGTCGGCACCGATGCTGGCCTGGAATTTGTTCATGGAGGCGGGGCTGCCCGAGGGCGTGCTCAATATCGTTCATGGCGACAAGGAAGCGGTCGATCACATTCTCGACCATCCCGATATCAAGGCGGTGAGCTTTGTGGGCTCCACGCCAATCGCCGAATATGTCTATCAACGTGGCACGAAAGCCGGAAAGCGCATCCAGGCGCTGGGCGGCGCGAAAAACCACATGGTGATCCTCCCCGACGCGGATCTGGACCAGGCAGCCGATGCTCTAATGGGTGCCGGGTACGGATCCGCTGGGGAGCGCTGCATGGCGATTTCGGTTGCCGTGCCGGTGGGTGAAAAAACCGCCGACGCGCTAATCGAAAAGCTCAAGCCCCGTGTTGAAAGCCTCAAGATCGGCCCGGCGACCGACAAGGACGCCGAGATGGGCCCGCTTGTGACCGCGATGCATCGCGACAAGGTGGTGGGCTATATCGACAAGGGCGTCGCCGAAGGCGCCGAACTCGTGGTCGATGGGCGCGGGTTTTCGCTGCAGGGCTATGAAGACGGCTATTATGTCGGCGGCACGCTGTTCGACCGCGTGACGCCGGAAATGACCATCTACCGCGAAGAGATTTTCGGCCCCGTCCTCTCCGTCGTCCGCGCGCCCGATTATGGTGACGCGGTCAAAATGATCAACGAACACGAATATGGAAACGGCGTTGCCATCTTCACCCGCGACGGTGACGCGGCGCGCGACTTCGCCGACCGGATCGAGGTCGGCATGGTCGGGGTCAACGTTCCCATCCCCGTGCCGGTAGCCTATCATTCCTTCGGCGGCTGGAAGCGGAGCCTGTTCGGCGATCACTCGATTTATGGGCCCGAGGGCGTGCACTTTTATACGCGGCTGAAAACGGTCACGACGCGCTGGCCGGCGGGGATTAAGTCGGGCGCGCAATTTACATTTCCAACCCTCTGATCTTTCAAAGAAGGGAGCAAAGTCCATGGCCACACTCGGTGACAACCTCAAGATCAACGGGGACCGGTTGTGGGACTCCCTTATGGAGATCGCCAAGATCGGCCCCGGTGTGGCGGGCGGCAACAACCGCCAGACGCTGACCGATGCCGACAAGGAGGGCCGCGAGCTGTTTCAACGCTGGTGCGACGAGGCCGGGCTTGAAATGGGTGTCGACAGGATGGGCACCATGTTTGCCCGTCGCGAGGGCACCGACCCCGACGCATTGCCGGTCTATGTCGGCTCTCACCTCGATACCCAGCCGACGGGCGGGAAATATGACGGCGTGCTCGGCGTTCTGGGCGGGCTGGAGCTGATCCGCACGCTCAACGATCTCGATATCAAGACCAAACACCCCATCGTCGTCACCAACTGGACCAATGAGGAGGGCACCCGCTTTGCGCCCGCCATGCTGGCATCGGGTGTTTTCGCAGGGGTGCATGAGCTCGATTGGGCCTATGACCGGGTCGATGCCAAGGGGCTCAAATTCGGCGATGAACTCAAGCGTATCGGCTGGGTCGGTGACGAACAGGTCGGCGCCCGCAAGATGAAGGCGTTTTTCGAGCTTCATATCGAGCAAGGTCCGATCCTTGAAGCCGAAGGCAAGGATATCGGCGTTGTCACCCACGGGCAGGGGCTCTGGTGGCTGCAGGTGACGCTGGCCGGTAAGGACGCCCACACCGGCTCGACCCCGATGCCCATGCGCAGGAACGCCGGGCTGGGCATGGCGCGGATGACCGAACTCGTCCACCAGATTGCCATGAGCCATCAGCCCGAAGCGGTGGGGGCAATCGGCCATTGCGACGTCCATCCCAATTCGCGCAACGTCATTCCCGGCAAGGTGGTGTTCACCATCGATTTCCGCTCTCCCCATCAGGACGTGCTCGATGCCATGAAAGCCCGGTTCGAGGCCGAAGCGCCCAAAATCGCCGAGGAACTGGGTCTGGGCATGGAAATCGAAGTTGCGGGCCATTTCGATCCCGTCACTTTCGATGAGGGCTGCGTCACCGCCATCCGCAACGCGGCCGAACGGCTCGGCTATTCGCACCGCAATATCGTTTCTGGCGCCGGGCACGATGCCTGCTGGATCAACAAGCTCTATCCGACCGCTATGGTCATGTGCCCGTGTGTTGACGGGCTGAGCCACAACGAGGCCGAGGACATTTCAAAGGAATGGGCTACCGCCGGCGCCGACGTGCTGCTGCATGCGGTGGTTGAGACGGCGGAGATCGTGGGGTGAGCATGGATGCCCATTTTTGCGATGATGGGCTTGGCGAAGGCCCCCTCACCCGCCGCTCCGCGTCGACCTCTCCCCCTAAGGGAGAGGTAAGATCCGGTGAGTGCCCCGGCCTCAGAGCCACCTCTTCCTTGGGAGAAAGGTCGGCTGTGCAACAGCCGGGTGAGGGAGCCTTCCTTGTACTCAACCATCCAGAAGTTCAAACAGAGTCGCCTAAGCTTCAGCGCTACCTCTCCCTTAGGGGGAGAGGTCGACGCGAAGCGGCGGGTGAGGGGGCCTTGTGAGCAAGCTCAAGTCTCGGTTTGCGGCAAAAAGCGCAAAAGTGCTCCGGGGCCGGATGACCGATGCTGAAATCGGACTCTGGCATCATCTGCGGAATGGCAATTTTTTCGGTTTCAAGTTCGTACGTCAGCATCCCGTCGGCCCCTACATCGCAGACTTTGCATGCCGTGAGGCCGATCTGATAATCGAATTGGACGGCGGACAACACGCGATGAGCGCAACAGATGCGGCGCGAACCAAGGTGCTTGAGCAGCATGGATATTGCGTGCTGCGCTTCTGGAACAATGAGGTTTTGACCAACACCGATGGCGTTCTACTCGCCATCAAAAGCGCGCTGGAAACGGCGGCGAAAAATAGAAGCCGGTGGTCCGTCGAGGAAAACGGACCGTGGCCTATCCAAGGGGAAACATCATGAGCACAGTCATCAAGAACGGCACCATCGTTACCGCCGATCTGACCTACAAGGCCGATATCAAAATCGAAGGCGACACCATCGTCGAGATCGGGCCGGAGCTTTCCGGAGATAGTGTGCTCGATGCCTCCGGATGCTATGTGATGCCGGGCGGCATCGATCCGCATGTGCATCTGGAAATGCCCTTTATGGGCACCTATTCATCCGACGATTTCGAATCCGGCACCCGCGCTGCGCTGGCGGGTGGGACGACGATGGTTGTCGATTTCTGCCTGCCCAGCCCCAATCAGAGCCTGCTTGAAGCGCTTTCGATGTGGGACAACAAATCGGGCCGCGCTCATTGCGATTATTCCTATCACATGGCGATCACCTGGTGGAGCGAACAGGTGTTCGACGAGATGGAAACCGTCGTTAAAGAAAAAGGCATCAACACCTTCAAGCACTTCATGGCGTACAAGGGCGCGCTGATGGTGCAGGACGATGAGATGTATGCCTCGTTCCAGCGCTGCGCCGAACTGGGGGCGATGCCGCTGGTCCACGCCGAAAACGGCGATGTGGTCGCCGACCTTTCGGCGAAACTGCTTGCCGAAGGCAATAACGGGCCCGAGGGCCATGCCTATTCGCGCCCGCCGCAGGTCGAGGGCGAAGCCACAAACCGTGCGATCATGATCGCCGATATGGCCGGGGTGCCGCTCTATGTGGTCCACACGAGCTGCGAGGAAAGCCATGAGGCGATCCGCAGGGCGCGCCAGCAGGGCAAGCGGGTTTATGGCGAACCGCTGATCCAGCACCTGACCCTCGATGAGTCCGAATATTTCGACAAGGACTGGGACCATGCGGCCCGCCGCGTCATGAGCCCGCCCTTCCGCAACAAGGCGCATCAGGATTCGCTGTGGGCCGGCTTGCAATCGGGGTCGCTGCAGGTCGTCGCCACCGATCATTGCGCATTTACCACCGCGCAGAAGCGCACCGGATTGGGCGATTTCACCAAGATCCCCAACGGCACGGGCGGGCTCGAAGATCGAATGCCGATGCTGTGGACCTATGGTGTCGCAACGGGCCGGTTGACCATGAACGAGTTCGTCGCCGTCACCTCGACCAACATCGCCAAAATCCTGAACGTCTATCCCAAAAAGGGCGCCATCCTGGTTGGCGCCGATGCCGATATCGTCGTTTGGGACCCGGAAAAGGAAAAGACAATTTCGGCCAAGTCCCAGCAATCGGCCATCGACTACAATGTGTTCGAGGGCAAGCACGTCAAGGGCCTGCCGCGGTTTACCCTAACGCGGGGCCGGGTGGCCGTCGATGACGGTGTATTCCAGCCCAAGGAGGGCCATGGCCAGTTCGTGGCGCGCGAGCCCTTCCAGGCTGTGAACAAAGCGCTTTCCAAGTGGAAAGAACTCACCGCACCGCGCAAGGTGGAACGCAGCGGCATACCGGCGAGCGGGGTTTGATGGTGGGCGTTGGCGTTTTTGGCAAAGGCCCCCGGCTGGTGCGCAGCCGACCTCTCCCCCAAGGGAGAGGTGGTGCCGGGGCAAACCATTTCGGCTGGGAACACCTCTCCCTTTGGGGGAGAGGTCGCCGCGAAGCGGCGGGTGAGGGGGCCTTTCTTTGACTGAGGTAGTATCGGCCGAGAATCTCGGGCTGACTTTTGAAACAGCGGACGGGCCGGTACACGCGCTTTCGGACGTCGACTTGACGATCTCCAAGGGGGAGTTCGTCTCGTTCATCGGCCCGTCGGGGTGCGGGAAGACGACGTTCCTGCGGGTGATTGCCGATCTCGAACAGCCGACATCGGGCACCATCACCGTCAATGGCCACAGCCCCGAACAGGCGCGCAGGGATCGGTCGTACGGCTATGTGTTTCAGGCCGCCGCGCTCTATCCATGGCGGACTATCGAGCGCAATGTCGGCCTGCCGCTTGAGATCATGGGTTACTCGAAGACCGAGCAGCAAAAGCGCATCGCGCGGACGCTGGAGATGGTCAATCTTTCCGGGTTCGAGCAGAAATTTCCCTGGCAGCTTTCGGGCGGCATGCAGCAACGCGCTTCGATTGCCCGCGCGCTGGCCTTCGATGCCGACCTTTTGTTGATGGACGAGCCGTTCGGGGCACTCGACGAGATCGTGCGCGATCACCTCAACGAACAGCTTCTCGAACTTTGGGCCAAGACCAGCAAGACCATCTGTTTTGTCACCCACTCGATCCCCGAGGCTGTCTATCTCTCCACAAAGATCGTGGTAATGAGCCCGCGCCCCGGCCGGGTGACCGATGTGATCGAATCAACGCTCCCCAAGGAGCGCCCGCTCGATATTCGCGAGACGCCCGAATTCCTCGAAATCGCCGCCCGGGTGCGCGAGGGCTTGCGGGCCGGCCACTCCTATGAGGAATAGGCTATGAAGCGGCTGGCTGGGGGGAGTTTCGTTCCGGTGCTGGTGGTGGTGCTCGCCATTATCGCCATCTGGTACGCCGGCACGATCGTGCTCAACACGCCCTGGCAGCAGGGCGTTTACGCGCGGGCCGATCTTGTCGATGTGCCGCTCACCCAGTTCCTGGCCGATGTTTTCGCCCAGCAGCGTCCGGTGCTGCCGGCGCCGCATCAGGTGGCCGTCGAATTTTACAATTCGGTGTTCAGCGCCAATCCCTCCACCCCTCGCAGCTTGATCTTTCACGCCTGGATCACCCTTTCGGCGACCGGGCTGGGGTTCATTTTCGGCACGTTGCTGGGCATCGGGCTGGCGGTGCTGATCGTTCACAACCGGGCGATGGATCGCTCGCTTATGCCGTGGATCATTGCCAGCCAGACCATCCCCATTCTCGCCATTGCGCCGATGGTGGTGGTGGTGCTCAATTCGGTGGGGCTGACCGGGCTGATCCCCAAGGCGCTGATTTCGACCTATCTTTCGTTCTTTCCGGTCGTCGTGGGGATGGTCAAGGGCTTTCGCAGCCCCGAAGCCATCCATCTCGATCTGATGCGCACCTATAATGCCTCGGGCAATCAGGTGTTCTGGAAGCTGCGCTGGCCGGCGGCCATTCCCTATCTCTTCACCTCCATGAAAGTGGGTGTCGCCGCCTCGCTGGTCGGGGCCATCGTCGGCGAATTGCCGACGGGAGCCGCGGGCGGGCTGGGCTCGCGGCTTCTGGCCGGGTCCTACTACGGGCAGACAACCCAGATCTGGGCGGCGCTTCTGATGGCGGCGGCGCTTTCGGCAGCCCTGATCTTTGCCATCGGCGCCATCCAGTCGCTCACTTCAAAAATGATGGGAGCGCCCGCATGAACGGCTGGATCGTAACCGCGCTGGCGGTGTGGCTGGCCGGATGGGGGATCAACGAATTTCTCGTGCGCATCGGAACGCGCGACCGGGTTGCGGCCAACGCCATCAACATCGCCGTGCCGGTTATTTTCGGCGTCGTCCTGCTTGTGGTCTGGGAAGGGCTGGTGCGGGGGCTCAACGTGCCGGCCGTATTGCTGCCGCCGCCATCGGTGATCTGGGACAGGCTTTTAGCGTCGATCCCCAACCCGATCTGGCCCGACTTCCAGCAGACATTCCTCAAATCGGTCCTTGTCGGCTATGCCATCGGCTGTGGATCGGCGTTTATCGTGGCCGTGGCCATCGACCGTTCGCCCTTCCTCAAGCGCGGGCTGCTGCCGGTCGGCAATTTCGTCTCCGCGTTGCCGCTTGTCGGCATCGCGCCGATCATGGTGATGTGGTTCGGGTTCGACTGGCAGAGCAAGGCCGCTGTCGTTGTGGTGATGACGTTCTTTCCCATGCTGGTGAATACGGTGGCCGGGCTGAACGCCACCGGGGCGATCGAAAAGGACCTTATGCGCACCTATGCGGCCAGTTATTGGCAGACACTCGCAAAATTGCGCTTGCCCATGGCATGGCCCTTCATCTTCAATGCGCTCAAGATCAATTCGACGCTGGCTTTGGTCGGGGCCATCGTCGCCGAGTTTTTCGGCACTCCTGTCGTGGGGATGGGGTTCCGGATATCCGCGGCCATCGGACGGCTTCAAGTCGATATGGTCTGGGCCGAGATCGCGGTCGCCGCGCTCGCCGGCTCGTTGTTCTACGGGGTGATCGCGCTCATCGAGCGTGCCGTCACCTTCTGGCATCCTTCAGTTCGTGGGGGACGAGGACGCTAGGGACCAAACCATTCCCCTCGCCGCGCGGCAAACGCGGGGAAGGGGAGAAATATCGGATGGTTAGTGTCCGGCATGGCGCCGGGCAGCCATCGAAAAGCAAGGGGAACATCATGAAAACTCTCAAAATCGCGGCTCTGGCCGGAATGCTTCTGGCTTCGGCCAGCCCGGTCTTCGCCCAGGATCTCTATCCGCTGACCTTCCAGCTCAAATGGGTCAATCAGGGCCAGTTCGCCGGTTATCTGGTGGCCAAGGATCTGGGCTATTACGAAGAAGCCGGTCTGGACGTCACCATCAATCCCGGTGGCCCCGACATTGCCCCCGAACAGGTGATCGCCGGCGGCGGTGCCGATGTCATCACCACATGGATGGCGGCGGGCCTTGCAGCGCGCGAACGCGGCGTTCCGCTGGTCAATATCGCCCAGCCCTTCGCCACCACGGCGCTGGAGATGGTCTGTTCGGAAGAAAGCGGTGTGCAATCCACAGCCGATTTCCCTGGCAAGACCCTGGGTGTGTGGTTCTTCGGTAATGAATACCCGTTCTATGCCTGGATGGCTCAGCTCGGTCTGTCCACCGACGGCGGGGAAGATGGCGTCGAAGTGCTGCGGCAGGCCTTCTCGGCCGATCCGCTGCTTCAGAACCAGGCCGATTGCATTTCGGTCATGCGCTACAATGAATACAAGCAGGTGCTCGACGCGGGCATCCCCGAGGACAGCCTGACGCTGTTCAACTTCGCCGATGAAGGCGTGGGCATGCTCGAAGACGGGCTCTATGTCATGGAAGACCGGCTCGAAGATCCCGAGTTCGTCGAGGCGATGACGGCGTTCGTTGAAGCTTCCATGGAAGGCTGGGCCTATGCCGAGGCCAATCCCGAAGAGGCCGCCGAGATCGTTCTCAACAACGATATGAGTGGCGCGCTGACGCTCGAAAGCCAGATCTATCAGGTCAATGAAGCCGCTGCGCTGGTTGGCGACAGCCCGGCGCTCGATGTCGAAGCTTATGAGCAGACCGTCGCCACGCTGCTTTCGGCGGTTTCCCCGGACAATCCGGCAATCACCGCCGAGCCTGAAGGCGCCTATACGACGGTGGTCACCGACGCCATCGAATAGGGCCGGCTACAAACCCGATTGAAAGAGGCGGAACCTTCCGCCTCTTTTTTTGTTCGCCTGTTGCATTTTGCCTCTCCAAATCGGCCCGCAAACACGATAGAGCGGAATCACAGTTGGGCCGCGCAGGGATGTGGGCGCGCGGCAATCATCAGGAAACACAGCCTATGCGGCGCCCGAGATGGTGGTGCCCTGGCGTATATGTAAATCCAAAACGTTTTGGCTCGCGGCAGGGCCGCGACAGGAGTGACGGACAATGACGATCAAGGCGCTCGTCTGGGGCGAGAACGTTCACGAGCAGAAAAGCGAGGTGGTGGCCGAACTCTATCCGGAGGGCATGCACGCCCAGATCGCCAGATTGCTGGCCGAGGATGCCGGCATTTCCGTCGATACCGTGGTGCTGCAGGATCCCGAGCACGGGCTGACCGATGCCGTTCTCGCCGATACCGATGTGCTGTTGTGGTGGGGCCATGCGGCGCACGGCGATGTCGATGACGCCATCGTCGAGCGTGTCGCAAAGCGCGTTTGGGAAGGCATGGGGCTGATCCTTTTGCACTCGGCGCATTTCTCGAAAATCTTCAAACGGCTGATGGGCACGCCCTGCGCGCTCAAATGGCGCGAGGCGGGCGAGCGCGAGCGGCTCTGGGTCGTCAATCCGCGCCATCCGATCGCCGAAGGGCTGGGCGAATATTTCGAGCTCGAAAACGAGGAAATGTATGGTGAGCCGTTCTCGGTGCCCGAACCGCTCGAAACCGTGTTCGTTTCCTGGTTCCAGGGCGGAGAGGTGTTCCGCTCGGGGCTGACCTATCGACGCGGGGCGGGCAATATCTTTTACTTTCGGCCCGGGCACGAGACCTATCCAACCTATCACGATGCGACGGTGGGCAAGGTTTTGCGCAACGCGGTCAAATGGGCGCACAATCGGCAAGGGCGGTATATGGCCGTTCACGATGCCCCCAACGTGCCGGTGGACAAAGCTCTCGAAAAGATCGAAGAGCGTGGCGGCAAGCTGCACAAGGCGGGCGAGCAGGGCTTCCGTTAGGGGTCGGCCTTCATCTCAATCATCTGTTTCTTTCGCGGGAGCGCAGCATGCGTCTTGTGATCCTTGGCACAGGCAATATGGCCTCCAGCCATGCGGCGCATTTTGGCGCCATTGACGGCGTTGAAATCGTGGGGGCTGTCGATCTCGATGCCGAGCGCGCCCAGCGCTTTGCCCAAAGCTACGATATTCCGCGCATCTTCACCTCGCTCGACGAGGCGCTCGATTGGGGACGGTTCGATTCGGTGGCCAATGTCACACCCGACCGGTTCCACTTCGAAACCTCGATGAAGGCGATCGAGGCGGGCAAGCACGTGTTTTGCGAAAAGCCGCTGGCGACCCATTACGGGCACGCGCAGGGCATGGCCGACGCTGCCGAGGCAGCGGGGTTGGTCAACATGGTCAATCTTACTTACCGCAACGTGGCCGAGCTTCAGAAATTCCGGCAGTTGGTCGATCAGGGTGCCATCGGTGAGATCAAGCACGTGGAAGCGAGCTATCTGCAAAGCTGGCTGGTCTCGAAAGCCTGGGGCGACTGGCGGACTGATCCGACTTGGCTGTGGCGCTTATCCACCGCGCACGGTTCGAACGGCACACTGGGCGATATCGGCATCCACATTCTCGATTTTGCGTCCTTCGGCATCAACGCCCCGGTTGCCTCGATGTTCTGTCGCCTCAAAGCCTTCGACAAGGATCCGGACGGACGGATCGGCGACTATGTGCTCGATGCCAATGACAGTTTTACCATGAGCCTTGAATTCGGGTCGGGCGCATTGGGCGTGGTGCATGCGACACGCTGGGCGTCGGGCTATCTCAACACGCTTCGCCTGCGCGCCTATGGCGACAAAGGCGGGCTGGAAGTCCAGCACGGCATGAACGGGTCCTCGCTGCAGATGTGCGCGGGGGAAGATGCCGAAATCGCCCATTGGCAGGAGGTGCCTGTCGAGCCCGTCCCGACCAATTATCACCGCTTTGTCGAGGCCGTGCACTCAGGCATCAATGGCGATCCCAGCTTCCGTTACGCGGCGGACATGCAAAAGGTGCTCGATCTGGGGTTCGTGTCGGAAACCAAGCGGCAGGAAATTGTCGTAGGGTAAATCTCCCTCTGCGGTCGCCGGGGAAGCGCAGAAGGTCAGGGCATGGTCACACAGATGCTGAGCGGTTCCAGAAAAAGAAAAGGGCGCGTCCGCGGACGCGCCCTTTATGCATGATGGATCGGCGTGTCGCTTATTCGACGATCGTGATGCGCCCGTCGGTGTAAGGGGTGTATTCACCGCCCTGCTCGGCGATGTACTCGGCCAGGACCTGCTCGAGCGGCGGGCCGAAATCGTAGGGGTTGTCGCCTTCGGCAAACGTGCCGTAGCCGTCGCCACCGCCGCGCATATAGTTGTTGGTGACGATGGTGTAAGTGGCATCCTCGTCGATCGGCACCCATTCGCCGCCATTGTCGACAAGCACATCGCTGATGCGTTCGCCGGCCGGGTTGGCCAGCGTATAGGAGTATTTCAGCCCAGAGACCTGCGGGAAGCGACCGGCGCCGTTCTCGATATCGGAGACGCCGTTTTCAAGGGCATCGATCACGTCGGCACCCGAAATATCGACGGTAGCCAGAGTGTTGGAGAAGGGAAGGACGGTAATGACTTCGCCCATGGTGATCTCGCCGGCATCGATGGAGGCACGCAGCCCGCCGCCATTCTGAATGGCGATGGTCACGCCCTGATCGGCCACACGGTCGAGCATGGCGTCGGCCACCAGATTGCCCATGGAGCATTCCTCGACGCGGCAGACTTCGCGGCTGCCTTCGATCGTCTCGGTCGTGGTCCCGATAATTTCTCCCATGGCCGCTTCGATCGGGCCGGCAAGATCGGCAAGCTGAGCGGCAAAGGCTTCATCGCCGGTCACCGAAGCGTCGATGAGGAACGGTTCGCCCTCGGCCGAAACCACATTGCCTTCAGCGTCCCAGGTCACTGCAAGATCGCCAAGATGCTTGCCGTACTGATTGGCCTGGACCACGGCAACCTCGACGCCGTCGGGGTTGGTGACGAATGTGGGATAGGGACCGACAGCGGCTTCGTCGGTGTTGGACAGCAGCGAATGGGAGTGCCCGCCAACGATGACGTCGATGCCCGGAACGCTGGCCGCGATCTCCTGATCGAGCGTGTAACCGATGTGGCTGAGAAGGATGATCTTGTTGACGCCGGCGGCTTCGAGAGCCTCGGCGGCGCCGCGCACATACTGGGCCACGTCGAAGAATTCAACGTCGGGGCCGGGTGAGGCGATGTCGGGGGTGTCCTCGGTCGTTGCGCCGATGATGCCGACCCTTTCGCCAGCGATATCAACAACGATCGAGCCATTGATCTTGCCGCGCAGCAGATCGGAGCGCGAGACGTCGAAATTGCCGCCGATAATGGGGAAATCCGCCGCCTCTATGAAGGTGAGGAATTCTTCCGGCCCGTCGTCAAACTCGTGGTTGCCGGTGGCGACCACGTCAAAGCCCATCTGGTTGAAGAAGTCCGAAACCACTTTGGATTTGTATGTGGTGTAATAGAGCGAGCCCTGGAAATTGTCCCCTGCAGAGAGCAGGAGCACGTTGCCGCCTTCGTCTTCGTAGCTCGCACGGGTGTCGTCGATGATGGTCTTGAGCCGTGCAATGCCGCCAAAGCACTCACCGGCGGCGTCGGTTTCCGGGTCGCAGTCGGAATCGGTGCCGGTGATCGGGTCGAAGCGCGAATGGAAATCGTTGATATGGAGAATGTTCAGCGTGAATTCGCCTTCCTGCGCGCTGACGGGGCCGGTCAGCCCCACAGTCAGCGCCAGCGCGGAGGCGCCGAGCAGCAGATGTTTCATGATCCCTTGTTCCCTTTGTCATCGAGACGCTTGCTACGCCTCTATTCCATGCATTTGCGACGGTCGTGTTACAGCGCCGACGTTGTGCACATGGGAGCAAAGTCAAACACGTTTGTCCGGAGAGGGAAAGCAGAAATTTGACCGGGTGGTCAATTTATGACGGGTTTGTCACATTCGGCCTACCAGCGCAGGAGTGTCCGGCCCAGCAGCGCGCCCGACAGCGCGACAAGGCCGACCCCCACCGAATACCAGAGCGCCAGAAACAGCATCCCGTTTTCCCCGCAATGGAAAGCATAGACCGATGCGCCCGCACCGCCGGATGCAAGTCCGACGGCCAGACCGGCCAGAGTGGGGTTGGCCGGCGCGAGGCGGCGCATGACAGCCAGCAAGATGGCCAGCACCGGGGCAGAGAAGGCAACAATGAACAACGGGCAGACCAGTGCCGTACTGCCAACGGCCAGCACGGGCTTCATCGCTTCGGAGGCGTTGCCCCATTGCCAGAGCCCGCCGGCCAGCGCGAGAAGGAAGACGCCGCCCACGGCCCAAAGGCCCGGCCAGCTGTTTTTCTCGGGGCGCGACAGCGCCATGGCCGCGGCGAGGCCCAGCAGGGCCAGCACGCTCGTATAGCCGAGCTTGATCCAGAACATCGCGGTGGCCGGGGCCGTCACGATATCGGCGCGCAGGCCGATCCAGGGCACCATTGCCGCCATTGCCATGACGATGCCGGCGATCACGGCGCCCAGCATCATCCATTGCGCCGCGCCGCGCCGCGTCGGGCGCAGATCATCGACCAGGCGATCGATCAGATCGGGGCTGTTCATCGCCTGTCTCCTGCAAAACGCGCCATGAGCGCCTTGAGCCCGCGGTGGATGGCGAGTTTGGCGGCGCCCTCGCTCATGTTGTGGGCCGATGCGGCTTCGGCGACCGAGGCCCCCTCGACCTTGACCTTGCGGATCAGCGTCGAAGTGCGCTCCGGCAAGGTGCCGAGCATCCGGTCGAGATCGTGGGCGGAGAGGTCTCCGGACGGCACGATACCGGCCATTTCATCGTCCAGCGGCACTGTGGGGCGGATGGAGTGGCGGCGCAAATGGTCGACCAGCTTGTAGTGGGCAATGGCGTGCAGCCAGGCGGTGAAGGGCCGGGCCACGTCATAGGTCAGACGTCTCGTATGCACGGCCAAAAGTGTCTCCTGAATCAGATCCTCGACATTGGCGGCATGGGTTGGAGCCAGTCGCCGACCAAAATAGATGCGCAGATAATGGGTCAATTCGCCGAGAAGCTCCCGATAGGCCGGCTTGTCGCCCTCGAGGGACAACAGCACGAGCGCGCGGAGCCGCGTTTCGAGTGAATCCATATGCATCAGGCTCCTATTCGTCCCACGCCATCCAAACGTTACAGCGCGAGTGCGAAATAATCGAGTTCGGAACACGATTTCGTGAGGGTGTAACCGGAGTTGAACCGCAAACGAATGTTGAGAACGTACCGTATCTGTGAGCTGCGGTCGCAACCCCAAGGGAGACTAGGCTGTGGTGACGATTTAATCATTTAAGCCACAGCATGACGCTGGCAATTTTGACGAAGCCTAGGAAGTGGGCGGCTCGCTTGTCATATCGAGTTGCGATGCGGCGCCACTGCTTGAGCTTGGCGAAAAAACCTTCGATGCCCCAGCGTTGCCGATAGGCGATCTTGTCGTAGCCATGTTGGTATTTGCGGTGGCGGCGGGGCGGGATCACTGGCTCGCCGCCTTCATCGAGAATGACATCATGGAGGCTATCGGCGTCATAGGCCCGGTCGGCGAGAACTTTGCCCGCGGCCAGTCCGGCGACCAGATCGCAGGCGGGTGCCATATCATTTTGCTGACCCGGCCCGAGCGCAAAGCGGACCGGCAGGCCAAGCGCATCAACTACGGCATGGAGCTTGGTGCCGAAACCGCCACGGGAGCGACCGAGAGCCTGGGTTTGCGCTCCCCCCTTTTTCGCCGCGCCCCTGCGGCCTGGGCCTGGGCGCGGATCACTGTGGCGTCGATGGCCAACCATTCGAGATCGGGAGCGTTTGCGACCGCCTCGAACAGACGATCAAACACGCCCATCTCGATCCAGCGGTAATAGCGCCGCTTGACCGTCTGGTAAGGACCGAACCGGTCTTCGGGCAGATCGCGCCAGCGGCCACCAGACCGGGCCATCCACAAAAGCGCATTGAAAAACCGACGCCCATCACTACGTGGGCCGCGCTTGCCCTTGCGACCGCCCGGGACAAACGGCTTGATCTGTTCCCACTGATCGTCGCGTAAAATCTCGCCATCCATCGCTGACCTCCCAAAAGTCAGCGTTGAATCTGATTTGCCGCGATGTGGGAATCCCAAAACATTAAATCGTCACTACAGCCTAGACAATGTTCAACAAAACGATCTTTGCCGCCGCCGTTCTCGCCCTGGCCCTGCCGGTTACCGCCGTGCAGGCCCAGGATGCGATGGCTGGAGATGCTATGGCGGGCGACGCCATGGCAGGCGACGGCATGGCCAGCGACTCGATGGCCAGCGACTCGATGGCGAGCGATTCCATGGCCATGGAGTCCATGGCCTCGATGATGTCGGACGACGATCTTGCGCTCTGCATCGAACAGGCCCGGGCCATCACATTTGCGCAAGTGGCCGCGACTGCCGAAGAAGCATGTCATATGGTGCACAATGGCGAAAACATGGACGCCGACCCGATGGCCGGGGATGCTATGGCGCCCCAGCAGTGAGCCTGCTCTAATATCGCTTCGCCCCGAACGGCTGGTGCCACGGGGCGAAGCCGTCCGACACAGGGAGAGCAATATGTCCGAAGCGCTACGCCCGGAGACGACCGCCAGCCAGGTCATCAAACGCCAGTCGATATGGACGCGGCTCACCCATTGGGTGTGGGTGATCTGCCTGTTTTTCCTGCTGCTGACCGGGCTGCAGATCTTCAACGCCCACCCGCGCCTTTATGTCGGGCAGGAATCGGGGTTCGAGTTTCCCAATTCCATCTTGTCCATGAACGCCATCCGCAATCCCGACGGATCGATTTCGGGGATCACGACGATCTTCGGCCAACGCTTCGATACGACGGGCGTGTTCGGCTATTCTGGTCCCGAAGGCCAGGAGCGGGTGCGCGGCTTTCCCGCCTGGGCCACCATTCCGTCCTATCAGGATCTCGCAACGGGCCGCGTTGTGCATCTGTTCTTCGGCTGGGTGCTGGTCGGCACCATGTTCGTTTGGTTCCTCGCCAGCCTCGTCAACGGGCATTTGCGGCGCGACATCATTCCGACGGCCAAAGACATCAGGTCGCTGCCATCGGACGTGGCCGCCCATGCGCGGCTGAAATTTCATCACAGGCGGCACTACAATGTGCTGCAAAAGCTCAGCTACGCCATTGTGCTGCTGATCCTGTTCCCGCTGATCGTTCTGACGGGACTTTCCATGTCGCCGGGCATGAACGCGGCCTGGCCGTGGCTCATCGAAATCTTCGGCGGCCGGCAGACGGCGCGGACCATCCATTTCATCACAATGGCGTTGCTGGTGACGTTCTTTGTCATCCACATCGCCATGGTGGTGCTGGCCGGACCGCTCAACACGATGCGCTCGATGATTACGGGCAAATACAGGATCGAACCCGAAACGGAGGGAGAGAAATGAAGCGCTTTTCAGTGCAGCGGCGAAAATTCCTCACGGCGTCGGCGGCGGGCATTGCCGGTTTGACGCTGGCGGGGTGCGAACAGTTCGATTCCCTGTTGCGGCCCGGCCATCCGGTGCGCGATGCGCTGGCCTCGGCCAATGATCTGACCCTTGCCGCGCAAAGGCTACTTCTGGGCGATGAGACGCTGGCCAAGGAATTTGCCGAAAGCGAAATCCGTCAGGGCATGCGCCCCAACGGAACCACCGATCCGCAGGAAGCCGACTATCTGGCGCTGCGGAACAATGATTTTGCCGATTACCAGCTTGTGGTCGATGGGCTGGTCGAAGCCCCGCAATCATACTCGCTCGAGCAGTTGCGCAACATGCCATCGCGCACCCAGATCACCCGGCACGATTGCGTCGAGGGCTGGAGCTGTATCGCCAAATGGACCGGTGTGCCGCTGGCAAATATCCTTGACGAGGTCCGGCCCACGGCCAATGCGCGCTATTGCGTGTTTCACTGCTACGACAATTACGGGGGCGGGCTCTCGGCCTCGCCCTATTACGAAAGCGTTGACCTGATCGATGCGCGCCATCCCCAGACCATTCTTGCCTACGGCATGAACGACGGCGCCCTGCCGGTGCGCAATGGCGCGCCGGTCCGGGTGCGGATCGAGCGCCAGCTCGGCTACAAGATGGCCAAATATCTGCGCCGCATCGAACTTGTCGACGATTTCGGCCAGTTGCACCGCGGCAAGGGCAGCTATTGGGCCGATCACGGCTATGATTGGTATGCGGGGATTTAGGCGCCAACCTCCCGATCAGGGTTTGGATAGCTCGACGATATAGGGCACATCGAAGACATATTCCTCGAGATTGTCGCCATCGCCGCCGCGATCGACCACGAGGAAATCGCCTTCCTGATCGAGCGTCGTCAAAACGCCATGCCAGATATTGCGTCCGATATTGATGCCCATTCCGGAGGCTGTGAGGAAGGCAAGCGGTGTGCCGGGCACGCCATCTTGGTCGGGGGCGACGATCACGAGGAAGGGGCGGGGATGGAGTGGCATGAAGGCCTGTGAACCCAGCGGGTGACGTTCGACCAGCGCCAGGCGCAACGGCAGCTCATAGGGCTTGCCGCGAAAGATCGAGATCAGCGTTCGTCCGTTTTCGCCGCCGATCTCGACATTGGCCAGGTCGTGGAAGCGTTCGGTCATGCCGTTGTTGATGGTGTAGTGATGCGCGCCCTCGATCGTCAGCACCTGCCCGAACGGGGCGAACGCTTCTTTGGTCAGTGGCGCTGCAATGATCGTTTTCGTCATGGACGGCCCAGCTTCATGTGCCGGTTGACGTCCTTGTAGAGCAGGTAGCGGAAGGGCCCCGGACCGCCCGCGTAGCAGGCCTGCGGGCAGAAGGCGCGCAGCCACATGTAGTCGCCCGCTTCCACTTCCACCCAGTCCTGGTTGAGCCGATAGACCGCCTTGCCTTCAAGAACATAAAGCCCGTGTTCCATGACATGGGTTTCAGCAAATGGGATGACCGCTCCCGGTTGTAAGGTGACGATATTGACGTGCATGTCGTGGCGCAAATCAGCAGGATCGACAAAACGCGTCGTTGCCCATGCTCCGTCGGTGTCGGGCATGGGGATCGGCTCAACCTCCTGATCGGAGGAGACGAAAGCGGGCGGGGTGTCGAGCCCATCGACCTTTTCGTAGACTTTGCGAATCCAGTGGAAGCGGGCAGGCGCCGCGCCGGTGCTGCGCAGGGTCCATTCGGTGGCCGGCGGGATATAGGCATAGCCGCCGGCCGCCAGCGTGTATGTGGTTCCGGCCAGCGAAAGCGAAATCTCACCGGCGGTGACGAACAGCACCGCCTGGGCCTTAGGGTCAGGCTCGGGCCGGTCGCTGCCACCGCCGGGCGCGACCTCCATTATGTATTGGGAGAAGGTTTCGGCAAATCCCGACAGCGGGCGGGAGATCACCCACAGCCGCGTCTTGTCCCAGAAGGGCAGGTAACTGGTCACGATATCGCGCATGACGCCCCTGGGGATCACCGCATAGGCATCGGTAAACACCGCTCGGTCGCTCAGGAGCTGGGTCTGTGGCGGTAGCCCGCCGGGGGCGGATGCATAGGGGCGATCGGTCATCATGAAACGCTTGTCGGTCAATCGAAATGATCAGACTGACAGTGCCGAGCCCGATTTGGCAATATGGGCAAGGAGAGAAACTCGCGCGTGGCCGCTGCAGAGCTGCAATTGAGCACCGCAGTAGTGGTGCGCCCCTCGCGCTTCACCCCGCCTCCTCGCTTCCCCGGTCCCGGCTTTCGCCGGGATAAACTCCAGCCGGGGCCCATGTGCCTGTCCATTCGCACCGAAGTGTCGGCAAGGCTGCTGGGTCCCGGATCATGTCCGGGACAGCGATGGGGAGAGGGGAAGCCTACGAAAACCTTTTCGCCAACGTATATCCCACCCCCTTCGTCATCCTCGGGCCCGCCCCCGGCGGCTCCATCACCGCCGCTCACCCCACCCCGCGTCATCCTCGGGCCCGCCCCCCGCAGCTCCATC
The DNA here is from genome assembly GCF_965249125.1 of Pelagibacterium sp. Lineage (GTDB taxonomy): Bacteria > Pseudomonadota > Alphaproteobacteria > Rhizobiales > Devosiaceae > Pelagibacterium. The sequence goes on from NZ_OZ252217.1 coordinate 753,527, forward strand.
ACCGCCGCTCATCCCACCCCTTCGTCATCCTCAGGCCCGCCCCCGGCGGCTCCATCACCGCCGCTCATCCCACTCCCTTCGTCATCCCCGGGCCCGCCCCCCGGCGGCTCCATCACCGCCGTTCACCTCACCCCCTTCGTCATCCCCGGGCCCGCCCCCCGCAGCTCCATCGCCACCACTCACCCCACTCCCTTCGTCATCCTCGGGCTTGACCCGGGGATCCGCAGGGCGTCCGCACGCGCGGCAGAAGTGGTGCTCGTTGGCGCGTCATCGGTCCCCAACCCCTTCACCGGCTGCCTCGCCGCATCAGATCCCCGGGTCAAGCCCAAGGATGACGCGGGTGAAGGTGGAAGCGCCGCGCAAAAAACTTATCCCCGCGCCCAGACACTCGTGCCATTCTCCCCCCACGGTGTCGCCAGGGACGAGGATGCATACGAGCTTCCGGCTAGACCGATCCGGGTTCCATGCGGGTCGCCGCAGGGAAGGCCCAAAGCGGACGGATGGCCGGACGAGGAACCAGGCGTTCCACGTCGTACTCCCGAAAGGGAGAGGGGCACCGACGGGAGGTTGGCAGGGAAAGTGGGGACCGGTTTCCCGGTTCGCCAACCGACCCACTAAAAATGCCAATATCCCGGACGACAAACCCCAGCCCGAGACGCCGCCATAAGCCAAAAACCCCGGATGCGTGGGGCGATGATCGCTTCATATAAAAACTAAATCATGCGGAGCGCTCATCGCCCCATGCCGTCTGTCTGGAGCGCTTCCAGAAAAAGTGGGAACCGGTTTTTCGGTTCGGAAGCGCGACCAGCAAGAAAGTCAGCAAGCCGAGGCCATTGGCCGTCGGAGGGTTTGTCATGCCTTCAATTCACCCTCCAGCCGCGACATCAGTCCGGCGGCGTTGCGGGCGTAGTCGCCGATCCAGCGGTCGTGGATGGATTTGATGGGAAGGGCATTGAGATGGTTCCAGCGCTCGCGGCCTTCCTTGCGGGCCACGATCAGTCCGGCGGTTTCGAGCACCTTCATGTGCTGCATTACGGTGCAGCGGTCGACCTGGGGAAACAGAGCGACGAGCTGGCCCGTGGTTTTCGGTTCGTCCTTGAGGGCATCGAGGATCGCCCGCCGTTTCCGGTCGGCCAGGGCTTTGAAAATGACGTCCGAATCATCATCGCTTGACATGTTATAAATTTATAACATAATGGGCGGAACGCAAGCGGGAGTTGACGATATGGACTTCAAATTCACGGTATCGGGCCGGATTTCAAAGCCGGTCCATGAGGTGTTCGAGGCGGTGGCCGACCCGAAAAATCTCTCGGGCTATTTCACAACCGGGGGTGCCAGGGGCCGCCTGGAAACCGGTGCCACGGTCACTTGGGACTTTCACGATTTTCCCGGCGCGTTCCCGGTCAACGTTGTCGAGGTCGTGCCGGACGAAAAGATCGTCCTCACATGGGGTGCTGCGCCTGAAGGCGACGAGACGGGCGATTACGACACCACGGTCACCATGACTTTCGCGCCGCTCGACGACAACACGCGCACACTGGTTTCGATCACAGAAGAGGGTTGGAAACAGACCGAGACGGGGCTGAAATCATCCTACAACAATTGCGAGGGCTGGACCGGCATGCTTGCAGCCATGAAGGCTTATGTCGAACACGGCATCAATCTGCGCGAAGGCTTTTACAAATAGGTGGGGAGACAGTGATGACAGACGACGAAACGCAGATCCGGGCGCTGGTGCAAACGTGGATGGATGCCACGATCGCGGGTGACGCGGCCGCAGTGCTCGCGTTGATGGCCGACGATGTGGTCTTCACCGTTGTCGGCAGTGAGCCATTCGGCAAGGAGACGTTCGCGACGCTGTCGCAAGGCAATCCCACCGGGATGTCCATCGACGGGACGAACGAGATCATTGAGCTCAAGGTGCTCGGCGATTGGGCCTTCACCCGTAACAAGATTTCGCTCGTCGTGCGAACTGACGGTAATCCGCCGATGTCGCGGTCCGGCTATACGCTGACCTTGTTCCGCAAGGATGCGGACGGCAAATGGCGTCTGGCGCGCGACGCCAATATAGTCACCGCCGATTAGTCGGCATAAAGCGCCTCGATCCGCAATTGCGCGATGCGTTCGACCTGCGCGCATGCGGTAGCGAACTCGGTATTCCGGTCGTTTTCCAGGCGATTTTTGAACGCTTCGAGGATCGTGGATTTGGTGTTGTCACGCACGGCGATGATGAAGGGAAAGCCGAATTTCTCGACATAGCGCGTGTTGAGGTCGGTGAAGGTTTCCCGCTCGTCGTCGGTCAAGGCATCGAGGCCGGCCGAGGCCTGCTCGGCGGTCGAATCCGCGGTGAGCCGTTTGGCGGCGGCCAGTTTTCCGGCGAGGTCGGGGTGGGCGTTGAGCACGCCGAGCCGTTCGTCGTCCGATGCCATGCGGAACTGGTTGCGCAGGGCAAAGTGGATGCCGAGCGGGCTGTCATTCGCCGGCCCGAGTTCGGCTTCCCAGGCGCGCTGTGCAATGAAGGGGGAATGTTCGAACACCCCGCCGAAGGTTGCCATGAAGCTCTCGGCGTCCATCTGCGAGGGTGCCAGCGCGGGCGGCTGGTAGGGGTGATGGTCGGCCCAGTGCCGGGCGATATCGATCCGCTTTGCCACCCAGACCTTGTCGAACTCCTTGATGTAGTCAACGAACCGCTTGAGCCCCTCGAACCGTCCCGGCTGTCCCACCAGCCGGCAATGAAGCCCGATCGACATCATCTTGGGGCTTCCCTCTTCGCCTTCGCGATAGAGGCAGTCGAAGCTGTCCTTGAGCGCCTGAAAAAACTCTTCGCCATTGGCAAAGCCCGAAGCGGTAACGAACCGCATATCGTTATTCGCCAGCGTGTAGGGGATGATAAGCTGTGGTCTTGCGTTGTGAACGCGCCAATAGGGGAGGTCGTCGTCATAGGTATCTGAGATATAGGCAAGGCCGCCCTGTTCGGACACCAGGTCCACGGTGTTGATCGAACAGCGCCCCGTATACCAACCAAGCGGCCGCGAGCCCGTCGCGACGGTGTGCAGGCGCACCGCTTCGGCGATCTGGGCGGCTTCTTGTTCGCGCGGCATGTCCTTGTGCTCGACCCATTTGTAGCCATGGGAGGCGATTTCCCAATCGGCGTCGAGCATGGCCTGCACCTGGAGCGGCGCGCGCATCAGGGCGGTGGCGACGCCATAGACCGTTACGGGCAGGTTGTTTTGCGTGAATAGCTTATGCAGCCGCCAGAACCCGGCGCGGGCGCCGTATTCATACATGGATTCGATGTTCCAGTGCCGCGCCCCGGGCCATGGCGCCGCGCCCACAACATCGGCGAGAAAGGCCTCCGACGCCTCGTCGCCATGCAGGATGTTGTTTTCCCCACCCTCCTCGTAATTGAGGACGAACTGGACCGCGATATTGGCGCCGCCCGGCCAATCGGCGCGGGGCGGGTTGGGGCCGTAACCGGCCAGATCGCGGGGATATCGCATGGCGCACTCCAGGGCGGGCAGAGAAAACAGGAGCTTACCTTAGACACAAATTTTTGGACCATGTGGTAAAAAATTCTGCGCCCGCCCCCTTTCGCGGGGAAATTTTTGGGTTGATAGTCAGGGGAAATCCAATGGCGCTTGGAGCAGGCATGACCACAATCGGACGGCTGACGACCCACGTTCTCGATACCGCGAACGGGACTCCCGCAAGGGGTATGACCATCGATCTTTACAGGGTGGACGATGGCGGGGCTGTGTTGGAAAAATCGGTGGTCACCAATGATGATGGGCGCTGCGATGGACCTCTGCTCGAGGGGGACGCGGTTATCGAAGGCGCGTATCGGCTGGGCTTTCATGTCGGCAAATATTTCAGCGAAATCAATGGGAAAGGGGTTGAATTTCTCGATGTGGTTTCCGTCGATTTCCGGGTAAGCGACAGTGGGGCGCACTATCACGTGCCGCTGCTGGTTTCGCCCTTCGGCTATTCGACTTATCGCGGGAGCTGATCTTGGACCCGCGCACTGCTATCCGCTTCTATTTGAACGAAAATCTGGTCGAGCTCGATGCGCTCGAGCCGGATCGGACACTGCTCGATTTCCTGCGGCTGGACCGGGTTTTGCGTGGCACCAAGGAAGGCTGTGCGGAAGGCGATTGCGGGGCATGCACTGTCATTGTTGGCCGTATAAGTGGTGGAGTTGTGCGATATTTGCCTGCAAATGCGTGCATAATGCTGGTTTCGATGCTGGACGGTGCGCATGTGGTGACCGTCGAGCATCTGAAGGGTCCTGACGGCGGGTTGCATCCGGTGCAGCAGGCCATGGTCGACTTCCACGGAAGCCAGTGCGGGTTCTGTACGCCGGGGTTCGTGATGAGCCTTTATGGGCTCTGGCTCGCCAATCCCAGCCCTTCGGTTCCAGAGATCGAAAAGGCCCTGCAGGGCAACCTGTGTCGCTGCACGGGCTATGCTCCCATTGTGCGGGCGGCGCAGGCGGTGTCAAACTATGGGTCGATGGTCGAAGACGCGCTCAACAGGGAGCGCGAGGAGATCGTTGCGAAGCTGACGGCGCTCAGGGACGGGCGGCGGGTGATCGTCGAGGGCACGCGCGGCAAGACGGTCGTTCCGGCCGATGTCGATGATCTTGCCGCGGTGCTGACCGAGATGCCCGAGGCGACGATTGTTGCCGGTGCGACCGATGTGGGGCTGTGGGTCACCAAATTCATGCGCGAGATCGCCCCGGTGGTGATCGTGGGGCATCTGATGGGCGAGATTGCCGTCGAGGACGGGCGGATCGTATTTGGGGCCGGGGTGAGTTACGCCAGGGCGTTCGAGACCATTGCCACCCATATCCCGCAGATGGTCGAAATGTTTGATCGGATCGGCGGGGCGCAGGTGCGGGCCATGGGAACCATCGGCGGCAATATCGCCAACGGCTCGCCCATCGGCGACACCCCGCCGCCGCTAATCGCGCTGGGTGCGGAAATCACGCTGCGCCGGGGTGAGACCCGTCGCGTGCTCAAGCTCGAAGATTTCTTCATAGCGTATGGCAAGCAGGACCGGGAAAAGGGCGAGTTCGTCGAAAGCGTCTCGGTGCCTTTGCCGGCGGCGGGCGAACTGTTCGGCGTACACAAGGTCACCAAGCGGCGCGACGAGGATATCACGGCCACGCTTGGGGCGTTTCGTGTGAAAATTGCCGACGGGATGGTGGCCGCAGCGACCATCGCCTATGGCGGCATGGCGGCAACGCCCAAGCGGGCAAGGGCGGTGGAGACCGCGCTGATCGGCAAGCCCTGGATCCTTGAAACGGTCGAAGCGGCGCTGGGCAAGTTCGAGGAGGATTTTCAGCCGCTCACCGATTGGCGGGCCAGCGCCGATTATCGGATGCTGGCAGCAAAAAATCTTCTCAAACGCTTCTATTTCGAGACCGTCGAAGGGCCGAGCCATATCGTTCGACACGAGGTGGCATAATGACGGCGCTCGACAACAAGCCTGCTATCCGCGGCGGCGTGCACGTGCCGCAAAAGCATGATTCCGGGCACAAGCATGTATCGGGGACGGCTGAATATATCGACGACATGCTTGAACCCGCCGGCACGCTGCATGCGTATCTTGGCTTATCGACCAATGCACATGGCGAAATTCAATCGCTCGGGCTCGAAGCCGTACGGCAGGCACCCGGCGTCGTCGGCGTTCTGACCGCAGACGACGTGCCCGGCCACAACGATATTTCCCAGCCCGGCAAGCATGATGAGCCGATCTTTGCGCAAACGCTGGTGGAGTTTTATGGCCAGCCGCTGTTTGCCGTGGTCGCAACGACGCGCGAGGCAGCGCGGCGGGCCGCAAAGCTGGCGCAGGTGAGCTATGCCGAATTGCCCTTCGCGCTCGATGTCGGCGCGGCGCGCCAAGCGGGCGGGAAGCTGGTGACGCCGGGTATGAAGCTCGAACGCGGCGATGTCGCGGCGGGGATGGCGGGTGCCAAAAACCGGGTCAAAGGTTCGATGGAAATGGGCGGGCAGGACCATTTCTACCTCGAGGGCCATATCGCCATGGCGATCCCCGGGGAGGACGACGAGGTCACCGTCCACTCTTCAACCCAGCACCCGAGCGAAGTCCAACATATGGTGGGCCATGCGCTGGGCGTGCCCTCCAATGCGGTCAATGTCATGGTGCGCCGCATGGGCGGAGGGTTCGGGGGCAAGGAGACCCAGAGCAATCTTTTTGCCGCAGTGGCGGCTATCGCCGCAAAGAAATTCAACCGCGCCGTCAAGATCAGGCCCGACCGGGACGATGACATGATTGCCACCGGAAAGCGGCACGATTTCGTCGTCGATTACGAAGTCGGCTATGACGATGACGGGCGGATCGAAGCCGTGGATGCGGTGTTTGCGGCGCGCTGCGGGTTTTCTGCGGACCTTTCCGGGCCGGTGACCGACCGGGCGCTGTTTCATGCCGACAATGCCTATTTCTATCCCAATGTGCGGCTGGTCAGCCAACCGCTCAAGACCAATACCGTCTCAAACACCGCGTTTCGCGGGTTCGGCGGGCCGCAGGGCATGGTTGGATGCGAGCGCTGGATCGAGGACATCGCCTACGCGCTGGGCAAGGACCCGCTCGATATCCGCAAGGTCAATTTCTATGGCGAAACCGAGCGCAACCTCACGCCCTACCATCAGACCGTAACCGACAACATCATCGGACGGGTTGTCGATGAACTTGAGGCGGGTTCGGACTATCGCAGGCGGCGCGAGGCGATTGTCGCCCTCAACAAGACCTCCAGGGTGCTCAAGCGCGGCATCGCACTGACGCCGGTCAAGTTCGGCATCAGCTTTACCATGACCGCCTTCAATCAGGCCGGGGCGTTGGTCCATGTCTATCGTGATGGCTCGGTGCATCTCAACCATGGCGGCACCGAGATGGGGCAGGGGCTTTACATCAAGGTGGCGCAGGTTCTGGCCGATTGCTTCCAGATCGATCTCGACAAGGTCAAGATCACGGCAACGACGACAGGCAAGGTGCCCAATACATCAGCGACGGCGGCCTCGTCGGGATCCGACCTTAACGGCATGGCGGCCGCCAACGCCGCCGAGCAGATCAAGGACCGCCTTGTCCGGTTCGCGATGGACAAATTCAAGGTGCCCGAGGACGCGGTTTCGTTCGAACCCAATTGCGTGATGGTGGGCAATCAGCGCTATGACTGGGCCGATTTCATCGACCAGGCGTATCTGGCCCGCGTGCAGCTTTCAGCGGCAGGGTTCTACAAAACGCCCGACATCCATTGGGACCGGGCGGCGGGCAAGGGGCAGCCCTTCTATTATTTCGCTTATGGTGCGGCGTGCTCGGAAGTGGTGGTGGATAGCCTCACGGGCGAATACATGGTCGAGCGGGTCGATATCCTGCACGACGTCGGCAAGTCGCTCAATCCGGCCATCGATATCGGGCAGATCGAGGGCGGGTTCGTCCAGGGCATGGGTTGGCTGACCACAGAGGAATTGTGGTGGGACGAAAAGGGGCAATTGCGCACCCACGCGCCTTCCACCTACAAGATTCCCGTCGTATCCGATGTGCCCAAGATCTTCGACGTGAGGCTGGCTGAATGGTCCGCCAACACGGCCCCAACCATCCGCCGGTCCAAAGCGGTTGGCGAACCGCCGTTCATGCTGGCGCTTTCGGTGCTCGAAGCGCTTTCGATGGCGGCGGCGAGCGTGGCCGACTATAAGATTGCGCCGCGCATGGACGCTCCGGCCACACCCGAACGCGTGCTGATGACCATCGAACGGCTCCGGCGCGAGGCGGCGGAGCGGTGAGCGTCACCCCGCAACAGCTGCGCGATTTTCTCGACCGTCACAGCCAGGCCGTGCTTGTCGAAGTGACGGAAGCGAAGGGGTCGACACCGCGCGAGGCGGGAGCGTGGATGCTTGTTTCGCCCGACGGGGGAATCGGTACCATCGGCGGTGGTCAGCTTGAATTTCTGGCCATCCGGCGCGCACGGGAGGCCATTGCGTCGGGCGAAGCCGCCGCTGCCCTCGATATCCCGTTGGGTCCCGAGATCGGGCAATGCTGCGGCGGGCGAGTCGGCATCGGCATGCGGGCCGTGGATGCCGATGTTGCCCAGGACGTGCGGGTGCGGGCCGAAAGGGCCTATATGGCGCGTCCCCATGTCTATGTGTTCGGGGCCGGGCATGTGGGCAATGCGCTGGGGCAGGCGCTGTCGCTCCTGCCATTGCGTACCCTGGTGGTGGACAATCGCGCCGCCGAGATTGCCAAGGTGCCCCACGGCGTGGAAGCGCGGCATGTTCCGGTGGCAGAAGCGCTGGTGCGGGAGGCGCCAAAGGGATCGTGCTTTGTGGTTCTCACCCACGATCACGGGCTCGATTTTCTCATCGCGTCCGAAGCGCTGTTGCGTGAGGATGCCGCTTATGTGGGGATGATCGGGTCGAAAACAAAAAAGGCCACCTTCAAAAGCTGGCTTTCGGACATGGGGCTGGATAGGGGGATGGTCGAAAGGCTTGCCATGCCGATCGGCGGGGCCGATGTTCACGACAAGCGGCCCGAGGTGATCGCGGCGCTCACGGCGGCCGAGATCCTACGGGCATTGGCCGGACCGGATTTGGAGTTGGGGCAAAATCAAAAATGACTGATTTCACGCTGTTTTGGGAATGGATGGCGTTCGCCGTGCGCTGGAGCCATGTGATCGTGGGGATCGCCTGGATCGGATCGTCCTTCTATTTCATCGCGCTCGATCTGGGGCTGCGCAAGCATGCCGATCTGCCCGCCGGCGTGCAGGGCGAAGAGTGGCAGGTGCATGGGGGCGGGTTCTATCACGTCAACAAATATATGGTCGCGCCGCCGAACCTGCCCGAACACCTTGTCTGGTTCAAATGGGAGAGCTATTCGACCTGGCTGACCGGGTTCGCGATGCTCATCATCGTCTATTATGCGGGCGCCGACCTGTTCCTGATCGACCGCACCGTGTTCGATGTCGATGCGCCAATAGCGATTTCCATATCGCTGGCCTCGCTGGCGCTGGGCTGGGTGCTCTACGACCTTTTGTGCAAATCGCCTTTAGGCAAGAGCCAGAACGGGCTCATGATCGTCTTGTTCGTGATCCTTCTGGCCATGTCCTGGGGTTATATGCAGGTGTTCACGGGCCGCGCCGCGTTCCTGCATATGGGGGCGTTCACGGCCACGATCATGTCGGCCAATGTGTTCTTCATCATCATCCCCAACCAAAAGAAAATCGTCGCCGCGATGAAGGCGGGCGAGGCGCCCGATCCGGCGCTGGGCGCGCAGTCCAAGCAGCGCAGTGTTCACAACAACTACCTGACGCTGCCGGTGCTGTTCTTCATGCTCTCGAACCATTATCCGCTGGCGTTCGCGACCGAATACAGCTGGGCGATCGCCGGGCTGATCTTTCTGATCGGGGTTCTGATCCGGCATTTCTTCAACACCATGCACTCGACGGGGCGGCGGGAATACTGGACGTTTGCCCTGGCACTGGTGCTGTTTATCGGGATTGTCTGGCTCTCGAGCTATCCCAGGACGCGCATGGAAGCGGAGAGTTTGAGTCAGGCGTCGCAGGCCTTCATGGACGATGCCCATTTTCAGGAGGCGTCCAATATCGTGCTCGGCCGATGCTCGATGTGCCATGCGGCAGAGCCGGCCTATGAAGGCGTCCCTATGGCGCCAAAGGATGTGCGGCTCGATACGCCCGAATTGATCGCCGAGCATGCGCGCGAGATCTACATCCAGTCGGCCCGCAGCCACGCCATGCCGCCGGGCAATGTGTCGTTCATGACCGACGAGGAGCGGCAGATGCTGACCGTCTGGTATCAGTCGGTCACCGGGGAGCGGGGCCTGTGACGGCGAAGATCCTGCGCGGCCGCGTCCTGACCTTCATCTCCGAGCCGGCGGGGGCGGACGATCACCAAAGCTATCGCTATATCGCGGACGGTGCGGTGGTTGTCGACGAAGGCCGGATCGTTTCGGTCGGCGAGTACAATGAAGGGCTCAAGCTTGTTGCGCCCAAGGCGGAGGTGATCGACCACCGGCCCAATCTGATCATGCCGGGGTTCATCGACACCCATATCCATTATCCGCAAATGCAGGTGATCGGGTCCTACGCCAAGGACCTGCTGGAATGGCTCAACACCTATACGTTCGTGGAGGAACAGCGCTTTGCCGATGCCCAGCATGCGGCGCGGATCGCCTCATTGTTCTGTGACGAACTGGTGCGGTACGGGACGACTACGGCGGCGGTCTATTGCTCGGTGCATCCACAATCGGTGGACGCGTTTTTCACCGAAGCGAAAAGGCGCGACATGCGCATGGTCGCCGGCAAGGTGATGATGGATCGCAATGCGCCCGAAGGGCTGCTCGATACACCGCAGCGCGGCTATGACGAGAGCAAGGCGCTGCTTGAGAAGTGGGACGGCGTGGGGCGATTGCATTACGCGATAACCCCGCGGTTTGCGCTGACCTCTAGCCATGCGCAGCTGGAGATGGCGCAGGATCTGGTGCGTGAATTTGCCGACGCCTATGTCCAGACGCATGTGAACGAGAGCCTGGGAGAAATCGCCTTCGCTCGGGAGCTTTATCCCAATCTGCCCGATTATATCGGCATTTACGAGCATTACGGGTTGTTGGGCCCCAGGACGCTGCTCGGCCATTGCATTCACATGACCGACCGCGAAATCGCCGCTGTCTCGGAAACCGGATCGGTGGCGGTGTTCTGTCCGACATCGAATTTGTTCATCGGGTCCGGTTTGTTCGACCGCGAGCGGCTGATGGCGTCCAATGTGCGAATCGGGGTGGCGAGTGATGTGGGCGGGGGAACCTCCTATTCGATGCTGCGCACGCTCGACGAGGGTTACAAGGTGCTGCAACTGCGTGGCCAGAGACTGTCGCCGCTCGAGAGCTTTTTCATGATGACGTTGGGCAATGCGCGGGCTTTGTCGCTCGAACACAAGATCGGTACGCTGACGCCCGGTGCCGATGCGGATATGGTCGTGCTCGATGCCCGGGCCCTGCCGCATATGGCGCTCAAGATGGAACAGGTGGAAAGCCTTGGCGAAGAGTTGTTCCTGCTCCAGACATGCGGGGATGACCGGGTGATTGCCCAGACCTATGTGGCGGGCGAGGCGGCCAAGACGCGCTTGGGTTGATTTCCACATCGTGGAAGGGTTTTCCACAACAGCTTGGCGGGACCAGGCTGGCGCGCTAGCTGGGCGGGAAACGATCAGGAGATTTGCAGATGAGCAGCTATGTCAAAAGGGCCGGGTTGCAGGTCGATGAGCAGCTTGCCGGCTTTGTCGAGCAGGAGGCGCTCAAGGGGCTCGATGTCGCTTCGGACAGCTTCTGGGCGGGATTTGCCGAACTGGTCGCGGCCTATATGCCGGGCAATGGCGAGCTCTTGGAAATCCGGGACAGGATGCAGAACCAGATCGATGGCTGGCATCGGGACAACGGAGCGGTGGCGAACGATCCCGAGGGTTACCAGACGTTTTTGCGCGAGATCAAATATCTCGAGGATGAGCCGGAAGACTTCCGCATTGAAACCGAGAACCTCGACCCTGAGATCGCTGCCGTTTGTGGGCCGCAGCTCGTGGTTCCGGTTTCCAACGCCCGCTATGCGCTCAACGCTGCCAATGCGCGTTGGGGCAGCCTCTACGATGCGCTCTATGGCACCGATGTCATCGCGCGCGAGGGCGATCTGGCGCCGGGGCGTCAATACAATCCCAAACGCGGTGCCGAAGTGTTTGCACGGGCCGGGCATTTCCTCGACCAAGCTTTCCCGCTGCTTGGGGTTAAGCACTGGGCCGTGACGCGATATGGTGTGGACATTTCGGGCGATGTCGCCAGGCTGGTGATCGAAAGCCAGGATGGGCCCGCCAAGCTCGCCTATCCGGACGCTTTTGCCGGTTACTCGCGCGATGGCGACGTATTGCGCATTCTGCTCAGGCACCACGGGCTGCATGTCGAACTGGTGATCGATCCGAAACATCTTGTGGGCAAGGACCATCCTGCCCATCTCGCCGATGTCGTTGTCGAAAGCGCACTGACCACGATTCAGGATTGCGAGGATTCGGTTGCGGCGGTGGACGCCGAGGACAAGGTGGGTGTCTATCGCAACTGGCTTGGGCTGATGAAGGGCGATCTGGCCGATACTTTCGAAAAGGGTGGCAAGAGCGTCACGCGTACGCTCAATGCGGACCGGGTCTATACGGCGGCGGATGGATCGCCGCTCACGCTCAAAGGGCGTGCGCTCTTGCTGGTGCGCAATGTCGGGCATCTGATGACCACGAACGCCATCCTCGATGCGGAGGGCCAGCCGATCGGCGAGGGGCTGATGGATGCGGCCATCACGACGCTTTGTGCCCTGCACGATCGCAAGCTGAAGGCCAATTCGACAACCGGCTCGATCTATATCGTCAAGCCCAAGATGCATGGGCCGACCGAGGTGCTGTTTGCGTGCAACATTTTCGGCGAGGTGGAAAAAATCCTCGGGCTGCCGCTCAACACCATCAAGATCGGCATCATGGACGAGGAGCGGCGGACGTCGGCCAATCTTAAGGCCTGCATTTATGCGGCGCGCGAGCGGGTATTCTTCATCAACACCGGATTTTTGGACCGCACCGGCGATGAAATCCATACGTCGATGGAAGCCGGGCCGGTGCTGCTCAAGGACCAGATCAAGGCCGAACGCTGGATCGGGGCGTATGAAGATCGAAACGTCACCATCGGGATTGCCTGCGGGCTGACCGGCCGCGCCCAGATCGGCAAGGGGATGTGGGCCCGGCCCGACGACATGGCGGCGATGATGGACCAGAAGATCGGTCACCCGAAATCGGGCGCCAATTGCGCATGGGTTCCCTCGCCGACGGCGGCGACGCTGCACGCGTTGCACTATCACGAGGTCGACGTGTTCGAAGCGCAGAAGCGCCGGCACAACGAGCCCATCCCGACATTGACCGAACTGTTCTCCATGCCGGCGCTCGATCCCGCGACGCTTTCGGCCGAGCAGATCCAGCGTGAGCTCGACAACAATGCGCAAGGGATTCTGGGCTATGTGGTGCGCTGGGTCGATGCGGGCGTGGGGTGTTCGAAAGTGCCCGACATCAACGATGTGGGGTTGATGGAAGACCGGGCGACCTGCCGCATCTCATCGCAGGCCATTGCCAACTGGCTGTGGCATGGGGTGGTAACCCAGGATGAGGTGGTGGCGACGTTTACGCGGATGGCCAGGGTCGTCGATGAACAAAATGCGAGCGATCCGGAATATGAGGCCATGAGCGGTGATCCGGAGCACTCCATCGCCTTTCAGGCCGCCTTGGCGCTTGCGCTTGAAGGGGTCGAACAGCCTTCGGGCTACACCGAGCCGATCCTGCACGCCAAGCGGGCGGAAAAGAAGGCAGCGCGCTCATAGGGAAAGGCCCGCCATCTGGCGGGCCTTTCGCACTCACTGGCAGGTAAAGCTCGTTTCGCTCATTGGATCGTCACCGACATAGGCCGTGACCATCGGATAGGGGCAGAGCTTGCGGGTTGCGCCGGCAATGTCGGCGAGTGCCGTATTGTCCTCCGACACCTCGGCCACCACAGGTCCGGGTTGGGTTCCATTTTCCACCCATTCGACAAGGCTGGAGAAAAAATCGAACCGGTCGGTCGCCGGACCACCGACACCATGCGGCATGCCTGGAACGCGGTAGAACATCGCGAAGTCCTCAGCGTCGCCGCCATTGTTGGCATCAAGCATCGAATACCAATCGGTCGTATCGTTGACCGAAAAGACCGGGTCGGACACACCATGAAAGACGATCAGCTTGCCACCCGCATCGCGGAATTGGGTCAACTCTGGATTATCGGCGCCCGGAGGGGTCATGAACTCTACAGCGGATTCTTCAAATCCATCGGCGGTTTCGAAGATTGCGGCGGCGTCGGTGTCGAAGTCGAAATCGAGCAGATATTGTTCGAGAGCGTCAGGTGTGCCGTCAATTTCGGTCGGCGGGGTGGTGAAGATCTGGGCAAGCGAGGACGAGCCCATCACCGCGATAAGCGGCATGCCGTTCCAGGGCGGAATGCCGCTTTCGAGCTTCCAGAAGCGCCAGTCGGGTGAAGCAATGCCGATATCCCACGGCCAATCGGAATAGAGCGCGTCACCAGCCGAATTGACAGGCCCCCCGTGGATGGTTCGCAGAGCCTGGACCTGGGCTGAGGTCAGGCATTGGCCGTTGGCACCGTCAGCGCATTGCACCGATGCGACGTCGAAGGTGGCCTGGCACGAATCGGTATCGCCCACGATACCGTCGGCAAGCCCATCGAGTTCGTCGCAGGCGGCGAGAATGGCGTCGGCGACCACCTGGAGGTCTTCAGGCGTGAACGCAGCCCTTATATCTGGATTGATAGCGCTGAACGCCTGGACGTCCCATGCGTGCTGGACAGCTGCCTTGGGCAGATTGAAGCCCGGATATCCGGCAAGCAGGCCGTCGAAAGCGTCCGGCATACGGGCGGCGGCGACCATGGCATGACGGCCGCCGTTCGAGCCGCCCACGCCGTAAACGTATTCGGGAGCTTCGCCATAAAAGGCCTGAACCATCTCGAGCGCGATCGGATGGAGCTTTGCAACGGCACCATAGCCGTAATCGGAGCGGGCCTGAGGGTCGAGCCCGAACCGGGCGCCCCCGGCAAGACCGGCGTCGGGATTGGCGTCGCCGCGATGGCCGGCATCGCTGGAAACAACGGCATAACCGCGGCCCAGGGCGGTATCGTCCGCCATGCCGCCCAGCAGCGAGCCCGTGGCGGGGACGATGCTGCCATCATTGCCGCCGTTGAACTGGTGCACGAAATCGCCGTTCCATTGGTCGGGCAGCCGGATTTCAAAACCTATGGCGTAATCGGCTCCGTCGACGCCGGTACGCTGATCGATGGCGGCCTGGATGCGGCAATGATCTACCGCGAAGTCCTCGCCAGCGGCGACGGGCCCGGCGGTTTCGATGACGAGTCCCTCAATGCCGAAGCTTTCTGTGGTGATGTCGGCGCAGGCCAGGGATTGGGCCGAAGTGCCGGTCGATGCAAGCGCGACGGCGGTCAATGCTGCCATGGCCAGCAGCCCGTTTGTCCATAACCTCATGGTCTCTCCTCCCAGTTGTTATGCGATATAATGGTTATCCATCATATGCACTCTGGCAAGAGATTTCTCCGAACTACCCCGGCGGCGTGGAAGTCTTGCGGTCGCGACGGCTGCGGCGCCAGAGCTTGAACTGGCGTTCGCCGCGCAGGATCGTCGAACTCATCGGCCGCCGCAGGAAGGGCAGGTCGATGGCCAGCAGCAGCAGGCCGAGCGGCAACATCCAGAGACCGAGGAATGGCAGGAAGGATGCGAGGCCGCCGACGCAAAGCAGGATGCCGAGCGGGATGCGGATGAGCATGGCCCAGGGCTGGCGCAGGACATAGATGACCATGGCGAAACGCGGGAAACGCGCTTCGAGGCGTAGGAACAGGCGTTCGAGGCGGGTCCGCTCTTTGGTCATGCCCTAAGAGATAAGAGGGAAAGTGGCTTTATCAAGCCGGGTACATTCATGAAACGAAATCGAACGCGTCGACATCGAACAGTCCGTTGTCGGTCATTTTCAGGTGCGGGATGACCGGCAGGGCGAGGAACGCCACCTGGAGAAAGGGTTCGGGCAGGGTGCAGTCGAGCGCTTTTGCCGCCGCACGCAAATGTTCGAGATGTTCGGTGACGATCTCGAAGGGCTCCTGGCTCATCAATCCCGCGATGGGCAGGGCGAGGTCCGCAAGGATTTCACCCTCGCAGGCCACGGCAAAGCCTCCGCCGATTTCGATGAGTCGATTGACCGCCAGCGCCATGTCCTCATCGGTGACGCCGACAACTGTAATGTTGTGGCTGTCATGACCGACCGACGAGGCAATGGCTCCGCGCTTGAGCCCGAAGCCCTTGACGAAAGACCGACCGATATTGCCGTTGATGCCGTGCCGTTCGATGACGGCCACCTTGATGACATCGGCAGCGGTGTCGGGCTTGAGGCCGGCTTCATCGCTGGCCAGGGCCGCGCTCTCGCGGAAGGTTAGGATGAGGCCAGGTTTGACGCCGATCACCGGGACTTCATTCCTGTCCGGATTGGGTGCGGTGATGAAAGCCGATGCCTCGACCGGCTTGGCCTTCATGGAATCGAGACCGACCGGGGCGACCTGTTCGCGGGCGGCCCAGAGCGTTTCGGTAACGAGCCGACCGGCGGACACGACATCTGAAACCCGGCAGTCGTCCAGACTGTCGAGCAGGGCGATGTCGGCGCGCCAGCCCGGCGCTACGTGGCCGCGATCCTTGAGGCCGAAAATGCGCGCGGCGGAATGGGATGCGGCGCGATAAACATGATGGAGAGGACAGCCATGGGCGATCAGGCGGCGGATCGAAGAATCCAGATGACCTTCTTCGGCGATATCAAGCGGGTTGCGGTCGTCGGTGCACAGCGCGACGAAAGCTGAGGTGTTCTCATCGAGGATTTCGGCCAGAGCATCGAGGTCCTTTGACACCGAACCCTCGCGAATGAGGATGGCCATGCCCTTGGAGAGTTTCTCGCGGGCCTCCTTTGCGCTTGTCGCCTCGTGGTCGGTGCGGATGCCGGCGGCGAGATAGGCGTTGAGGTCGAGCCCGGACAGCAATGGTGCGTGGCCGTCCATGTGCCGGTGCTGGAAGGCTTCAAGCTTGGCCAGAATGGCTGGATCGGTATTGATGACGCCGGGGAAGTTCATCATTTCGGCCAGCCCAATGACCTTGGGATGGTCGGCAAAGGGTAAAAGATCGTCGATCTCGAGCCGCGCACCTGCGGTCTCGAAGGGGGTGGCCGGCACGCAGGAAGACAGATTGATGCGGATGTCCATGATCGATCGTTCGGCACAATCGAGGAAATAGCGGATGCCTTGGGCGCCAAGGACGTTGGCGATTTCGTGAGGATCGCAAATGACGGTGGTCACGCCATGGGGCAGCACGCAGCGGTCGAATTCGAGCGGGGTAACGAGCGAGGATTCGATATGGAGGTGGGTATCGATGAAACCGGGAACGGCGAAACGGCCCGCGCCATCGATTTCAGTCCTGCCTTCATAGCGGCTATGGGTGCCGACGACGCGATCGGCGACGATGGCGATGTCGGTTTGGACGATCTCGCCGGTGATGATATCGAGGCGCTTGACGTTCCTGATGACCAGATCGGCAGGCTCGGACCCGCGTCCGGCGCGGATCATACGGGCGAGAGTGGCGGCATCGGTCATCGGTTGGCTTCCGTTTTTGGTTGTTATCAGGGTGTCGTGAGGCGGGGACGGGGTCAAGAAACAAAAGCGGCGGCATTGCTGCCGCCGCCTTCGATTGACAGTGCGTCCGGGCTTATTGCGGAAGCTGGTCGTCCACGCCTTCGACGTAGAAGTTCAGGCCCAGCAGGGTGCCGTCATCGGCCTGTTCGCCTTCGGCGAGCCAGACGCTGCCGTCCTGCTTGGTGATGGGGCCGGTGAAGACAACGAGTTCGCCGGACTTGATGGCTTGCTCGGTTTCCTCGGCCAGCGCGGCGACCTCTTCGGGCATGTTGGTATAGGGCGCCATGGTCAGGATGCCGTCGACCAGCCCGTCCCAGCTATCGGAGGTTTCCCAGGTGCCGTCGATCACCGCGCCGACGCGCTCGATGTAGTAGGGCGCCCAGGTGTCCACGATTGCCGTGAGCTGTGTCTCGGGACCGGCTTCGATCATGTCGGAAGCCTGCCCGAAGGCCTTGATGCCGCGGGCGGCGGCTTCCTGCATGGGTGCGGTGGAATCGGTGTGCTGGGTGATGATATCGACGCCCTGGTCCATCAGGACCTTGGCCGCGTCGGCTTCCGCGCCGGGATCGTACCAGGAATTGGCCCAGACCACCTTGACGGCGAAATCGGGGTTGATCGACTGGGCGCCGAGCATGAAGGCGTTGATGCCCTGCACCACTTCGGGGATCGGGAACGAGCCGATATAGCCGGCAACGCCCGCTTCGGACATCGAGGCGGCGATGACGCCCTGGATGTAGCGACCCTCATAGAAGCGCGAATTGTAGACCGAAACGTTCGGCGCGGTCTTATAGCCCGTGGCGTGCTCGAACAGCACCTCCGGGAAGCGCTCGGCGACGGCAATGGTGGGGTCCATGAAGCCGAAAGAGGTGGTGAAGATGATATCGCAGCCCGAACGCGCCATGCGCTCGATGGCGCCTTCCGAGGTGGCTTCGGCGACGTTCTCGATGAAGCGGGTTTCGACAGCATCGCCATATTCTTCCTCGACGGCTAGGCGGGCGATGTCGTGGGCCTGGCTCCAGCCGCCGTCGGTGTGCGAACCGACATAGACGAAGCAGGCTTCGACCGGCTCGTCCTGGGCCATGGCGGCGGGAACGAGAGTCAGCGACAGCGCCGTGGCTGCCGCAAGGGTTGAGAGGAGCGTTTTCATGAGTGTCCCTTCCTTGAACTTGAGTTTTTTAGCGATCCGGCACGAAGCTCTTGCCGAGCGAGGCCGGGGTGTTGATCAGCGTCAGCCGCCGGTTCTGGGAAATCAAGACCAGAACCACGACGGTGGCGAGATAGGGGAGCGCCGAGAGGAACTGGGACGGAATACCGATCCCCAGAGCCTGGGCGTGTAGTTGACCGATGGACACCGCGCCGAACAGATAGGCGCCGGCCAGCACCCGCGCCGGGCGCCAGGAGGCAAACACTACGAGCGCCAGCGCGATCCAGCCACGTCCGGCCGACATGTTCTCGGTCCATTGCGGCGTGTAAACGAGCGAGAGATGCGCGCCGGCGAGCCCAGCGCAAGCGCCACCGAACAGGACGGCCAGATAGCGATAGCGGATAACCCCGATGCCCAGCGCGTGGGCCGACTGCGGATTGTCGCCGATCGAGCGCAGGGTCAGGCCCTGCTTGGTCCTGAACAGGAACCAGGCCACCGCGATGACCAGCGCTATCGAGATATAGAAAATCGGGTCCTGGCCGAACAGCAGGCGGCCGATGATCGGGATGTCTGAGAGCACCGGGATATCGAGAACCGGCATGCGCACGGCCGAGCGGCCGACATAGGGTTCGCCGATCAGGCCCGATAGGCCAAGACCCAGAATGGTCAGGGCAAGTCCCGTGGCGTACTGGTTGGTGGCGAGGGTGAGGGCGAGCACGGCAAAGAGCAGCGATAGCGCGGTGCCGAACAGAACGCCGACAAGGGCGCCGATGAACGGGTTTCCCGTGAGGATCATGCCCACGAAGCCGCCGACGGCGCCCATGACCATCATGCCCTCGACACCGAGGTTGAGAGTGCCCGAGCGCTCTACGACAAGCTCGCCGATGGCAGCGAGCAACAGCGGCGTTGCGGCGGTGGCGATGGTGAGAAGGATCGACTCAAGCATCGGCTATGCTCTCGGATGCCTTTGGCGCGCGCACGAGGCGGATGCGGTAGTGGATGAGTGTATCGCAGGCCAGGATGTAGAGCAGCAGGGCACCCTGAAAGACGCGGGCGACCTTGTCGGAAAGGCCGAGCGAGATCTGCGCGGCTTCGCCCCCGAGATAGGTCAGGGCCAGCACCAGCCCGGCGACGATCACGCCGAGCGGATTAAGGCGGCCCAGGAACGCCACGATGATGGCGGTGAACCCGTAGCCGGGCGAGATGATGGGGCGCAGCTGCGCCGAGGCGCCCGCCACTTCGATGATGCCCGCCAGCCCCGCGCACCCACCGGCAAGGAGGAAGGAAAAAAAGATCATCTTTTTCGCATCGAACCCGGCGAATTTGCCGGCGCGGGGGCTGGTGCCGAGCACTTTGATCTCAAAGCCCTTCAGCGTGCGCGAGAGCATGACCCAGATGGCGATGGCCACGATGACCGCAATCACGATCCCCCAATTGGCGCGGCCATCGGCTGGCATCAATTCGGGGATGCGGGCGAAAGAATGGAAGCGCACCGATTCGGGGAAATTCATGCCGCCCGGATTGCGCCAGGGGCCGCGCACCAGATAGTCGAGGATCAGCTCGGCCACATAGACGAGCATCAGGCTGACGAGGATTTCGTTTGTGTTGAATTTCGCCTTGAGCAGCGCGGGAATGCCTGCCCAAAGCGCGCCGCCGACAATGGCGAACGCCATCATCATGGGCAGAACGAATGGGGTTTGGAGGTCGGTGAACAGGACCGGAAATATCGAACCGGCCAAAGCCCCCATGATGAACTGGCCCTCGGCGCCGATGTTCCAGTTGTTTGAAAGGTAGCAGACCGATAGCCCGGCCCCCATCAGGATCAGGGGCGCGGCCTTGATGAGCAGCTCGTGGATCGACCACAACTCGGTCAGCGGCTCGATGAAATAGACGTAAAGCGCCGCCAGCGGGTCCTTGCCGAGAATGGCGAACATGATCGCGCCAGTCAGAACCGCCAGCGCGAGACCGATCAGCGGAGAGAGAAACTGCAGGGCGCGGGAGGGGTTGCCGCGCTTGATCAGTTCGAGCCTCATGCGGTCTGCCCCTCAAAGATGCCCGACATCTTGAGCCCGATGACGTTCCGGTCGGTCTGTGCGACGGGGGCGAAATCGGACAGGCGGCCCTCGGCGATCGCCGCGAGGCGGTCGGTGAATTCGAAAAGCTCGTCGAGGTCCTGGCTGATGACCAGAACGGCAGCGCCACCCTCGGCCAGGTCGACCAGGGTCTGGCGGATGCGCGCCGCCGATCCGGCATCGACCCCCCAAGTGGGCTGGTTGACGATGATGACTTTGGGGTCCTCGAGCACTTCGCGACCGATGATGAATTTCTGAAGATTGCCACCCGAGAGCGATTGAGCTGCGGGGTCGGGCGCGCTTTTGCGTACGTCGAGCTTGTCCACGATGGTATCGAGCAGGGCCTTGGCCTTGCCGCGATTGAGGAACATGCCCGATCTGAGGCCGGGATTGACCCGGTAGCGGGTGAGAATGACGTTTTCGCTCAGCGAGAGAGAGGGCACGGTGGCGTGGCCAAGCCGTTCCTCGGAGATAAAGACAGCGCCCTTGGCGCGGCGGGCCGAGATGTCGTCATGCCCCACGGGTTGGCCGAAAAGCGTGATCTGTTCAGGCCGACCGGCAAGGCGCTCGCCCGAGAGCACATCGAACAATTCGGACTGGCCATTGCCGGCAATTCCGGCAATGCCCACGATCTCGCCGGGAAACAGGTCGAGCGAAATTCCGTTAAGGGGCGTGCCGAACACCTCGCGGGAATCCATCGATAGATTGGCGATGGAGAGCAGCGGTTCGGCGCTCGGCGCGCGAGCTTTGGCGGGGCGGATCTGGTGGATATCGGCGCCGACCATCATTTTCGCGATCGAGGCGGCGGTTTCATCGCGCGGGATGCAGCTGCCCACGACCTTGCCGTGCCGCAGAATGGTGGCGCGTTCGCACAATGCGCGGACTTCCTCGAGCTTGTGCGAAATATAGAGAATGGCCTTGCCCTCGTCGCGGAGCTTGCGCAACACGGCAAAAAGGTCGTCGACCTCCTGGGGGGTAAGGACCGAGGTCGGTTCGTCCATGATGACAAGATCGGGATGGCCCAGAAGGCAGCGCACGATTTCGATGCGCTGGCGCTCGCCGACCGAAAGGTCGTGGACGTAGGCATGGGGTTTGAGCGGCAGGCCGTATTCGCGCGAAACGGTTTCGACGTCGGCGGCCACGGTCTTGATCGGCGCGTCGCCGGGCAGGGCGACTGCGACGTTTTCCGCGACGGTCAGTGCCTCAAAGAGAGAGAAATGCTGGAAGACCATACCCACGCCGAGTTGGCGCGCAAAGGCCGGATTGGGGATTGAGACGGGCTTGCTCCGCCAGACCATTTCGCCGGAATCGGGCTGGAGCGCGCCATAGAGCATCTTGACGAAGGTCGATTTGCCGGCGCCATTTTCACCCAGGAGAGCGTGGATTTCGCCGGGAAAAATTTCGAGATCGACGGAATCATTGGCCTTGAAGCTCCCGAAGGATTTGGTGAGACCTCTAAGGGTCAGCAGTGCTTCGGAGCCGCTTGCGGTCATCACGCGCCAAAATTGGACCAAATGGACAAAAACACTATGTCGTCACATTTACCGGGGCGCAAGACCGATTGCATTTCAGGTGGTGACTTGTTGAACGATATTTCTCGTTTGCTCAATTTTGCATCAGCACGTGTTGGAACGTGATGCCGGGACGAGCGTTTAACCGTCGACTGGCATCATGCCTGACCCGACGAACTCCGGATGAGTTCAATTCATGAGGGACGCACCCATGACCGATGAAAAGCCCGATCTTACAAAAACCGAAGCGCGGCAGGGCAATAGCCGCATGATGAACTCGCGCGTACTGGTCTATGGGCTGGTGGCCATCGTGGTTCTGTTTGCGGCGGTCTATTGGTTCAGCACGGCGACGTATGACGAAACCGCGACGACGACCGATGGCGGCACCACGCTCGAAGATGTGCCCGCTGCCGACGATGAGGTGGCCACCGATCTCGATGCGCTCCCCACCCCTGCGCCGACCGAAGACGCGGTGACCGAGCCGGAAGGCTCGGATGCACCAGCGATCGATACCCCGATAGAAACCGCGCCCGTCGATTCCGAAGGTCCGGCCGCCGAGCCGCTGGCAACCGAGCCCGAAGCGGGCCAGTAGGTCAATCCGGTATCAGATCGTATTGACGATAGATGGCCATCTCGTCGCCGGCTACAAATCCGAATATCTTGAGCTGGCCATCCCTGTCTTCGAGCATGTAGGTCACAGCGAAGGGAATGACGAGCGGTTCGTCATCTTTCTCATACTCGGCGGCATAGTGGACTTTCGCTATATAATGGCCCTCGTCGATGTCGGTGATCTGGACGCCCGTGACATTCATCTTTTTCGTTCCGATGGATTTGTAAAAGGCGCAGGACTTGTCGAGCGCCTGTGAAAAGCTCTCGTCGTTTTCACTGGTCATTACGCCCTCAGGACCGGCTGCGATGAAGCATGATGAAAAATGGGACCGTATAGCCCCGTAGTCCACACGATCGCCCAGCGATCGGTTATAGGCATCGAGATAGTCGGCAAAAAAGCTCTCGAAATCGGATTGGTCACGCGGCACTGATCTGTCTCCTGTTCGGAGTACAAACGCCATGGGAAGCCTCGTGTTCCTGCGCGCTATCGGGGGCGCCACACCGCCACTGAATTGCGCAGTATGAGTTCGGAGCGCAGAAGGATCTCGCGCCGGGCCGGTTTTTCCCCTTCGAGCATTTCGAGCAAGAGGTCCATGCTGGCCTCGCCAATCTTGAGGCGGGGCTGTTTCATCGTTGTCAGCGAGGGGGTGACGAAACTGGCAAAGGAAATGTCGTCAAAACCCATCACCGAGAATTCGTAGGGCAACGCGTAGCCTCTCGCCGTCAGCGCGATGAGCACGCCGAGGGCCGTGGCGTCGTTGACGCAGAAAAAGGCGGTGGGGAGCCGATCGCGGACAAACATGCGCTCGGCGGCGGCCCGGCCGCTTTCGGTGGTTCCGTCGGCTTCGAGTATGAAACTGGGTTGGACCGAAATGCCGGCCGCGGCCAATGCGGTGCGAAAGCCGCGCTCGCGCAATTGGGCGACAGCTCGGCCCGGAGATTGGCCTATGAACGCGATTTCCCGATGGCCCTGGCTGATGAGGTGGTCGGTCGCGACGCGCGCGCCTTCCACATTGTCGACCCCGACAAAGGGGATGTCGGAATTGGGGATCGGTTCGTTAATTGCGACCATCGGGGGCAGGCGCGCGCCTGGCTGGCTCTCGGCGAGGCCGAAGGGCAGGTGACCGGTCAGCAGGATAATGCCGTCGGCCTGGTTGGACGAGATGAAGCGCAGATAGTCGGTTTCCCGGACGGGATCGTTCTGCGTGTTGCCGATCAGGACACCGTAGCCGCGCTTGGAGGCCTCGGTTTCCAGTCCCACAAGAATGTTGGAAAAGTTCGGATCGCCAACGTCGGGGGCCAGGATCAGGATCATGTGGGAACGCCGCGTGCGCAGATTGCGCGCCATGGCGTTTGTCGTATAGCCGGTCTGGGCGACGGCTTCTATGACTTTGCGGCGCGTGGAATCGGCGACTTTGCCCGGTTCATTGAGCGCGCGGGACACCGTGGCGATCGAAACGCCGGCGATCAGTGCCACATCCTCGATCGTTGCTGGTTTGACCGCGCTCAAGGCTCCCCCGTGCCGGTGTTTCCCATGCGGATCCGGCCATTCAACGCATTGGAATCAAAGGAAACTGGCACCTCAACCCCAGCGTCATGTTTTATACACATCTCCCTTTATGTAAACCTTTACATGATAAATGAAAAGGTTTACACAATTAGCAATTGGGAGAAGCCGGCCGCAGCGTTGGCAGGAAATCGGGGGGAGGACTGGTGATGGCCGATAGCGCCAGTGCACCGCATATTCTTGCAGCGAGCAGAGTTTCCAAGAGCTTCGGCGAAGTGCCGGTGCTGTTCAGCGTCGATTTCGATGTTCGCGAAGGCGAAGTTCACGCCCTGATCGGAGAGAACGGCGCGGGCAAATCCACCCTTATCAAAATCCTCTCCGGCATCGAGCAGCCGACATCAGGCGCCATCGTGCTCGACGGTCAGCCGATCCGGCTTCCATCCAATGGCGAGAGCGCGTCGCTGGGGATTGTCGTGATCCATCAGGAACTCAATCTCGCCGAGCACCTGACCGTGGCCGAAAGCATCTTTCTGGGTCGCGAATGGGTGCGGTTCGGGTTTTTGCGCCGCAAGGACATGCAAGCCGAAGCCCAGCGCATTCTCGACAGCCTGCATGTGGCTATCGACCCCAATGCGCGCATCAATATGCTTTCGGTTGCCGACAAGCAGATGGTCGAGATCGCCAAGGCGATCAGTCGTGATGCGCGGGTGCTCATCATGGACGAGCCTACGGCCGTCCTGACATCGGCCGAGACGGATATTTTTTTTGAACAGGTCAGGCGGCTGAAGGCCAAGGGCGTGGCCATCGTCTTCATCTCCCACAAGCTCGACGAAGTCATGGCGTTGTCCGACCGCATCACCGTGCTGCGGGATGGGCAATTGATCGCGACCGTGGAGACCGGGGACCTGACCCCCGATGCCATCGCCGAGATGATGGTGGGGCGCGAATTGTCCAACCTCTATCCGCCCAAGCAGGAACCCGATGTCGACGCGCCGGTGATCCTCGACGTCGAGGGCCTCACGGCACCCGGCGTGCGGGGCGTCAGCTTTGCGCTGCGTCGCGGGGAGATTTTGGGCTTTGCCGGGCTGATCGGCTCGGGCCGGACGGCCGTCATGGAAGCCATCGTCGGGTTGGCGGAAAAGACGGGCGGAACGGTGCGGCTACGGGGCGAGCCGGTGGCGTTTTCGGGTATCGGTGAAGCGATCGATGCAGGGCTGGTCTATATGACCAAGGACCGCAAGGGGAAGGGGTTGCTGCTCAATGTGGGGTTGCAGCAGAACCTGACGCTGCTGACGCTCAAGCGGCATCTGCGGGCCGGGTTTTTGAACGAGGCGAGCGAGGTCGAGGCCATGGAGCGTGCGACCCGGCGGTTCGACATAAGGGCACGCGATGCCTCGGTCCGGGTGGGCCAGCTTTCGGGCGGCAATCAGCAGAAGCTGATGCTCGGCAAGGCCATGGAAAGCGAGCCCGAAATCGTCATCATCGACGAGCCGACGCGGGGCATCGATGTCGGCACCAAGCAGCAGATTTATCACATCATCGCCGCCCTCGCCAAAGAGGGCAAGTCGATCATCGTGGTCTCGTCCGAGATGCAGGAGGTGATCGGGCTCGCGCACCGGGTGGTGGTGATGCGCGAAGGGCGCCGCATGGGTACGCTCGAGGGCGCGGAAATCAAGGAAGGAGAAATCATGCGCTATGCCGCTGGGCTCAAGGGAGAATCTGACGATGACCGCGCAAGCGCATGAGGGCGTAAAGCCCGCCAGAAAGCGGTTCAGGATCGATTATCACACCTTCGGGCCGCTGGTGGCGCTGATTGCGCTTTGCATATTGGGTTTTGCGCTCAATTCGGCCTTTGCCTCGGAGGGCAATATTTCCAACCTGCTCACGCGATCGGCCTTTATCGGCATCATCGCTGTTGGAGCGACGTTCGTTATCACCGCGGGCGGGATCGATCTTTCGGTCGGGTCCATGGCGGCAGTGATTTCAGGTGTGATGATCATTGTCATGAACGCGGCCATCGAAACGCTGGGAACCGGTGTTTCCACTGTTCTGCTCGGCTGTGCGGCCTCGGTGCTCTTGGGGCTTGCGGCGGGCTTTCTCAATGGCTTCATGACCACCAAGGGCAAGATCGAAGCCTTTATCGTGACGCTTGGCACCATGGGGATATTCCGCTCGCTGGTGACCTATTTCGCCGATGGCGGCACGCTGTCGCTGGCCTTCGATATCCGCGACGCCTATCGCCCGGTCTATTACGGCAATCTTTTGGGTGTTCCCATTCCGGTGGTGGTGTTTGCGGTGGTCGCGGTTCTGGGCTGGGTTCTGCTCAATCGCACCGCGTTCGGCCGATATTGCATGGCGATCGGGTCAAACGAAACCGTGGCGCGCTATTCGGCGATCAAGGTCGATCGTGTGAAGACGCTGACCTATGTCATCCAGGGACTGTGCGTTTCTATCGCTACGATCATTTACGTTCCGCGCCTGGGCTCGGCCTCATCCTCGACAGGCGTATTATGGGAGCTTGAAGCGATTGCCGCGGTCATTATTGGCGGCACTATGCTCAAGGGCGGCTATGGCCGGATCGGTGGCACGGTGATCGGGGCGATCATGCTCACGACCATCGGCAATATCCTGAACCTCACCGATATCATCTCGAACTATCTCAACGGTGCGGTGCAGGGCGTCATCATCATCGCCGCTGTCTGGCTGCAGCGGGGCAATCTTGGTCATCTCAACATCTTTCGGAAGACCAGGGGATAAAGATTCCAACCGGCGACAAACAAATGCCGGCGGGGGCAGCGCCTTGAGGAGAGGCGCGACACACAACCAAGGAGGACTATCATGCGAACACTCAAGCTCATCGCGGGCGCTGCCTTGTGCAGCGTTGCGCTGGGAGTCACCGCTGTAGCGGCACAGGAAATCAAGATCGGTGTCTCCATTCCTGCCGCAACCCATGGCTGGGCCGGTGGCCTCAACTGGCACGCCGAGCAAGCCATGAACCGGCTTGAAGAGGCCAATCCCGATATCGACATCATCCTGATCGCTGCCGACGGTCCGGCACAGCAGGCCAACGATCTCGAGGATCTCATTTCGATCCACCAGATCGACGCCCTCGTGGTTCTGCCCTTCGAATCCGAGCCGCTCACCGATCCGGTGCGGATGGTCAAGGATTCCGGGGTTTTCGTTACGGTGGTCGACCGTGGTCTGGCCCAGGAAGGGATCGAGGACGTTTACGTCGCGGGCAACAATACCGCGCTGGGAACGGTCTCGGGCGAATATTTCCTCTCCCGGCTTGGCGAGGGTGACAACATCGTCATCCTGCGCGGCATTCCCACGGTGATCGATGATGAGCGTTTCAACGCGTTCATGGAAACCATCGATGGCTCGGGCATCAACGTGCTGGACAACCAGTACGCCAACTGGAACCGGGATGACGGATTTGAAGTGATGCAGGACTTCCTGTCGCGCTTCCCCGATATCGACGGCGTCTGGGCACAGGATGACGACATCGCGCTCGGCGTTATCGAGGCGGTTCGCCAGGCGGGCCGCGAAGATGAATTGTTCATTGTCGGCGGGGCCGGCATGAAGGAAATCATCCAGATGGTCATGGAAGGATCGGAACTGGTGCCGGTCGACGTTCTCTATCCGCCCGCGATGATCGCCACGGCCATGGACGTGACCGTCAGCCATTTCACATCGAACGGTCCGGTGTCGGGCGAATATATCCTGGGCGCGCCGTTGATTACGCCCGAGAATGCCGAAAACTACTATTTCCCGGATTCGACATTCTGATCTGCACTTCCTCCCACAGTGCAAACAGAGAGGGCGGCTCGCGGGCCGCCCTTTTGCTGGACACGCTTGTCTTATGAAAGAACCGGCTGTTGTGCGATGAAAGGGCCAGTGTGCGCCATGTGCTTTATGGCGCGCACTGGCGGCGGTTGGATCGATACGGGCTTGGTCGTGATGGACCGTTTTAGAGTGTGATCGACCGCCGTCTTCGCCTGAGGCCTGAACGGATACAGAGCGGCGCAAGCCCTCTAGGACAAGCATAGGACACGCGAAGATGACCAAGGATAGCATCGGCATCGACATCTCGAAAGCCAATCTCGACGCCCATAGCGCCAGAACCGGTGAGACGGCCCGGTTTGCCAATTCTCCGGCCGGCCTGCGTGCCCTGAGGCGCTGGATCGGACCCCAACGCCCCGATCTGATCGTCTATGAAGCGACCGGTCCCTATCACGCAGCCTTCGAGCGCGCATTGGCCGCAAGCCTGCCCCTGGTCAAGGTCAATCCCCTGCAGGCGCGCCGATTTGCCCAGGCACGAGGAGCCCGGGCCAAGACCGATGCCGTCGACGCGCGCATGCTGGCTGCCATGGGCGCCGCATTCGATCTCGCCCCCAATGAACCCCAGCCCGAAAATCAACACGTCCTCAAAGAATTGCAGATCGCGCGCATGGCGCTGATCAAGGACCGTACACGCCTGTTGAACCGGCAAAAGACGCAGACCTTGGCCATCACCAGACGCCAGACAAGGGCAAGGCTCGATCAGATCAAACGGCACCTCGCCGAGTTGGACACCCAGGTGCAGCGCCTTGTACGCCAGTGCCCGGACCGGGCGCGGGCCTTCGATATCATGTGCTCAATCCCGGGAGTGGGGCCGGTCACTGCTGCCGCCATCGTGATCGAATGTCCCGAAATCGGTACAATGACCCCAAAGCAGGCCGCAAGCCTTGCAGGCCTTGCTCCCATGACACGGCAATCGGGGCAGTGGCGCGGAAAGGCTTTCATCCAGGGAGGGCGAAAGTTCCTGCGCGACGCCCTCTATATGCCAGCCCTGGTCGCTGCCCGATACAATCCCGACCTCAAACGAAAATACAACGCCATGATCGGAGCCGGAAAACCACCAAAACTCGCCCTGACCGCCCTGATGAGAAAACTCATCGAACTCGCAAACACACTCATCAAACACGACCGGAAATGGACACCAAAAACCGCTTGATCAAAACGGATACTCTAAGTGCCCGAAAAGACCGAGCGCAGCCAGGGCAGGAGGGACAGACGTGGGGCGCGTTGCTCAAGAGACATTGACGCCGGCCGGCCCAGGGCTCCGGCGCGTGGAAGCAGTTCGCCCTTGCTGTCCCGGTCGGCGTCAGGATCCTCGTCGTCCGATGCGCCAGATGGCCTATCGCCGGTCAATGCGGCCAGATAGCTGCTGGCCCAATTGTCGACATTGTGGGTCTGCGCCACTTTCATCAGGCGCTGCCAGCGCTCCTTGCGCTCTTGGAGTGGCATGGCGATGGCCTGGCGCATGGCTTCGGCGGTTTCGTCGGTATCGAAGGGGTTGATGATCAAGGCATCGTGGAAGATTTCCGCCGCCCCGGCGAACCGCGAAAGGACAAGAACGCCCGGATTTTCCGGGTTCTGGGAGGCGACATATTCATGGGCGACCAGATTCATCCCGTCGCGCAGAGGTGTGACCAGCCCGATGCGGGCGAGGCGGTAAAGACCCGCCAGCGAGGCCTGCGAATAAGCGCGTTTGACATAGGTTATGGGCAGCCAGTCTGGTTCGGCAAAGCGCCCAGTGAGCCGGCCGACAGCCGTATCGAGCTCGTCGGAAATCACCTGATATTCCTTGATCGTATCGCGCGAGGGTGGGGCGATCTGGATCATGTGGACGGCCCGCCGGAGATTGGCGTTGTTTTCGAGCAGCTTCTCGTAAGCCTGGACACGCTGGGGAAGGCCCTTGGAATAGTCGAGCCTGTCGACACCGAGGATCATCCCACGCCCGTTCATTGAGCGTTCAACCCGCTTGTACATCTTCTGGGCGTTGGGGCTGGTGGCGAGTTTCGAGAAGGCCTCGGGGTCAGAGCCGATAGGGAAGGCCTCGAGGACGGTGTCGCCAAGTTCGATCTCGAACGGCGTGCCGCCGGCCTGGCGGTACATCTCTTCATGGGCGATGAATTCGTTGAAGGCCGCAACGTCACGCTGCGCCTGGAAACCGACGAGGTCATAAGCCAGCAGATCGGTGAGCAGTTCCTCATGATGGGGAATGGCGTTCAGCGCATCGGGGGTGGGGAAGGGGATGTGGAGGTAGAACCCGATCTTGTTGCGGATGTTTCGCCGGCGCAGTTCGGTGGCCAGCGGGATCAGATGATAGTCATGCACCCAGATGACGTCGTCGGGCTCGATATGCTTGGCGATGGCCTCGGCGAACTGCACATTGACCCGGCGATAGCCCTCATACCAGTGCGAATGGATGTCGGTCAGGTCGAGCCGCAAATGGAAGGCGGGCCAGAGGATGGAATTGGAAAAGCCCGCATAATAGCTTTGGTGATCGGATTTGGTGAGGTCGATCGAGCCGATCTGCAACCCGTCTATGGTCTCGAATTTCGCATCCCGGCTCGGTGCTTCGGCAAATGCGCCGGACCATCCAAACCAGAAGCCGTCCCTTGCCGACAGGGTTTTCTTGAGGGCCACTGCAAGGCCGCCGGCAGCGGGGGCCTTTCCGGGGATACGATTTGAAACGACGACAAGACGGCTCATCTGACCCTGCTTTCCTGGATTCTTTGATCCGCAAAATCGGATGCGGTGGTGCTTGGTTCCCTCGCGATCAGCGCGTCAAAATAACTCAGCAGCGAGGCGATGTCGGGCAGGATGAATCGGGCGCCGGTCTGCGTTTGCCGACCGATCCTGATGCCGAATCCGCCAAGCCGTTCCGCCGCCGCAAACCCATCCTCATCGGTTACATCGTCGCCGATAAAAATTGGGGTGCGACCGGCAAACGGCTTAACCTGCATCAAGCGGGTGACCGCGGATCCCTTGTCGGCTGACCTGGGACGGGCTTCCACCACCATCTTGCCGGCGATGGCGTGGAAATCGGGAAATCCCTCAAGCGCCCGGGCAAGGGCGGCACTGGCGATTGCGCCCTTCTCGGGTGCTGCGCGGTAGTGGACAGCAACACCGGTCGGTTTTGGTTCGACCAGAATACCTTCCTGGCCAGCCAATGTATCGGAAACACGAGCGATAATGGCCCTGGCGCCTGAAACGAGGTGAGGTTGGGGGCCTTGCCGTTTCCCCCCATGGCGGAGTTCTGCGCCATGGCTGCCGGTAACCGAAAACTCCTGGGAGGGCAGGAAGCCGTCAATCGTTTCGATGGTGCGGCCCGTGACGATGGCCAGAGCGCCATCGAGCGCGGCGTACAGGGAACGGAGTCGGTCGGGCAGGTCGTCGGAAACCACGACCGCGTCCGGATGTGAGGCGATCTCGACGAGGGTGCCGTCGAAATCGGTAAAAATCGCTACCGGACCCGAACTGGCGGACAGGATAGCGGAAACCGGGTTTTGCATAATCTCCGGGGCTTGGCTGTTGAGGTTCGCTCCATCAGTTCAATGTCCATCAGGACAAAGGGTTCCAGACTACAGGGGCATGGCATGTGTCACGACAATGACCCGGTGACCCGGCCAATACAGACTCGTCGAGGTTGCGCGCCGGCGCAACCGTCCTCAGTGCATACCGGCTAGTCACCGGGTGCAACATAATATGAAAACAGGCTGGATGCCTGGCCAGGGATGCCCCCGGCCAGGGCGTAATCTTGTCAGCGCTGGATAGCGGCCTGAACGTGTAATCCCGATACGGGGCAATCCGAGGAGATGCTCGTTTCGATGCAGGCAACGCTGGCAACGTCCATCTTGGGCGTCGCCGTCAATCCATTGGCTTGAGTGATCGTCAAGATGACGATGAACAGGCTGGCCGCGAGGGCGGTCAGACTGACGAGGCGTGGTGTGGTCATCATGGTGGCCTCCCCGCACATGTCCGGAAAAGACGGCGGACCGAACCGCAGAGCTTTCCGGAAAGTTAACGCCGCTTACAGGGGGAGAATGCTTGAGACGAAACCGTCTGGCAAGCCTTTGTTAACAGATTGAAACAATCGGGGTAAAAGCCTGCCGCTCATCGCCGGAAAGATCGGTTTCAAAACAGCGGATTAGCCCGCCCGGATGGTGCGGAACGGCTTGCGCAGGCGGTGGAAAAGATGGGGAGAGGTGCGGCAAGTGCCGGCCGGCAAGACTACGCATGCCCCTCTCCCCCTTGAAGCCCGGCGGAACGAGGACGCAGGTCCACCGGTCTTCTCTATCGCGGCAAGGGAGGGACAAGCCGCGATGAACGCAGAGGGCCAACAGGCCGGAAAAAGGCGGGAGGAATGAATGTAAACACGTTCCTTGGGGGACGCATTAAGGAGTACATTCCTCCCTATCGAACGCAGCCGGGGACGCGGTGGCTACGCCCGAATGGGCCAGGTAACGGCTTCCCGTACCCAGAAATCTATCATTCTCGCCATCTCGGCCCGATAGGCACCCAAATCGTGATGGCGGACAAAAACGGCATCGGCACCGCTTTTGAGGAGCGCATGACGACTTTCGTCTGCTCCTGTATCTGCTATGGCTGCGACCGGAACGCGCGCGGTTGCTGCGAGGTTCCAGATGCCGGAAATGAACGCCGCCGATGCCCCGCTGTGCGATTTGAGGTCGACGATCACCATGTCGGGCCGCTCGGCTGCAGATGCACCCAGAAGGCGAAAAAGCGTCCGCCTGGCCCGCCCGGCGTTTCCGATCCAGGCAACGCGCGCGGGCGAGGCATTCAACTGCATTGCCCTGCGCATCAGGCGCGCGGCATGGATATGGTCGTCAACGAGCACGAATAACGGCTCGGGCGCGGCGTTGCTGGACATTAGCCTCAACCAAAAAACAAGAGCGATGGGCCGGTCCTGGGTGCGAACCGGCTGGCTCAAAAATGCGACAGATTGGGAAACTCGGCGCCTCTCCGCCAAGAGGTCACCCCAATCGCGGGCCCTGACGTGCCAAACGACGGCAACGGGCAATCGCGATGGCAGGGATATGGTCCAATTCGCGCGCGGGTGAAATGTTATCCGCCGTAACGGGCGGTAAAAGGCTGGTCGATTTACATGTAAAACGCAGACGTCTAGTGTGGTCCGAAGGAGGAGCGCATGCCGGAGGGGCGGGTGTATGCCGAGGACCAACAAATAGCGGTTCGCCGAGCGCTCGACGAGCTTCTGGCATGGCCGGCCATGGCACGATCCCCAAGGCTGTCGGCGTTCCTCTCCTATATCGTGGATGCGGCACTTGCGGGGCGGTCAGGCTCTGTAAAAGCTTATTCCATCGCCGTTGACGTTTTCGGGCGGGACGAAAACTTCGATCCGCAATCCGACCCCATCGTCAGGGTGCAGGCGCGCCGGTTGCGTGGCCTGATCGAGGAATTCGACAGGCTCGATCTGGGCCGGGCGCCCGTTCGAATCGTCCTGCCGGTCGGCCGCTATGTTCCCGAATTCGTGCCACGCGGAGATGGACCGGCGATTGGAAAGGATGGGGCGGAGCCATCCGACAATGCAGATGATGGAGCTGCTCCCCGGCCGCCGCAGTCACCGTCGCGATCGATATGGGTGGCTGGGGCCATTGCCGCTGTTTTGCTCGTCGCCTCGCTCTATTTCTGGCCCGAGCTTGGACAGCGCACCTCGCCGGGACCGGCAATCGTTCAACCGGCGATGCCGCTCGTTGTCGTCGAGGATTTCGAAAATCTCACCGATGACCAGCGTACTACGCCGCTGGTAGCCGGCCTGGCGCTCGAACTTGTCACCGACCTCAATCAATTCTCCGATCTCTCGGCGCGCTATGGCGGGCCGCAAGCCGATTCCGGTGAGGTTCAGGGAACCAATGGCGGGGTGTATGTGCTTTCGGGCGTGGCGCGAAGGTCGCCACGCGGCATTCTCTATTCCATCCTGTTGCAAGAAGCGCCCACACGTTCGGTTGTCGCGACCTTTGAAGTGGAGGTGCCCTTGGACAATGGCGCTCCCAACATGAATTTGCAGGATGTCTCGGAGGCGTTTTCGCTGCGGCTCGGTAGCCCGCGCGGACCGTTGCACAAGGCAGCGCGAAGCTGGATCGTGGCCCGTGCGGCGGAAGAGGAGCCGGTGCTAGAACCCTATCCTTGCCTGATTGCCTACGGAATGTTTCGCGAGCAACGTACGACATTTGATGGCGAGGCGCTGGAGCGGTGTGCGCGCCAATCCATGGCCGATGGCTGGCCGGAAGGCGCCGCCATTCTGGCTGTGCTGACAGCTGACAGGGGATGGCGGGTCGGCGCCGACACCGCGGAAGGGGCTGCCCTTATCGAACAGGGGCGTCAACTTGCCGAGCAAGCCATAGGTCTGGAGCCGACCAATGCATTCAATTGGGCCCAACGGGCTTACGTGGCCTTCCTTTCGGGTGAAATCGGCCTTGCTCGCGACGACTACAACACGGCGGTTCAACTCAATCCCGCCATGGTCGACGTGCTGGCGGACTACGGCTATGTGGAAAGCCTGAACGGCAATTGGGAGGCGGCCCGGAACCTTTCGCAACGGGCGCTGTCCGTTGAGGTCAATCCTCCCGATTTCTATTCCATCGTCCCGACGCTGTGGGCCATGCGCGAGGGCGATTACGCCCAGGCGGCGGCCGTCGGTGAGCGCATGGTTTCGGCGGTTCCCGATTTGGGAACGGCCGTCATGGTGGCGGCCGGCGGCCAGTTGCGGGACGCCGATATCATCAACGCCTACCTGCCCAGACTTCTGGCCAGCCAGCGATTTCGGCGGTTGGGCATCATGCCGGCGTTGCGGCAACATGTGCTCGATCCGGACCTGTTGCGCGCGATTTCGAGCGGCATCATCAGCGCCGGCGTACCGCTCGACCGGCTGGCCAATCCTTTCTGATCGCGCGGCCCGATTGCGACTGGACGCGCCAGCCAAATCACTGTGAGATGGTGGCGGGAGGTGGCGTCATGAGTTTTAGAGCACTGGTTACCCACAAGGAGGCGGACGGCAAGGTTGCGTCGCGGATTGCTGAGCTCGATGAGGCGGAACTGCCAGAGGGCAACGTTCTCGTCGGCATCGATTGGGCAGGGTTCAATTACAAGGATGGGCTGGCGCTTTCGGGCATCGGCGGACTGGTGCGCGAGTATCCCCATATCGGCGGCGTCGACTTCGCCGGTCGGGTGATCGAAAGCACCGACGGGCGCTATCATCCGGGACAGGCCGTGGTGCTGACCGGATGGCGGGTCGGCGAATGGCACTGGGGCGGGTTTGCCACGCGGGCGCGGGTGGAGGCCGATTGGCTGGTGCCGCTGCCAAAGGAGATTTCCACGCGCAGCGCCATGGTATTGGGCACGGCGGGGCTCACGGCCATGCTGGCGGTCAACAGGCTCAAATCGGAAGGCATCAAGCCCGGAGACGGCGATATTCTGGTGACCGGGGCCGGCGGGGGCGTGGGTTCCATGGCGGTGCTGCTGTTGGCGCGCCTTGGATACAAGGTTCATGCCATGACCGGACGGGCCGATCTCGCGGACGATCTCAAGGCGCTCGGAGCAACCGAAGTGGTCGGTCGCGAGGTGTTGGCACCGACGGGCAAAAAGCTGTTGGCAACGCGCTGGATCGGGGCGGTCGACAGCGTGGGCGGAGCGCCGCTGGGCGAGATGCTCAAGCAGATCCACACGGGCGGCTGTGTTGCAGCGGTTGGCCTGGCGGCGGGGGATACATGGGACGCCAGTGTCATTCCGTTTATTTTGCGCGGGGTGACGCTTGCGGGCATCGATAGCGTCATGCAGCCTTTCGAGGCACGCATGGCAGCATGGGACAGGCTCGCAACGCTGTTCGGGTTCAGCGTTTATGAGCGGATGGTGCGCGAGGTGGGCCTGGAGGACCTGACCGCCGCCTCCAAAGACATTCTGGCCGGCAAGGTCAGGGGGCGGGTCATCGTGTCGCCCAAGGGGTAAATTGCCTTACAGCGCTGCAAAAGTCTCTCGAAATTTTGCCGGATCGCTATAGGGTAATGGGATATTTGCCGGAGGATTTCATGCAGGACGTTATCGATGCGCTCGATCAGAAGCGCGAACACGCGCGGCAGGGTGGGGGCTTACGGCGTATCGAGGCGCAGCATGCCAAGGGCAAACTGACGGCGCGTGAGCGGATCGACGTGCTGCTCGATCCGGGCAGTTTCGAAGAATACGATATGTTCGTTACCCATCGCACCCGCGATTTCGGGATGGACGAACAGGTGATCCCCGGCGACGGCGTTGTGACGGGTTGGGGCACGATCAACGGTCGGCTCGCCTACGTCTTTTCGCAGGATTTCACGGTGTTCGGCGGTTCGCTGTCTGAAACGCATGCCCAGAAGATATGCAAGATCATGGATCTGGCCGTCCAGAACGGCGCGCCGGTGATCGGGCTCAACGATTCCGGCGGCGCGCGCATTCAGGAGGGTGTCGCCTCACTCGGCGGTTATGCCGAAGTGTTTTGGCGCAACGTGCAAGCGTCGGGCGCGGTGCCGCAGATATCGGTCATCATGGGGCCATGCGCGGGTGGCGCCGTCTATTCGCCGGCCATGACCGATTTCATCTACATGGTGAAAGACACCAGCTACATGTTCGTCACCGGGCCGGACGTGGTCAAGACCGTGACCAATGAAAGCGTGACCCATGAGGAACTGGGCGGGGCCTCGACGCACACGAAAATCTCCTCGGTGGCCGATGCGGCGTTCGAGAACGACATCGAAACCCTGCTCGAGGTGCGGCGCCTGTTCGACTTCCTGCCGCTTTCGGCGCGAGAAAAAGCGCCACGCGTTGCCACCAATGACCAGATCGACCGACGCGAGGACAGCCTCGATACCCTGATCCCGGCCAATGCCAACACGCCCTACGATATGGCTGAGGTGATCGAAAAGATTGCCGATGAAGGCGATTTTCTCGAGCTCCAAAAGGACCACGCCGGCAACATCCTTACCGGCTTCATCCGGCTCAACGGGCAGAGCGTTGGCGTGGTCGCCAACCAGCCCATGGTGCTTGCCGGGTGCCTGGACATCAACGCATCGAAAAAGGCGGCGCGGTTCATCCGGTTCTGCGACAGTTTCGATATCCCCATCCTGACCTTCGTGGACGTGCCCGGCTTTCTGCCCGGCGTGGCGCAGGAATATGGCGGCATCATCAAGCATGGCGCCAAGCTGCTGTTCGCCTATGCCGAGGCGACGGTGCCCAAGGTCACCGTCATCACGCGCAAGGCCTATGGCGGCGCTTATGACGTGATGAGCTCAAAGCACATCCGCGCCGACGTGAACTATGCCTGGCCGAGCGCGGAAATCGCCGTGATGGGCGCCAAGGGCGCAACGGAAATCCTTTATCGCTCCGAACTGGGCGATGCCGACAAGATCGCGGCACGCACCAAGGAATATGAGGACCGCTTCGCCAACCCCTTCGTCGCCGCCGAGCGCGGCTTTATCGACGACGTCATCATGCCCCACAACACCCGCCGCCGCGTGGCGCGAGCGTTCGAGAGCCTGAGACACAAGCAGGCGCATGTGCCCGTCAAAAAGCATGGAAATATCCCGCTGTGAGGAAGAGGACGGGACTTGGAGCGCGTGGCATCACCCCTCCCCATCCCTCCCCATCAAGGGGAGGGTGCGGGCCGGGAGTGGGGCAGGGTGGTGTAAATTGCTCTTGCGCGGCACCTCCCCCCTTGCGGGGGAGGATGGGAGGGGGGATCGGCGAAAGCCGATGAATGGCATGACCGTCCAGCTTGCTCAAAAGTTGCGTTCCAATCCAACCGAGGCTGAAAAGCGGATGTGGCGGTTGCTGCATCCTTTTCGTACAGGCGGCTTTCACTTTCGTAAGCAAGTGGCGATGGGGCCTTATGTCGCCGACTTCGCGTGCCATCGCGCTGCCCTTGTTATCGAAATCGATGGCGGGCAGCATTACACCGAGGCTGGAAGGGTCACCGACGGCCCGAGGACCGAATATCTGGGCCAGAAAGGCTATGAGGTGCTTCGGTTTTCCAATCTCGACGTGTTGCAAAATCCCGACGGCGTCTATGATCGTATTCATAGATATCTTGCTGGCTTCAACCCGCGGCCGCGCAAAAGGACAAACTGAATGTTCTCCAAAATCCTCATAGCCAATCGCGGGGAGATCGCCTGCCGGGTGATCGATACGGCGAAAAAGATGGGCATCGCGACGGTCGCCGTTTATTCCGACGCCGACAAGGATGCGCTGCATGTGCGGGTGGCCGATGAGGCGGTCCATATCGGTCCGGCCCCGGCGGCGCAAAGCTATCTCGATATTGAAAAGATCATTGCCGCCTGCAGGCAGACCGGCGCCGTGGCGGTGCATCCGGGATATGGGTTCCTGTCGGAAAATCCCGCCTTTGCCGAACGCCTGCGGCAGGAGGGGATCTATTTCATCGGACCGCCGGTCAGGGCCATCGAGGCGATGGGGGACAAGATCACCTCCAAGAAAATCGCTGCAGAGGCGGGGGTTTCGACGGTTCCGGGCCATATGGGACTGATCGCAGATGCCGCCGAAGGGGCGAAAATCGCCAAATCCATCGGCTATCCGGTGATGATCAAGGCGTCGGCCGGTGGCGGTGGAAAGGGCATGCGCATCGCGCGCTCGGACCGGGACGTCAAGGAAGCCTTCGAACGCTCGAAATCGGAAGCGGCGGCTTCGTTCGGCGACGACCGGATTTTCATCGAAAAATATATCGAAGAGCCGCGCCATATCGAAATCCAGGTGCTGGCCGATGGGCAGGGCAATTGCATCCATCTGGGCGAACGCGAATGTTCCATCCAGCGCCGCAACCAGAAGGTGATCGAGGAGGCTCCTTCGCCATTCCTCGATGCCGGAACGCGCGAGAAAATGGGCTCGCAGGCGGTGGCGCTCGCCAAGGCGGTCAATTATGTCAGTGCCGGGACCGTTGAATTTATCGTCGATAAAGACCGCAACTTCTATTTCCTCGAAATGAACACGCGGCTGCAGGTCGAACACCCGGTGACCGAACTGGTGACAGGGCTCGATCTGGTCGAGGAAATGATCCGCATCGCCGACGGGGAAGCGCTGCGCTGGGGCCAGGCGGATGTGCGGCTGGAAGGCTGGGCGGTCGAGGCGCGCATATATGCCGAAGACCCCTATCGCAATTTCCTGCCCTCGACGGGCCGGCTCAAACGCTATCGTCCTCCCGCAGAGGAAGCCTCGGCGCATCTTGTGGTGCGCAACGATACGGGCGTCGATGAGGGCGGCGGGATCAGCCCCTATTACGATCCGATGGTGGCGAAGCTGGTGACCTGGGCTCCAACGCGCATCGAAGCGATCGATGGATTGGCGGTGGCTCTGGACCAGTTCGAAATCGACGGGATCGGCAACAACATCCCGTTCCTTTCTTCGGTCACCCAGCAACGGCGTTTTCGCGAGGGATTGCTTTCCACCAACTATATCGCCGATGAGTTTCCCGACGGGTTTTCCGGCGTTGCGCTTGACGACGATACGTTGCTTACACTGGCGGCACTTGCCTGCCGCGCCAGTTTTCAGCTCGAAACACGCGGCTTTATCGAACCCGCGCCGCTCAGCAGCGGGCATGTGATTGCGGAACGGAGCGTGTTGATCGGGGATCGGCGCTGGGATTTTTCCATTCCCAAATCCGACGAGTCTTTCGTGCTGATGACCGATGACGGCCAGCCGCTGCTGATCGAGGACGGCTGGCAGCCGGGCGCGAGCCTGACGGCGACGGAAATCGATGGCCGCACGCTGCATGTTAAAATGGACCGGGTGACTTCGGGCTTTCGCATGCGCTATCGCGGCGCCGATATCATCGCCAAGGTGGTGATGCCGCACGTGGCCGACCTGATGCGGCACATGCTGCAAAAGACGCCGCCCGACATGAGCCAGTTCCTGTTGTGCCCGATGCCGGGGCAGATCGTGCGTGTCGATGTCGCCGAAGGCGATATCGTCGAGGAGGGCCAGCCGCTGGCCATCGTCGAGGCGATGAAGATGGAGAACGTGCTGCGCGCCGAGCGCAAGGCCCGGGTCGCCAGTCTCAAGGCCGGGGCAGGAGACGTTTTGGCCGTCGATGCGGTCATCATGGAGTTTGAGGCTGTGTGATGAGCAAATCTCCGCGCGATATCTGGTCTCATATCGCCGTCAAAGAGCTGCGCGACACCCCACTCGAAAACCTCAAGCGCGACTATGGCGGGCTCGAAATCGAGCCGGTCTATCTGGGCGAAGGCGGGTCCATCCCTGGTGTCGAGCCGTTCACGCGCGGTGTTCGGGCGACGATGTATGCAAACCGGCCCTGGACCATAAGGCAATATGCAGGGTTTTCGACCGCCGAGGAGAGCAACAGGTTTTATCGCCGGGCGCTGGAGCGCGGCCAGAAAGGGCTGTCGGTCGCTTTCGATCTGGCGACCCATCGCGGTTACGATTCCGATCATCCGCGTGTTGTCGGCGATGTGGGCAAAGCCGGGGTGGCGATCGATTCCGTCGAGGACATGAAGCTGTTGTTCGACGGCATTCCGCTCGACGAGATGAGCGTTTCGATGACCATGAACGGGGCGGTGATCCCGGTTCTGGCCATGTTCATCGTTGCGGCCGAAGATCAGGGTGTGCCACCCGAAAAACTCTCCGGGACCATTCAGAACGACATTTTGAAGGAGTTCATGGTCCGCAACACCTACATCTATCCGCCCGAGCCTTCGATGCGGATCGTGGGCGACATCATCGCCTATACCGCCGAGCATATGCCGAAGTTCAACTCGATCTCGATCTCGGGCTATCACATGCATGAGGCCGGGGCGACGGCGATCCAGGAGCTTGCCTATACGCTGGCCGACGGAATGGAATATGTGCGGGCGGCCCAGACGCGAGGGCTCGATATCGACAAATTTGCCGGGCGGCTGTCGTTCTTTTTCGGTATCGGAATGAATTTCTTTGTCGAGGTGGCAAAGCTGCGCGCGGCGCGCACGCTGTGGTCCAGGATCATGACCGATCTGGGCGCGACCGATCCGCGCTCGAAAATGCTGCGCACCCATTGCCAGACCTCGGGCGTTTCGCTGACCGAACAGGACCCCTACAACAATGTCGTCCGCACCGCCTATGAAGCGCTGGCGGCGGTGTTGGGGGGCACGCAGAGCCTGCACACCAATTCCTTCGATGAAGCGATTGCGCTGCCGTCGGAAACCTCCTCGCGCATCGCGCGCAACACCCAACTTATCCTGCAGCACGAAACAAAGATCACCGATGTGGTCGATCCGCTGGGCGGTTCCTATTATGTCGAGGACCTTACCCGTCAGCTTGTCGAAAAGGCGCAAGCCCTGATCGATGAAGTCGAGGCGCAGGGCGGGATGACCAAGGCCGTGCAGTCGGGCGAACCCAAGCTGGCCATCGAAAAGGCAGCGGCCATCCGCCAGGCTGCGATCGATCGCGGCGAAGAGGTCATCGTTGGCGTCAACCGCTACAGGCTCGATAGCGAAGACCCCATTGAAACGCTCGAAATCGACAACGCGAAGGTACGGGCCGGGCAGATCGCCCGGCTTGAAACCATAAGGCGCACGCGCGATGAAGCGCGTTGCCGGTCGGCGCTCGATGCCTTGCGCGAATATGCGGCAATGGACGAGGGCAATCTGCTCGACGCCGCCGTGGCCGCCGCGCGGGCCCGCGCCACGCTGGGGGAGATTTCGCAGGCCATGGAGGACGTGTTCGGCCGCTACGATGCGACCACGCGGGTGTTATCGGGGGTCTATTCACAAAGCTATGCGGGCGATCCTCAATATGATGAGATCGCGCGGCGTATCGAGGGCTTCAAAGGCTCATACGGTCGCGCGCCAGCGCTGTTCATCGCCAAGATGGGCCAGGACGGCCATGACCGCGGCGCCAAGATCATCGCGACGGCCTTCGCCGATCTGGGCTTTGTCGTGCATATGGGCTCGTTGTTTGAAACCCCGCACGAAGTGGCGGCCCATGCCGACGAGCTTGGCGTGGACGCGGTCGGCGTTTCGTCGCTGGCGGCGGGGCACAAGACGCTGGTGCCCGAATTGATCGCTGCGCTCAGGGGCCGAGGGCTCAACGATGTGGCCGTCGTGGTCGGCGGCGTTATCCCCAGTGCCGATTATGATTTTCTGCGCGAGGCCGGGGTCCTCGATATTTTCGGTCCGGGCACCAATGTGCTCGATGCCGCCTTTTCGGTGCTCAACGCCATAGAGGGGAGATTGAGCAACCGATGATCGGCCGGGTCAACCACATCGCCATAGCGGTACCGGATCTGAATGCAGCGGTGCGCCGCTACCGCGAGATGCTGGGCGCCAGTATTTCGGACGTGCAGGACTTGCCCGAGCACGGCGTGCGGGTCGTCTTCGTCGATACGGGCAACACCAAGGTCGAACTGCTCGAACCG
The DNA here is from genome assembly GCF_965249125.1 of Pelagibacterium sp. Classification (GTDB taxonomy): domain Bacteria; phylum Pseudomonadota; class Alphaproteobacteria; order Rhizobiales; family Devosiaceae; genus Pelagibacterium. Next base: position 795,936 of record NZ_OZ252217.1, read on the forward strand.
CTTGGGAAAACCTCGCCCATTGCCGCGTTCCTCGAGCGCAATCCCGACGGCGGCATGCATCATATCTGTTATGAAGTTGCCGACATCAACGCGTCGGTGCGGCGGTTGATTGAAAGCGGGGCGCGGGTGCTCGGCGATGGAAAGCCCAAAATCGGCGCGCATGGGCTGCCTGTCATCTTCCTTCACCCCAAGGATTTCGACGGCACGCTGATCGAGCTCGAAGAGGTCAAACCCGATTTCGCCCCTGCCTAACAGATTGTTAACCGCCAGCGCGCATCATCATTTCATGAGTAACACCGTCTCTACCGGCTTCAAGAAGATGAACTGGGTGTCCAAGAAAACAGCTTGGCAGGAGATGCAGCTTGCCCGGCAGAAGCGCATGGCTTCCGCCGAGCGCCTCGACAGGATGAACACCGCTGCCTTTGGCTTTCAGAGAGCCCAGACCATGCAGATTCAGGGCGTGGGCGAACTCGCCGCGCAAAGCGCGCAGGCCAGGATGGAGGCTCAGGTCAAGGAGATGCGGGCAGAGCTTGAAAAACGCTATGCAAGCTTTTCCAAGATTGCCTGATCGCCCTTAGTGCCCCGCCCGTGAAAAGGCGTTGATGACGATAACGCCCGCGATAATCAGCCCCATGCCCAGGATGGCGGGCAGGTCGAGCGCCTGCCTGTAGATCACCCAGCCAACAATCGAGATCAGCACGATCCCCAATCCCGACCAGACCGCATAGGCGATGCCGACCGGCAGGGTGCGCAGGGTGAGCGAAAGAAAATAGAACGCCGCCGCATAGCCAACGATCACGATGACCGATGGCACAAGGTTGGTGAAGCCGTTGGCGGCCTTGAGCGCGGAAGTCGCGATCACCTCGCCGACGATGGCGCAGAGCAGAAAGACATAGGTCATCGATTTTCTCCGCCGAAATGCTGGCGGGCGAGGGCCTTGAACCGGTCGCCGCGTTCCTCGAAATTCTTGAACTGGTTGTAGCTTGGCGCGCCGGGCGAGAGGATAACGGTGTCGAACACATGTCCGGCACTGGCCAGGGCCTGCATCGCTTCGTCCAGCGTCGAACACTCGGCGATAGGGATCGGAGTGTTGTTGCGAACGGCCTGGGCGAGCCGCGTGCCGGTGACCGGCAGGGAACAGAGCATCACGACGCTTGTCAGCCCCATCAGGTTGGCCAGGTCGGTATAGTCCTGCTGGCGCTCATGGCCGCCGGCGATCAGAGCGATTTTCTTGCCCTTGTAGGCGGCGAGCGCCACCTTGGTGGCTTCCGGCGTCGTGGAAATGGAGTCATCGACGAAAAGGATATCGCCGACCATCAATTCCTCTAGCCGGTGGGGCAGGGGAATGAAGGCCTCGATGCCTGCAAATATGCCCTCACGCGTGGCTCCGGCGGCGAGCGCGATGGCGGCTGCCAGCCGCGCATTGTCGTGGTTGTGGGCGCCCTTGAGGCGCGAATTCATCGCCGCCATCAGGATTTCGTCGGCAAGCTCGATGTCGAGCGCCGGGATGCGTTTGGTGGAGGCAGGAATTGTGCTGATGACGCGCTCGACGGTGGCGGCTTGAGGGCCGACTGCCACCAGATTGGGCCCTTTGGCGATCAGGTTGAGCTTGTCGCGGTAATAGGCGTCGAGCCCGCCGTGCCAATCGACATGCTCGGGATAGAGGTTGGAAATCGCGGCGATGTCAGGCGCGAAATCGATATCGGCGGTCTGGTAGGAGGAAAGTTCGAGCACCACGGTTTGCGCGCTGCCGGCGGCATCGAGCGGGGGAATGCCCACATTGCCGGCCAGCACCGCATCGACCCCGGATTTTTCCAGCATCAGATGGACGAGCGTGGCTGTGGTCGACTTGCCTTTGGTGCCCGAGATCGCCACCACGGTGCGGCCCTCTCGGAAATGGGCGCCCCAGATGTTGAGGTTGGACGTTATCGGCACACCGGCAGCGCGGGCGGCGTCGAAAACAGGCTTGTAGAGCGATACGCCGGGGCTTTTGACGATGGTGCCGAAGCGCGAGACCTGGTTTGCTTCATCGGGCGGAATGAAGCTGGCGCCGTCGAGTTCGGCCACGCCGTCATCGGTGGTCACGAACAATTCGAGATCGGGATAGGTGCGGCGCAGGAAGGCCGCTGTGGAGCGGGCTTCGCGGCCGGCGCCGTAGAGAAGGACGGGGCCATCAATTTTCATGGGGTGCAACCGCGCTTTTGACGTCGTCGGGAATGAGATGATCGGTGCTGTCGGCCATGAACTCCTCATAGGCCGAGTGCAGGCGCGCCGCGCCATAAAACGCTTCGAGATCGGGCTTGAGGGCCTCAACGACAGCGCTGTCGCGCCAGTCGGGGTGGTCGGCGATGCGCCAGAGGCACGCTGCCGCCTCGAGGATTTCTCCGACACATTCCCATGGCTTGTGGCCCGAAAGGCCGGTCAGTTCGCGATAAGGGGCGATGTTGTCGGGATTATCGAGGACGTTCTGGCCGAAAATTTTTGTCAGGCGATCCTTGTCCATGTGGGGAGCAAAGATCAGGAAGACGAAATGGCATTTGGGGCACTCGCCGCACCAGAGCGGGCCGTCATGGCCCGCAAGGCGGAAATTGCGGTTGCAGCTCGAAAACACGTCATCGTAGCGGTTCGATCGGGCGAACAGTGCTGCGATACGGGCCTCGGAATAGGGACGGAGCAGGGAGAAATACTCCAGTGCATCCAATGTCGCCGCCGAAAGCACGTCGCGGATGGCGCGCTCGAAATCGATCGATTTGGAATATTGATGATTGGCCTGGCGCCCGTCGAACTCGATATTGCCCTCGCTGGCCGAGCGTTCGTTGGAGAGGACGATATTTCCGTATCCGTACAAAAGGCCGGCGAGGGCGGCGATCATCGAATTGATGGCGGTCGAGGGCACGTGGCCGTTGTAATAACCCGGTTTCTGACCGAGCGCGATCATTTCGGGATCGAGAGTGCGCTCGACGGTCAGAAAGGGCAGGCCGGCGCGTTCGGCTGAGGTCAGGATCGGACCCTTGGGATTGACCGCAAAAAGGCTCATTTTGGCCCCGGCGCTTTCGAGCAATTGCACGCTGACCAGCGAATCCTTGCCGCCGCCGATCAGCACCAGCGCGCGATCGGGAAGGGTCAGGGGTACGCTATTCTCGCGCGGCGTACCGGCGGTGATGGCGAGGCGTCCAAACCGCTTGAGATCGTTGCGGGCGTAGAATTCGCCCAGCCCGTTCTCATAAACGTCGAGCACAAAGGCGCGCTGTGCCTGTGAAAGAGCGAGTGCGGTCGCATCGATTTCAAATGGCGCGAGCAGCTTGAAATAGCTCACGCCGAGCACGGCGGCCGTCAGATCGAGCACAACGGCGAAGGCCGCCGTATCAGCCCTGGCCGTATCCAGTTCGGCGGCGGGAAAGCGCAGTGTCTCGACAAAGGCGTGCCCGGCCAGCCGATAGCCGAATCGCGCCTCCCCCGTGGCGGCGTCGAAAACCGGGGCATCGATGATGAAAGAAGTCTGGCTCACGCTCTCGCCCTGCGCCGCTTGAGATGGCGCGCTGAATCACTTGCTGTTTAATATATGCGCATTTGCAGCCGCAATGCGATCTCGTCACCGATGCGCTGATAGCCATATTCGCGCATGGCGCAGGTCCATTCGGACCCGACTTTCTCGATACGGAAAAGATTGTAGCGCCCGGGAGCATCATGTCCCTCGGGCGCTGCCGAGGCGGCGGCCACGCCAATCACCGGAATTTCCTGGGACGGGCCGGGTATGGCGTTCACCGACGAGAGATGGGTGTGGCCGTGCAGGATCATTTCGGCACCGGCCTGTTTGAGCACGGCGCGGAAATCGCTGCCGTCCCACAGTCCGAGGCGCCTGGAGTCGGCGAATTCGGCATGAGGGGGATGGTGGATCATCACGATACGGAAATACCCTGCTGCCCCAAGCAGGGTCAGCAGTTTGCGCAGGCGCTCGATCTGGCCGGCCCCGACCTTGCCGGCGGCAAAGAATGGCGGCGTTGTGACGGCGCTGGACACGCCGATCATCGCCACCATGCCCAGACGGCGGACATAGGGAAAGGGCTGGTCGTCCAGCGTTTCCCCGCGCATGTAATTGCCGTAGGCCCCAAGCGCCTTGTCGAGAGCACCAGCAACGTAAGCGTCATGGTTTCCGGGGATCGCGCAGACCTTTTCGGGACTTCCCAGCCCGATGAACCAGTTGGCCGCCCTTAAGATTTCCTCATCGAGCGCCAGATTGACCATGTCGCCGGTAACCGCCGTCATGTCGGGATTGTGGGCTTTGAGATGGCCGAGCAGTGCCGTCAGCGTTTCGGGGCGCATGTCTCCGCGCCGCTTGAACTGCCAGTTCAGCCAGCCGGTGAGGCGCTTGGAGGCCAGTTCACGCGGGGTGATGAGGGGGAGCGGCGCGAGATGAACGTCGGAAATATGGGCAAGGGTAATCATCGGTCGCACTATTGGCATGCCGGCTACGGCAAGAAAATGGCCGATTGCCGCCTTTGCCACAATTTGTCATGTGTTGCCGGTTATAGCGCGTCCAGCAAAAGTGGAAACGGTTTTGCGGTTCGGACGCGCGACGAAAGCAAGGACTTAGATCAAACCAGCGATTCGAAGAAAAGCGGGCTTGATCTAGGAGCGGTCATGGCCAGAGGTTGGAAAAGACATGCGTTCGGCGCGTTGCTGCGCCTACGCGGCATTTACAAGCACCTGACGCTGGGCGCCCGCGCCGCGGTCATTGTCGAGGGAAAGGTGTTGCTGGTGCGGCACGGCTATGTCGCGGGCTGGCAAATGCCCGGCGGCGGCGTCGATCCGGGCGAGACCGCCGAGCAGGCCGCGCGCCGCGAAGTGCTCGAGGAAACCGGCTATGAGATCGAGGGCGAGATGCGGCTGTTCAGTCTCTATCACGCTACGGGATACACCGATCGCGACCATGTCGCCCTCTATGTGGGCCATGCGGCCCAACAGGTCCGGCCCTTTGTACCCGGCCGGGAAATCGTCGAAATCGGATGGTTCGCGCTGGGGGCTCTCCCCGGACCGATTGCGCCGAGCGCTGAGCGCCGCCTGGCAGAGATCGGCGAGGGCCGGACGCCCTCACCGAACTGGTAGCTCCCGCATCAATCGAGGAAGTCGAGCACCGGCCCTTCCGGAACGATTCGGGTCGGGTTGATGGTGGTGTGGCTCCAGCAATAATGGGTCTTGATGTGATCGATGTGCACGGTCTCCGCGACCCCGGGCCATTCGCACAGGGTCTTGAGATATTTCGAGAGGTGCGGGTAGTCGGCAATGCGGCGGATGTTGCATTTGAAGTGCCCGACATAAACCGCGTCGAACCGCATCAGAGTGGTGACCAGCCGCCAGTCGGCCTCAGTCGGGGTTGTGCCGGTCAAGAACGGTTGCTGGGACAAAATGCCTTCGACCCAGTCGAGGGCGTCAAACAGAGCGATAACCGCTTCGGTGTAAGCGTCTTGCGTTGTCGCAAAACCGGCCTTGTAAACGCCGTTGTTGATGTCGTTGTAGACCCGTTCATTGATGCGGTCGATTTCGTCGCGCTTGTCGCGGGGATAGAAGTCGAGCGTGTTTCCGGTGATTTCATTGAATGCGGAATTGAACATCCGGATGATGTCGGCACTCTCATTGGAAACGATGGTCTGGCGCTGTTTGTCCCAAAGAACGGGCACGGTGACCCGGCCGGTATAGTCGGGTGCCGCTTTCGCATAGACCTGCCAGAGATAGTCCGCGCCATTGAGCGTATCGGTATCCGAGCCCAATTCGCCGGTGAAGGCCCAGCCGGTTTCGTCGGGCATTTTGGGCGACACGACGGAAACGGAAATATGATCCTCAAGACCCTTTAGGGCGCGGAAGATCAGCGTTCGGTGCGCCCAGGGGCAGGCGTAGGAGACATAGAGGTGATAGCGTCCGCTTTCGGCGGCAAAGCCATCGGTGCCCGTCGGACCGGCGGCGCCATCGGCGGTGACCCAGTTGCGGAAGGCCGACTCAGAGCGCTTGAATTTTCCGCCGGTCGATTTCGTATCGTACCACTGGGTCGACCATTTGCCGTCGATCAACTGACCCATCGCTTGTCTCCTTGTTGTGCATCTTCTGCTCGATAACGGCATATCTAGCCAGATTGTTCTCGATTATTAGACGGTTATCGCCGAACACCGTGTTCGCCTTCGATTTCGATGGACCGAAGGTATCGGTGGTGCTAAATCCGCTGGCGATATGCATTGGGAGCCCGGTTCATGATGTTCGGTATCGAGCGAGACATTCGACGACTTTAGGACGCGCCATTTCGCGCGACTGTCGTCGTATTGCCTTGATCGATCTGGATATTGTTGACAATGACCGTTCTCTCGCCACTCCCGGCCGCCACTGTTCCTACGCCCGCCGCCCTGTCCATCCGGCTCGAAACGCCGGACGATGATTCCTGGATCGAGGCGCTGCATGAGGTTTCTTTCGGCCCGGGGCGTTTTGCCCGCGCCGCCTTCCGGGTGCGTGAGCGGATCGCCGTCGATCCCGAGTTTTCCTACATCGCCGAGATTAAGGGAGAGCGCGCGGCGAGCGTGCGCATGACCCCGATCAGCGTCGGCGGGATCAACGGCTATCTGCTCGGACCGCTGATGACCGACCCCGAATTCAGAAAGCAGGGGGCCGGGCGTGCCCTTGTCAGGCATGTCTGCGACCTGGCGCTGGAACGCGAGGGTATCGCCTTTGTCATGCTGGTCGGCGATTTCGCCTATTATGGGCCCCTGGGCTTTGTCCGAACGGTGCCAAGCGCCATCACTTTTCCCGGCCCCGTTGATCCCACGCGCGTGCTGGTCCACTCTCGTGACCTAAGCATGGCGGATGCACTTGCCGGGGACGTCTTGCCCTGGGTTTAGGGTCAGGACCCGACGGGAAAATGTCGAGCGAGAGCGATATCAGGGACATCGTGACGCGGCTGTTGCCGGCGGCCGAACCCATGCCCGACGCTTCCGATCTCGTGGCAGATTTCGTCATCAGCGAGCTTGGAAATGCCGTGCCGGTTCCGGCGGCGGTGTTGATCGCGCTGGTCAAGCGCGGCACGGGTTACAATGTGCTCTATACCGAGCGGGCGACCGCCCTGCGCAAGCATTCGGGCCAAGTGGCGTTCCCCGGCGGACGGATCGATCCCGAGGATCAGGACGCCGCCTATGCCGCATTGCGCGAAGCCAATGAGGAAGTCGCCCTGCATCGTGACGACGCGGAAATTCTCGGCTACATGCCCTATTATTACACCGGCACGAATTATTTCATCACCCCGGTCGTCGCCATCGTCGATCCCCGCGCCCCCTTCGTGCCGAATCCGGGCGAGGTTGACGATGTGTTCGAGGTGCCGCTCGAAACGCTGATCGATGAAAAGAGCTACAGCATTTTTCGCGCGATCTATCGCGGAAAGGAGCGGCAAAGCTGGCAGATCGACCATGACGGTCATCGTATCTGGGGCATAACCGCCAATCTCACCCGGCGCTTTCGCGATAGCGTGTTGACGGAGCCTCGTGATGGACCGTGAGGCCGCATTGGAGCGGTTAAGGCGTGCGCCGTGGCTCGAAGCGGCGCGCCCGTTTTTCGCGTGCCTTGATGGCGCCGAAGGCCGGACACGGGCCGTTGGCGGGATCGTACGCGATACGCTGCTCGGGCTTGAGGGCGGTCGGCCCGATATCGATATGGCGAGCGAGCTTTTGCCCGATCAAGTGGCTGAACGCGGCAAAGCGGCAGGCATGAGCGTCCATCCAACGGGGATGGATCATGGCACCATGACGCTGGTTCACAACGGGCGCGTTGCGGAAGTCACGACCCTGCGCCGCGATGTGGAAACCTTCGGGCGCAAGGCGAGGGTCGCGTTCGGGACGGACTGGGCCGAGGATGCGAGACGGCGCGATTTCACCATGAACGCGCTTTATTGCGGCCCGGAGGGGGAATTGTTCGATCCGCTTGGCGGGCTAAGCGATTGCCTTGCCGGCCACGTCCGGTTCATCGGCGATCCCGATGCGCGCATCGCCGAAGACCGGCTTCGCGTCTATCGCTATTTCCGCTTTGCCGTCAGTCACGGCAACCAGCGGTTCGATCCGTCCGCCCTGGCTGCCTGCCAGCGGGCGGCCGGCGATCTTGGTGCCCTTTCGGCCGAGCGTGTCGGACACGAGATGATACGGCTGATGGCCCATCAGCGCTGTGCGGCGGCGCTGGCCGAGATGCATTCCATCGGCGTTTTGCCGGCCGAGCTTTTCTCGGCCGCGGTCCTGGCCGATTTGGGGCAACTTGAGGCAATGCCCCTTTCCATCAATGCGGAAATGCGCATGGCCGTGATCGGCATGTCGGGCGCAGCGATTGGCTTGCTCCGGGGCATGTGGAGACTTTCCAACGTCACCATTGCCCGCGTGGAACGTCTCATGGCGGCGAGCGGTCTCGCGCTTCAGGGCAAATTGGCGGAACTGGCGTATCGATACGGCAGTGAAGGGGAGGCGGCTCTGGCTATCGCCGCAACTATTGAGGGTAGGAGTGAAAGCTGGCTGACCGAGCGGTCCGGAGTCATCAGGGCAATAGAGCCGGGAGCGTTTCCCCTTTCCGGTTCCGATCTTGTTTCGACCGGATATGCGCCCGGCCCCGATCTCGGGGCCGAACTTCAAAGGCTGGAAAATCTCTGGATCGAATCCGAATTTTCACTGAACCGGGCGGCGCTTCTCGCCCTTGTCCGGCCCGCTTGAGTCAGTGACGCGTCTGAACGTCGAAAATCCGCTCCTTGATGCGCTCGACCATGTCCGGGCGCACCTCGGTTTCGCCGTGTTCGGCTCTGAGCTTTTCGACAGCCTTGCGGACCACTTCGGCCTCGCTTTCTGCCGTTGCGTGCCAGGTTGCGCCGGGTATCAGCGATCCACCGTCAAATCGTTTCATGATTGGTCCTCCGTATCCTTTCGGGTTGCACGAAGTCTAGCTTGGGGAAACGACCGGGAGCGGCGGAAGTTCCCTCAGGGCCAGTGAACGGCTGGGGGCATCGACGAGAGAATGGATTTCACATTGCCGCCGGTCTTCAGCCCGAACGTCGTGCCCCTGTCATAGAGCAGGTTGAACTCCACATACCGCCCGCGTCGCACGAGCTGTTCCTCGCGCTGCTCTTGGGTCCATGCCGTATTGAAATTGCGGCGCACCAGTTGGGGGTAGATTTCGACGAAACGACGGCCCACGTCCTGGGTAAAAGCAAAATCTGCGTCCCAGTCTCCGGTGTTGTGGCGGTCGTAGAATATCCCGCCGATGCCGCGTGGCTCGTTGCGGTGGGCGAGGAAGAAATATTCGTCGCACCAGTCCTTGTAGCGCTGGTAATCGACCTGCGCATGAGGCTCGCAGGCCGCTTTCATCGCGGCGTGGAAATCGATGCTGTCGGGATCGGTCTGGGTCCGGCGCGCGTCGAGCACCGGGGTCAGGTCGCCGCCGCCACCGAACCACCAATTGGACGTCACCACCATGCGCGTATTCATATGAACGGCGGGAACGTTGGGGTTCCAGGGATGGCCGATCACCGAAACGCCCGATGCCCAGAACTGGGCGTTTTCCTCGGTCCCGGGAATCTGCTTGGCAAACTCGGGCGAGAATTCTCCGAACACCGTGGAGATATGAACGCCCATCTTCTCAAAGACCCGGCCCTTGATGATCGACATTTCACCGCCGCCGCCGGCCGGGCGGTCCCACGCCTCGCGCTCGAACCGGCCGGGAGGCAGATCGGCGTGCGGGCCGCTCACCTCGTTCTCCAGCGCTTCGATCGCGGCGCACAGATCGTCGCGAACCGATCTGAACCAGGCGCTGGCGCGGGTCTTTTTGTCTTCGATGTCGTCGGGTAGGGGCATTGCTGTAAAAATCTGCATATTCATGGTCTGTGCCGGGTCCCTATCACGTTGGAGCGAGCGCGACCATGCGTCAGAACGGGTCGGTATGGCTTGACCGGGATCAAATGCGTCAGCGGGCCGCTGATGTTCAGGCCAGCCGCTCGAATCCACCGGTCTGTCGCAGGGCCTCTCCCAATACGATGGCTGCCGAAACGGCGACGTTGAGCGAACGAACCGTCGGTCGCATCGGTATGCGAACGCGCAAGTCGGCGCTTTCGGCTATTTCTGCGGGCACCCCGGCGCTTTCGCGTCCGACCATAACAATATCGTCGGCCTCATAGGTGGCGTCGTGATGGGGAGCGCTGGCTTTTGTGGTCAGCAGGACGAGCCGTTTTCCCAATTTTTTGCGCCAGTGCTCAAATTGGGCGTAGGTGTCGTGCTCGATCATCTCGACGCTATCGAGATAGTCCATTCCCGAGCGCTTCAGTGCTGAGCGGGAAAAAGCAAATCCCGTGGGGTGGATGATGTGGACCGGTACGTCCAGGCATGCGCCGAGCCGCAGCAGCGTTCCGGTGTTGAGGGCGATGTCGGGCTGGTAGAGCGCTAGGGCGATGGGCAATGGCAGGACCGTGGCAAGGGGTTGGCGGAAGTTTGGTGGGTATAGTGTCGCAGATCGATCAAGTCACCTTTGGCAAGGCTGGACAAGTCCATGAGACAGTGCAAAAAGAAGCCAAAAATCCGCACCGCCTGGCGGCGACGGACCCGACTCGCGTTCCCATGCGTGTAAATTACCGGCGTCCGGCGGATATCAGAACAAGTTTGTGCAGGCCTTTTGGGGATCTAGAGCTTTGGCGACAGCGAGCGAAACAAAAGCGACACGACGCGATTTTCTTTACATCGCGACCGGTGCGGTCGGTGCGGTCGGGGTGGCGGGAGCCGCCTGGCCGCTCATCAATCAATTGAACCCTGACGCGTCGGTTCTGGCCCTGGCCTCGATCCGCTTCGACGTTGCTCCGGTGGCCGAGGGCTCCTCGGTAACCATCATGTGGCGCGGGCTTCCGGTTTTCGTGCGGCACCGCACGCCGGCCGAGATCGAAGAGGCACGTGCCGTGCCGCTTTCCGAGCTCAAGGATCCCCAGACCGACGAAGAGCGCGTGCTCGAGGGTCATGAAGAATGGCTCATCATGATTGCCAACTGCACCCATCTGGGCTGCGTGCCGGTCGGGGAATCGGGCGATTACGACGGCTGGTTCTGCCCCTGCCACGGTTCGCACTACGATACCGCGGGCCGCATCCGTCGCGGGCCGGCGCCGAGGAACCTCGTCGTGCCGCCCTATGAATTCCTGTCCGACACTGTCGTGCAGATCGGTTAAGGGGAGTAGAGGGCATGGCCAATCACGCTGGCAATTATACGCCGGGCACCGGAATCGAGCGCTGGCTCGACGACCGTCTTCCCATCGTCAGGTTCTCCAAAGAACATCTGATGGATTATCCGACACCGAAGAACCTCAATTACTGGTGGACCTTCGGCGCCATTCTCACCTTCATGCTGGTCGTACAGATCGTGACCGGCGTCATTCTGGTGATGCACTACACGCCGCATGTCGACCTGGCCTTCGCCTCGGTCGAACATATCCGCCGCGACGTCAATTACGGGCGCATCATCCAGGGTACCCACGCGGTGGGCGCGTCGATGTTTTTTGCCGCCCTTTATGTCCACATTTTCCGCGGCCTCTATTACGGTTCCTACAAGGCGCCGCGCGAGGTCATCTGGATGCTCGGTGTCATCCTGTTCATTCTTCTGATGGCGACGGCCTTTATGGGCTACGTGTTGCCATGGGGGCAGATGAGCCTTTGGGGCGCGACGGTCATCACCGGCATCTTCTCGGCGATCCCGCTGGTCGGTGAAGCGATCCAGACCCTGCTGCTCGGCGGGTTCGCGGTGGCCAATCCCACGCTCAACCGCTTCTTCTCGCTCCACTATCTCATCCCCTTCTTCATCGCTGCCGTCGTCGTGCTGCACATCTGGGCGCTTCACGTGCCCGGCAACAACAACCCGACCGGCGTCGAAGTAAAGGAAAGCCGCGATACGCTGCCCTTCCATCCCTACATCACGATGAAGGATCTTTTCGCGCTCGTTGTGTTCCTGATCCCGTTCGCCTGGTTCGTGTTCTTTGCGCCCGATATTCTCGGTCACGCCGACAACTACATTCCGGGCAATCCGCAGGTGACTCCGGCCCACATCGTGCCCGAATGGTATCTGCTGCCGTTCTATACGATGCTGCGGGCCATCGACTTCAACGTGCTGTTCATCGACTCCAAGCTTGGTGGCGTCATCGCGATGGGCGGTTCGCTGCTGATCCTGTTCGTGGTGCCCTGGCTCGATACATCCAAGGTGCGCTCGGGCTCGTTCCGCCCGCTGTTCCGCCCGTTCTACTGGCTTTTCGTGATCAACTTTATTGCGCTTGCCTATCTGGGTGCGCAGTCGGCCGAGGGCATTTACGTGCTGCTGGCCAAGATCTGCACGGCCTATTATTTCGGCTACTTCCTCATCATTCTCCCGATCCTGGGACGCATCGAAAAGCCCGCGCCGCTTCCGGCCAGCATTTCGGAAAGCGTGCTTGGCAAGGCAAATGGCTGATAAGGCGCGAAGGACAACTATAATGTTTAAAAAGACGATCCTTGGCGTACTCGCCGTCGCGGCATTTGCGCTTGGTAGCACCAGCGTGCAGGCCGCTGAGGAATATGCGCACACCGACCAGCAGGATTGGAGCTTTGCCGGTGTGTTCGGCACATACGACCAGAACCAGTTGCGCCGCGGCTTCCAGGTTTATCGCGAGGTCTGCTCAAGCTGCCACGCGCTGGAATATATAGCGTTCCGCAATCTGGCCGAGGAGGGTGGTCCCCAGTACAGCGAGGACCAGGTTCGTGCCCTTGCCGCCGAATACACAGTCGCCGACGAGATGGCGGAAGGCGGAGAGCGCGAGGGCGTGCCGGCCGACCGGTGGCCCAACCCGTTCCCGTCCGAGCAGATCGCGGCTGAAGCCAATAGTGGCAAGGCGCCGCCCGACCTTTCGCTGATGGCCAAGGCGCGCGGCATCCACATGGAATTCCCCTGGTGGGTGTTCAATTACTTCACCGCCTATCAGGAGGCCGGTGCCGACTACATCTACAATCTGCTGACCAGCTATGAGGAAGCGCCCGAGGGCGCCGAGGTCACGCCCGGGATTAGCTACAATGCGTATTTTTCGGGTCACTTCATTGCTATGGCGCCGCCGCTTTCCGACGGCATCGTCTCCTATTCCGATGAGGCGACACCGGAAACGGTCGAGCAGTATTCGAGGGACGTTGCGGCCTTCCTGCAGTGGACCGCCGATCCGCACATGATGTCGCGCAAGTCGATGGGTTTTGTGGTGATCTTGTTCCTGATCGGGCTGTCTGTCCTGATGTATCTGGTCAAGCGCCGCATCTGGCGTGACGCCCACTAGAGCGGTTCCAGGATAAGTGGCTACCACTTATCCGGTTCGGAAGCGTGACAAAACAAAGACCTGGAGCAATTGAAGCGCTTCCGGGAAGCGCTGAAATGCTCGAGCGAATTGAAAAGGGCCCCGCGGGGCCCTTTTTGTTGCGGCAATTTTCGCCCTTGTCCGCGTCCGTCAAAGTCTTATTGTGGTTGCGGTGACGCTGCAATCTCGATCGGGATCGATTGGAGGAGAACGATGTCGGTTTTTCGGGTGGCCAAAACGGCAGCTTTTCTGGCGCTGGCGGCGAGCCGCAACCCGGCGGTTCGATCAGCCATCAAGGCAGCGCCGAACCTGGTTTCCGACGAGCGTAAGAAGGCGGCCTATGAGGCGACCAAGCGGGCGGCGCGCAAGGCGGGAGAGCTGACCGCCAGGATCGTGCCCCCCAATCGCTATTTCTGACGCCAGCGCCGACCACACCGGCTGCTTCACGCCGCGCCCAATCAATCCACCCAACTTTTTTCCCTTGGGAACTCTGCTTCATGGCCACCGACCTCAAGGCGCTCGTGCGCTCGATTCCCGACTATCCCAAGCCCGGCATCATCTTTCGCGACATCACATCGCTGATTGAGAATTCAGCAGGTTTCAGCGAGAGCTGCGAGCGGCTGGCGGCGGCCCATCGCGACATGGGAATCACCAAGATTGCGGGCATCGAGGCGCGAGGGTTCATTTTCGGCGCGGGCGTTGCCATAGCGCTGGGGGTGGGGTTCGTGCCGGTGCGCAAGGCCGGCAAATTGCCTGGTGAGACCATCGGGCAGAATTACGCGCTCGAATATGGCGTGGATACCATCGAGATCCATGCCGATGCCGTGGATGGTAATGACAATGTGTTGCTGATCGACGACCTGATCGCCACTGGCGGAACGGCCATTGCCGCGGTTTCCCTGCTGCGGCGCACCGGGGCCAGGGTCGAACATACGGGCTTCGTTATCGACCTGCCCGATATCGGCGGGGCTGAAAAACTGCGCGCGCATGGCGTGAGTGTAAAAGCGCTGATGACGTTCGAGGGGCATTGAGAGCGGCCTTTCAGCCGCTCCCCTCCGCCATTATCCGAGCGCTTCGGCGACAGCCTGTTGCAAAGTCTGTGTGGGACGGCCAAGCAGCTCGCCCAGGGCCCCGCTTTGGTCTGCCAGAGCGCCCCGGGCTGCTTTGGCGTCACTGTCGGCGAGCAGATCGGCAAGCGGCGCCGGCAAACCGATCCCCTCAAGAATTTTCGCGTATTCGTCCTTGGGAAGGTTGTTATAGACAACCGCCTTGCCCGACTGGCGCGAAACCTCGGCGGCAAGTTCCGCGAGCGTATAGGCCTCATCATTGCCCAGTTCGTAGGTCTTGCCGGCATGTCCGTCAGAGGTCAGCACATTGGCGGCCGCCTGAGCCAGATCGCCGCGATTGGCTGTGTTGAGCCTGCCTTCGCCAGCCGATCCGACAATGGCGCCATTGGCGAGAGCTGCACCCAGATTGCCCGTGTAATTCTCGGTGTACCAGGAATTGCGCAGGAACGTGTAATCGAGCCCCGATGCCTTGAGTGCGTCTTCGGTTTCGCGATGCTCGGGGGCAAGAGCGATCTCGGACGTGTCGGCGTGCAAGAGGCTGGTATAGACGATATGTTTGACCCCGGCCCGGACGGCGGCATCAATAACGGCCTTGTGCTGGGGCATGCGCTTGCCCACCTCGCTGCCCGAGATCAGCAGCAGCTTTTCAACGCCGTCGAGCGCCGGTTGGAGGGTTTCGGGCTTGTCGTAATCGAACGGGCGCGTGGGAATACCGAGGTCGGCGCTCCTGGAGGGATCGCGCGCCAGCGCGATTGTCTGGACGCCCAGACCCTTTTCCTTGAGCGCTGCAATGACGAGGCGGCCAAGCTGGCCGGTGGCTCCGGTAACTGCGTACATGAGATCAACTCCGTTGTTGTCGCGTTGCGTTGATCGATATAAAGTCATAACTTACAAAAAGTAAGTACGCACACAAAGGTAAGTATGAAGATGACGACGAAGGATACTCCGCACGCCAAGGGTCCACTGGCACATGCCATGGAACGGGGGCATCTGTTTTCCGAAGCCTGCCCATCACGCGAGGTGCTCAAACACCTCACCAGCCGGTGGGGCGTTCTGGTGCTGATCGCGCTTTTGCAGGGAACCCACAGGTTCAGCGAGTTGCGGCGCAAGGTCGGAGGGGTGAGCGAACGCATGCTGGCCCAGACCCTGCAATGGCTCGAGGAGGACGGCATGGTCGATCGCCGCGCCTATCCGGTCGTTCCGCCCCATGTCGAGTACAGCCTGACGCCACTGGGACGCGAGGCTGCCGAGAGGGTGGGCGGGCTGGCCGATTGGATCGAGACCAACCTTCCGCGGATCGGGGCCGTTTGGGAAGAAAGAAGGGCCGGCTGATTGGCCGGCCCCAAGCCTTTGTTTTGTCGCGCGTCCGAACCGCAAAACCGTTTCCATCCCCAATCGGGTCGAGGACATGCCTTTGCTGGACACGCTCCAGCCAGATCTATTTGCCCCGCAATTTGTCGGGCAGGGGCAGCGGCAGGCTATCGGTTCTGGGCATATGGTTCTCGATTTTGTCCTTGCGCCGCCCCGGCAGCGGCGGTCCGCTGCGCGGGCCCTTGAGGGCAGGGGACTTACCAAAGCGTCCCGTTCCGGTGAGCTTGTACATCTTCCCTTTCATGGCAACTCCAATATAGGATGATAGTCCTATCTCTCAATATCGTTCCTGTTCGCTCGAACGGGGTTCGGCGAAGGAACAATCGGTCTTGAAATGGTCACGGCGAAGCGGCCGGACAGGGCCGTCGCATGTGCCGGTTACGAGCTGGAAAAATCGCGCAGCGTAGATGCCGTGTGAACGCCCCCAGGGGAGCATTCGCGGTCGCTTGACATTTGGGTGGATGGACGCGGATAGAGCGGCGAAATTTACGCTCTATTACAGCGTGTTACAGCGATATATGGCTTTCGCCAACCGGCTGCGCAACGCTTTCAGGAAGGGGATGGCACCACAGGCAACCGATCACCAACTCTCCTTGATCCGACAGATCCATCATCACCGCCGCCATTGTCACCGCCCATTGCCATTGATAGGCAAGGTGTGGACTTGGGCATCTGCGCTGACGCGGTACGGTATCAGATCATCGGAGTCGGAGCCTCATCATCGGTTCTGAGAACGCCGCAAAGAAAACACAGGAAAATGGTCCTGTCAACCGTCTCGCCCGAAAACGCCGCCAATGAGCAACAGCAGCCAGCCCGCGATCAGTGTCATGCCGCCGATAGGGGCGAGCAGCGGCAGTGGCGAGGCGCCGGCGAAATAGCGCAGCGCCAGATCGGCGCAGAATAGCCCTGCACCAATCATCAGTCCGATCAGGGCCCAATTGAATATGCGCGGCAGTGGTGCCAGCGCCAGGGCGAGAATGGCTGGCGCATGGCTCAGCGCGATCAGTGAATAGGGGCCGAGCAGCGCGGCCCCGGCGTGGGAGGAAGCCGCCGCTGCGGCAATTCCGGACGCGCCGAGCAGCCCGGCGAGGACGATTGCGGTGCGGTCGAGCGGGCTCATCCGCGCACCAGGGTTTTCAGGCCCGGCACCTTGGTCAGGGCCATCATGGCGCGCAGGCGCAGCGGCATCCTGTAGTCGCGCAGCTTGGAGAACCCCACAAGGTCGGCCGAATAGACAAGTTCACCATCTCGATTGTGAGCTTCGATCAGATTGAACAGCAGGCCCCAACCGGGAATGGAGTTGGACCGGCGTTTGCCGGTCACGGTCAACGTGTAGCGCACGGTATCTCCGGGACGCACTGGTGCCCTGAAATCCATGCGATTGACGCCGGGCGACGGCCCTGAGACCCCGGGCTCTCCGCCTTCGGCGCGCACCACGTCCTGTTCAGCCTCTAAACGGTCAACCATCAGCCGATGCCCGACGCTGACCGTGTGCCAGCCCGAGGCGACCAGCCCGCCGAAATGGGACTGGGCGGCCGCGTCGGAATCGACGTGAAAATATTGCGGATCGTACAGCTTTCCGAAGCGGATAATTTCCTCGGCTGTGAAGGTGTGAGTGCCCAGGTCGAAGGGCAGATCGACCTGAACGTCTTCGAACCAGCGGGTCATTGGACGCTCCCCGCCGTAGACGGATCGCGCACCTCGACGAGATTGGTGAGGTTGAGGGTCATCACCTGCTGGTTCTTCTGGTTGCGCATGTCAAAACCGATGGTGACGATGCCCATATTGGCGTGGCTTGCCGACCGGCGCAGGGAGGTGACCGTCGCGGTGCCGGACAGCGTGTCATCCTTCATCAGCGGTCGTTTCCACTTGAGGTCGGTGAAGCCGAGCCCGCCCATCGAGGCGATTTTGGAAAGGAACGCATCGACCAGCATGCGCAGCGACAGCGCGCCGGTCTGCCAGCCGCTGGCGGCCAGCCCGCCAAGCAGGCTTTCGCGGGCCGCCTTTTCGTCGAGATGAAAGGGAAACGGATCGAACTCGGTGGCAAATTCGATGATGTCCGCCTTGCTGACCTTGCGCGGCCCCAGGGCGATGGTTTCGCCGACCGTCAGGTCCTCGAAATGGCGCCGATTTTCAGTTATCGAATTGGTCACTTGGTTGTCCTTAACGTCAACACTGATTGTGCCCCATGGCCAGCGGCGAAGCAAGGGGCGGTTCTAGGATTGGTCCTGACGTTCAGCAGGCTCGATGGCGACAACGGTATCGCCGGGTGCGATAACGCTGAGCCGGTGGGTTATGGCGATGATCGTTACCTGACCGCAGATCAGGCGCAACTGGTCCATTATGTCCTTTTCGGTATCGGCATCGAGCGCTGAACTGGCTTCGTCGAGCAGCACGATGGCTGGATCGGCGTAGAGCGCTCGGGCGATGGCGATGCGTTGGCGTTCTCCGCCGGAGAGTTTCAGACCGCGCTCCCCAACCACCGTCTCAAATCCGTCTTCGAGACCGTCGATAAAGCCAACAACAGCGGCGCGCTCGGCCGCGCGGCGCAATCGGTCTGGATCATGGGGGCGGCCCAGAACGATGTTGGTGGCCAGGGTATCGTTGAGCAACACCACGTCCTGGGGCACGGCGGCGACATGGGCGAACCAGTCGGCCCGCGAGACGGTGTCGATGGGCACGCCATCGACGGTGACGGCGCCCGATTGAGCGCTCATCGATTTGAGCAGTAGCTTGAACAATGTCGATTTGCCCGAGCCTGTATCGCCCGTGATATAGGTAATCGTGCCGCGACGGGCGACAAAGCTTGCGCCCCGAACCCCGCGCCCGTTGGCGTAGAGATAGCCGACATCGGCGAAGGTGACCGTGCCATCGGTCAGGGCGAAGTCGCCGGGGCGCTCGAAGTCGTCATGGGCTTCGGCCTGCCACATACGGGCGAAGGGCAGGAATTTGGAGTACGATTGCGCCATCTGCTGAATGGCCTGTCCCATCATCTGAAAAGGCATATTGAGTTGCAGAAGCAGCGAATTGAAAAGCACAAGGTCGCCGACCGTCAGGCTGCCTTGCGCAACACGAGGCACGAGCAACCATAGCGTCAGCGCGAATTGACCCGCCAGCGCCAGCCCGAACAGCAGTGCATAGCGCACATGGGTCATCGCATAGCGCCGCCATGCCTGGTGGGCCGAGTGTTGGCGGGTGGTGAACTGGCCGATCATCCAGCGTGCGGAGCTGAACTGACGCAGGGTGTCCATGCTGGAAATGGCGTTGCCGATAAAGCGCGAACTGGCCTGGGAGTGCTCGATGGCGTCGTCGAGATGAACGCGGGTCTGCCGCGTCGCCCGTGCCACGAGCGCGATATAAGCGATGCCATAGACCACCACGATCAGGGCAATGTCGGGACTCAGCACCGTGCCGAGCATTACAAGGCTCAAGATCACCTGCAGTCCGCCGGGCAAAAGCGCCGCGAGGCTGAATTGAACCACGATATTGAGCGCTTCGAGGCCCCGGTGCTGGGCGGTCTCGATTTCAACCGGGTTGTGATCGAGAAAGAACGCGGACGCTTTGCCAGCGAGGCGCTCGAAAAACGCTGTCGAGGTGACAAAGTTCAGGCTCTCGGACGTCATGAAGGTCAGAAAGCTCGACATGCGCTGGATGGTGAAGGCGGCGCCCATCAACAGGGCATAGGCCATGAACCCCCAGATCAGTCCCTGTGCGAAATTGGCGGGATCGAGCTGGTCTATCAGGCGGGAAAAGACGAAGGGCGCCGTGATGGTGGCTAGCGTGCCCAGCACCGTCAGCGCGATCACCAGGGTCAGTATACCCCGTGCCGAGCGCAGGTATTTGCCCATTATGGATTTGAGCGGCGGGGAAACCAGCGCCAGATCGAGTTTCATTTTCCGCTCCTGGCGTGCCGGGCAAGCAACAATAGGCGATTCGCCGCGGGCAGGGTAAACTGCCGGCTTCAGCGTCGCGCCATACTATTGTTCCCGCTCGGCGATCAGGGCTTTCGTCTCATCGATCTCGCTGCCTTGGGCTTCGGGTGCCCGGTGCCGCGATCAGGTGTTGAACTTGAACAGCATCACATCGCCATCGCGGACGACATATTCCTTGCCCTCGTCGCGCGCCTTGCCCGCTTCCTTGGCGGGGACTTCGCCGCCCAGCGATACGAAATCTTCATAGGCAATGGTTTGGGCGCGGATAAAGCCGCGCTCGAAATCGGTGTGAATGACACCGGCGGCCTGGGGCGCCTTGGTGCCGACGGGGATCGTCCAGGCGCGCGCCTCCTTGGGGCCGACTGTGAAATAGGTCTGAAGGTGCAGGAGCTTGTAGCCCTCGCGGATCAGCTTGTTGAGGCCGGGCTCTTCAAGCCCGAGCGAGGACAGGTAATCGGCGCGGTCGCCAGCGTCGAGCCCGGCCAGTTCGGCTTCGATCTCGGCGCAGATGATTACCGTACGGGCATCGTGGCCCTTGGCGTGGTCCTCGACCTTTCTGGTGTGCTCGTTGCCGGTCGCGGCTGCGGATTCATCGACGTTGCAGACATAGAGCACAGGCTTGGCGGTCAGAAGCTGGAGTTCGCGGAATGCCTTTTCCTCGTCGGGCGCGCGTTCGGTGTGGCGGGCGGGCTTACCCTCTTCGAGCAGCGCCTTGGCGCGGTTGACCAGATCGAGGGTCAGCTTGGCGTCCTTGTCGTTGGCGCGGATTTTCTTTTCGAGGCCCCCGATGCGCTTTTCGAGGCTTTCGAGATCGGCCAGCATCAACTCGGTTTCGACGACTTCGGCGTCGGCGATGGGGTCGACCTTACCGGCCACATGGACGATGTCGTCGTTTTCAAAGCAGCGCAGCACATAGGCGATGGCGTCGCATTCGCGGATGTTGGCGAGAAACTGGTTGCCCAGCCCTTCGCCCTTTGAGGCGCCCTTGACCAGGCCGGCGATGTCCACGAACGATAGCCGCGTGGGGATCACCTCTTTCGACTTGCCGATTTCGGCAAGCTTGTCGAGCCGTTCATCGGGAACCGAAACCTCGCCCACATTGGGCTCGATTGTACAAAATGGAAAGTTGGCGGCCTGGGCCGCCGCAGTCTGGGTGAGGGCGTTGAAAAGCGTCGATTTGCCGACATTGGGCAGACCGACGATGCCGCATTTGAAACCCATGATGGAACCTCGGAGATGGCGCCCGACCGGGCGCGGAAAGCGTTGGGCCTTAACTCGTGCAGGCGCGGGGAGAAGTCAAGAGAAGCCGGACATGCCAAACTCTCCGACGGCCAAGGGCCTCGGTTGCGGAAATGGATAGACGGCATGGGGCGATGAACGCTCCGCATGTTTGTTTAGTATATGAAGCGATCATCGCCCCACGCATCCAGGGTTTTTGGCTTATGGCGGCGTCTCGGGCTGGGGTTTGTTGGTTTTTTGTGGGTCGGTTGGTCGAACCGGGAAAGTGCCATCCCCGGATCAAGTCCGAGGACATGCTTTTCCCGCCAACCTCCCGTATCCCCCAAACCACCGGTGCCCCTCTCCCTTTCGGGAGTACGACGTGGAACGCCTGGTTCCTCGTCCGGCCATCCGTCCGCTTTGGGCCTTCCCTGCGGCGACCCGCATGGAACCCGGATCGGTCTCACCGGAAGCTCGTATGCATCCTCGTCCCTGGCGACACCGTGGGGGGAGAATGGCACGAGTGTCTGGGGGCGGGGATAAGATTTTTCGAGCGCTTCCACCTTCACCCGCGTCATCCTCGGGCTTGACCCGGAGATCTGCTGCGTCGAGGCAGCCGGTGGACCGATGACGCGTCAAGGATCACCACTTCTGCCGCGCGTGCGGACGCCCTGCGGATCCCCGGGTCAAGCCCGAGGATGACGACGGGAGTGGGGTGAGTGGTGGTGATGGAGCTGCGGGGGGCGGGCCCGAGGATGACGCGGGGTGGGTTGATGGTGGTTATGAGCCGAGAGCGCAGCCCAACATCCATCGCTGTCCCGGACCTGATCCGGGACCCAGCAGCTTTGCCGACACTTCGGTGCGTGAGGAAAAGCACACGGGCCTCGGCGGGAGTTTATCCCGGCGAAAGCCGGGACCGGGGAAGCGAGGGGCAGTCTCAGCAAGGCCCCCTCACCGGCCTGCCGGCCACCCTCTCCCCCGAGGGGCGAGGGTTTAGATTGCTGAAGCGTTCGCTATCAACCGCATGGCTTGAGAAGCCGCAGTCGGACTCCCTCGCTCCTCTGGGGACTTCGAGGCGGTGGCGCAGCCACCAATCGCCCCGATGGAGCGATTGGAGCCGAAGAAGGTTGGGGTGAGGGGCCTTGAGTGCTAGGGCGCTTCCAGGATAAGTGGGCACCACTTATCCGGTTCGGAAGCGCGACAAAACAAGGACTTAGAGCAATTGGAGCGATTCGAAGAAGCGATGAAATGCTCTAGTGAAACAGCCGCAGCCGGTACTTCAGTCCTTTTTCCCGAACAGCTTCTTGAGCATATCGGCCATGGGGCCGGATTCGGGGAGCTTGGTCTGTGATGCCGATGGACGGGCTTGCCGGACATGGCTTTGCGCCTTGGGCGCGGGCTTTTCCGCTTCGGCTTTCGGCGCGGCGGGCATGGCGAGCGCGAGCTTGTTCATCAGCCCGGCCGCATCACCCTTGGCGATCAATCCGGCATTTTTGGCCAGCGCATCGAGCAGGGGCTCGAGCCACTCGTTATCGGCCTTGTGGAAGTTGGAGAGCACATGGGAATGCACGCGGTCCTTGTGACCGGGATGCCCGATGCCCAGCCGAATGCGAACGAAATCCTTGCCCAGATGGCTTTCGATGGAGCGCAATCCATTGTGGCCGCCATTGCCGCCGCCGGTCTTGACGCGGACCTTGCCGGGCGCGAGGTCGAGTTCGTCGTGGATCACGGAAATATCGGCGGGGGCGAGCTTATAGAACTGAACGGCTTGCGCGACGGAATCGCCCGAGCGGTTCATGAAAGTCTGGGGCTTGATCAGCAGGATCTTTTCGCCATCGATCACGCCTTCGGAAACGAGGGCGGAAAATTTCTGGCGAAAGGGCGGGAAACTGTGCTGGCGGGCGATCTCGTCGACGGCCAGAAAGCCGATATTGTGCCGGTGGGCAACATATTCGGCGCCGGGATTGCCGAGCCCTACAATCAGGTGCATCGCATCTCTCCGGGGAAAGAAGGGCCGGCGGAGAGCGCCGGCCCCAAGATCTTATTCTTCGTCTTTTTCGTCTTCGTCGCCTTCATCGGCGGCGTCGTCCTCAGCGCCTTCAGACGAGCGCAGGGCAGACGGGGCAGCGATGGTGGCGATGGTGAAGTCGCGATCGGTAATGGTGGGGACGACGCCCTTGGGCAGATCCACAGCCGAGATGTGCAGCGAGTCGCCGACTTCGGCCTTGGACAGATCGACCACGAGATATTCGGGGATCGAATCGGCCGGGACAGACACTTCAACAGTGTGCCGCACGACGTTGAGCACGCCGCCCTTCTTGAGGCCGGGGGACTTTTCTTCGTTCTCGAAGTGGACGGGAACTTCGACCGTCAGGGTCGAATTCTTGCCCACGCGCAGGAAGTCCACATGCACGAGGAAGTCGCGCACGGGCTCAAGCTGGTAATCCTTGGGGATCACGCGGTGCTTTTTGCCGTCCACATCGATCTCGATGACGTGCGAAAGAAATCCGCCGTCATGGATCTTGCGGAACGTGTCCTTATAGGAAATCGCGATGGAAAGAGGGGCTTTCTTATCGCCGTAAATAACGGCAGGAACCAGACCTTGACGACGCAGTTCACGAGCGGCCCCCTTGCCCACCCGGTCCCGCACCGAAGCCTTCAGCTCGACGCTCATGGAAATCATCCATTGGTTGGGTGCGTTTCTCAACCAGAAAAAGAAACGCGCGCCCGTCCTCCAGGGGTGACGAGCGCTTCATGGAGCGGGTCTATACAGGAGGCGGCAAAATTGGGCAAGAGCCCCAGTGGCGCTACTCTTCGTCTTCCGCCAGGACCTCGAGCCCGCGCCGGCCCATCTCCTCGAACGCTGCGGCGCGCAGGGCCAGGGCGCGCTCGGTCAGCGGTCCGTCCGGGTCGTGGCGAACACGAAACAGGCGGCTGGTCCCGAACCGCTTGTGCATGTGCACAAGCATGGCATCGGGCCAGCCCGGGATTTCGTCGAGAAGAGCCAACAGCTCGCTCTCGGCGCTTGAGCGTGGAGCCACCAGAGGGTGGCGGGGAGGGGTCTTGGTCACTGATACTTCCACATACGCAGCGTACGCGGTCATGGCTGGCTCGCCCCACCGGATCTTCCGCAAAAAGGGAAAATGCCGGAGCCAGTCCAAAGTTCCGCGCGCTGGCAGCGCTTGTGGCTGAGTCGTGGCCATCGGTCAAAATTCCCTTCGCTCAACTCCGATCGGACGAGCGTGAGGGATTCGCCGGCTCGGGGGGAGCCGGGAGCAATCCGGGTACAGAGGTTAAGCTGTTGTTAACCGATCCGTCAGTCGAAGAGGCTCGATACCGACTGCTCGGAGGCGGTGCGCGCTATGGCTTCGCCGATCAGGGTCGCTATCGAGATGTGGCGAATCTTATCGACCTTGGCGACGGCTTCGGTCATCTCGATGGAATCGGTGGTGACCAGTTCCTTGAGCCGCGATTTGGCTATGCGTTCGGGCGCCTCTCCGGACAGCACGCCGTGGGTGATATAGGCGGAGACTTCCTTGGCGCCGGCATTGAGCAGGGCCTCAGCCGCATTGACCAGTGTGCCGCCGGAATCGACGATATCGTCAATCAGGATGCACGACTGTCCTTCGACGTCGCCGATGATGTTCATCACTTCGGACACGCCGGCGCGCGGACGGCGCTTGTCGACAATGGCGAGCTGGGCGCCGATGCGGTTGGCGACGTTCCGCGCCCGCAGGACGCCCCCGACGTCGGGAGAAACGATCATCACCCGGGAGGTGTCGTAGTTCTCGGCGATGTCGCGGGTGAGAACCGGGGCGGCGTAAAGGTTATCGGTCGGGATATCGAAAAAACCCTGGATTTGCGGTGCGTGCAGATCCAGGGTCAAAATGCGGTTGGCACCGGCGTGTGTTATGAGGTTGGCCACCAGCTTGGCCGAGATCGGCGTGCGCGGTGCCGATTTGCGATCCTGGCGCGCATAGCCGTAATAGGGCAGCACCGCAGTTATGCGACGGGCCGAGGAGCGGCGCATGGCGTCGATCAGGATCAGCAGTTCCATCAGATTGTCATTGGCCGGAAAGGACGTGGACTGAAGGATGAACACATCCTCGCCACGCACGTTTTCGTGGATCTCCACGAAAATTTCCTTGTCGGCGAATTTCTTGACCGACGCATCGGTCAGCGGAATTTCGAGATAATTGGAAACGGCCTTGGCCACGGTGAGGTTTGAGTTGCCCGTCACCAGCTTCATGGTCAGCCTCTATGTGTGCCCTGAACGCCAGAGGCCGCCAATGCCCCAAGCTTGTGGGGCGGACGTTTAGACCCCGGACGGCGCAAACTCAATATGACTTTTGAATGAAGGTGAAGGGCGATTAACGGTGTTGCCCGTCTGCACAGGCCATCAACCCCTGGCGATGAGCGCGATCTGGCGTCCGGCCCTTGTGTTGTTGTGCGTCGCGTAGCGGTGAGAGAAGTATGTATCGGGGTGGGCGTAGGTGCAGCTTCCCACAGCTTCGACAGTGCCGATGCCCAGAGCCTTTGCCTGTGCCATCACGAGGCCGGGCACGTCGAAATGAGGCTTGGGCCAGCCAGCGGTAACGACGAACTCGGCCGCATCAGGGAATTGAGCGCGAATCTGGTTGGCCATCTCTTCGCCGATTTCATAATTTTCGGCCGATATGGCCGGGCCGATGGCGGCGATGATGTTGGCGCGGGCGGCCCCAAGGGTTTCCATGGCGGCCACGGTATTGGCCAGTATGCCGCCAACCGCGCCTTTCCAGCCTGCGTGGGCCGCTCCGATTATCCCCGCCTTGGGATCGGCCAGTAGAATGGGTGCGCAGTCGGCGGTCAAAATGCCCAGCGCAATGCCGGATCTGCTGGTAACCATCGCATCCGCTTCCGGGCGGTGCTGGAGATCGAAGGCCTCATCGACAATATGCACATGGGTGCCGTGGACTTGTCTAACGAGTGCGACTTCGATAGGGCCACCCTTGAGGGCCATGACGGCGCGGTGAACGTTGTCGACGACATTGGCCGCGTCGTCGCCAACCGAGCGCGAAGCGTTGAGCGAGGCGAATTCGCCTTCCGACACGCCACCGCGCCGCCCGAAAAATCCGTGACGGATTGCGGCAGCGGCGGTGATGGCGGGGCTCTTTTCGACGGGTGGATGCATTGTGAGGCAGGCTTTCTTTATGCGGGAAATCCCGCGGGGCGCAGTCCTGGGCTTGCTGCGCACAGGACCTTGAACAGCTCACCCATCTGATCGGCCCGAGTGAGCCGGTCGAAGGCCGATGCGAGGGAGGCGGCCTTTTGCGGGTTTGCCGTGGCGAGCGCGGAATGACGCTCGGCCAGTCCCAATGATGTAAGAAAACTGCCCTGGGTCACAATGGGGTGGACGGTCAACCCAGCCATGCGCCCAGCGCGGCCCAGCGCTTCGAAATCCACATGCGTGGTGAGGTCGGCGGCACCCGGCTGAGCCAGGGGATCGACCGGGGCGTGCCGGGCCAGCGCCTGCAGCGTTTCGCCGGGCTGAGTGTGTTCATAGCCATAATCGATGGCGAGCAACGCCCCGCCGCGAGGGGCGAGGAGACGACAGAGTTGGCCCATGAACTGTTGGGCAGCCAGTCCGATTTCGGCGACTTCGCCGTCTTTCGCCGAGGCGAAAGCCTCCCCGATCAGTGCTTCCTCATAGGGTGTGGGGGAAAGGCCAAATCGGCGTTGGCCATCGGCCAGCCCGATGCTGCGTTCGTACCATTTGCCTTCGCGCTTTACGAACTGGCGGACGGGCAGAGCGTCGAAGAACTCATTTGCGATGATGACGAGCGGGGAACTGCCGAGTGTCTCAATGTCCTCGATCCAATCGGGCGAATGGGCCGGGAGCTTTTCACGCTGCATGGCGGTGAGGACCGGATTGGTCTCGTAGAGCTTGAGGTCAAGCGCCTTGGCGAGGCCGGTGGCGCGGGTTGCAACCCGGAGCGCATCGGACATCAGCGTGCCGCGGCCAGGTCCGAGTTCGAGGAGGGTGAATTTCTCCGGGCTGCCCATCTGGAGATAGAGGTCGGCGATCCATGCGCCGATCATCTCGCCGAACGTCTGGCTGATTTCAGGAGCGGTGATGAAATCGCCGCTGGCGCCGAGCGGGTCGGCCTTGCGGTAATAGCCGCGCGTGGGATGGGTCAGGCAAAGGCCCATATAGGTCGCCAGCGACATCGGCCCTTGCTGGCGGATCTGCATGTCGATCAGATCACCCAGGGAAAGGCCCGGTTCAGGCATGACGGTGCTTTCGAGCCCAGACAATCAGGCCGATGCCTGCGATGAGGATGGGCAGAGACAGGACCATGCCCATGGTCAGCCAGCCAAAAGCGAGATAGCCAATATGGCTGTCGGGCAGGCGGAAGAACTCGACGAAAATGCGCGAGAGCGCATAGCCGATGCCGAAGATGCCCGCTGTGATGCCAGGGCGGCGCAGCACGAGTTTGACGTGCGTGAAATAGCGAATGACGAGGAAGAGCAGGACACCTTCCAGCAGGCCCTCATAGAGTTGGCTGGGATGGCGCGGCAGGTCCCCGGCGCCGGGAAAGATCACGCCCCAGGGCATCGTGGTGACTGAGCCATAGAGCTCTGCGTTGATGAAATTGGCAACGCGGCCGAGAAACAGGCCGATGGTGGCACAGCAGGCTAGAAGGTCCAGGCCCGAAAGGATGTTGGCCTTCTTGCGATGGAGATAGACGATCATGGCGATCATCAGGCCCAGCATGCCGCCGTGGAAACTCATGCCGCCATCCCAAAGGGCGATGATCTGACCCGGATTGGCGGCGAAGGCCAGCGGATCGTAAAACAGGACGTAGCCCAACCGGCCGCCGACAATGATGCCGATCACGATCCAGAATGTGAAATCGAACAGTTCGTCGGGGGTCATGGGCGGAGTTCCATTGACCCAAAGCGATTTGCGCCTGAGCAGCAGCATGCCGTATCCTACCCCGAGGAAAATGCCCGCCAGATAGGCCAGAGCGTACCAGCGGATGACGATGGGGCCGATTGCGAAAGCGACAGGATCGATCATGGGGAAGGGCACAGTGGGCCTCGAAACTGATTGCAAAATTTGCCGGACCATGCCGCCCGGACCGGGTCTGGTCAAGCGGGGCCGGAGCCCCTACATAGTTGGCAGTGGGCCGGACGGCCAAACAAGAGGAAGTGAGCGATGTCGCAGGGACAGAAGTTTTTCGACGATCTGGGACGGCTGATGAACGATGCCGCCTCGGTTGCCGATGGCGCGCGCCGTGAAGCGGAAACAGCAATCAGGGGGCAGATGGAGCGGGTCGTCAACGATCTGAATCTCGTCAAGCGCGAAGACTACGACGCACTGCGCGAGCTGGTGAGCATCCAGGGCGAAGAAATCGAAGCCCTGCGGCGTGAGCTCGAGGCGTTCAAGCGCCGCAAGAAGACGACCTGAGTTTTCCGATGCGCGTCGCGGTTATTTCCGACGTTCACGCCAATGTGCTGGCGCTGGAAGCGGTGCTGGCCGATATCGCGCGGCATGACGTGGAAAAGATCCTCAATCTCGGGGATCATTTGGCGGGGCCGTTGTGGCCCAAAAAGACCGCGGCGGTGATGGCCGAACTCGATATGGTCGCGATTCGGGGCAATACCGATCGCTATCTGGCAGAGGGCGATGCCGACCTGCGTGACGAGGAAGATCTCAAGGTCATCGACGCTATCGATGGCGAGCCTATGGGCTGGCTTAGGCAACTGCCCGAGACGGCGGTCTATGGCGATGCAATCTTTATGAGTCATGGATCGCCGCGGTCCGATGAGACCTACTGGCTGGACCGCAAGGTCAAAAAGCAGGGTTTCCGTCGGTCCACCGTCGAGGAAATCGAGGCTGAACTGCCTCGTGCCGACTATCCTCTTTATTGTTGTGGTCATACCCATATTGCGCGCGTGGTGACGTTGCCCGACGGGCGGATCGTCTTCAATCCCGGCAGCGTGGGGCGCCCCTCTTTCAACATGAACGACCCTGAATCAGTTGCGCGGGTCTCACCGGCCGCCGCTTACGCAATTGTCGAGCTGTCAGCGGGGAAATGGCACGTCAATTTGCGTCAGATCGCCTATGACAACATGGCCGCGTCCGCCATGGCGCAAAGCTGGGGCATGTCGGAGTGGGCGCGTGACCTGGCCGAAGGGCGCACTCGCTGAAGCGCTTTATGATGGTGGTGTAAAACCCTGTGGTTTGAAGGGTTTGTTAAGAACCCGTTAACCATATCGCTCCGATCATCCACAAGAGAATTCCGGTTTTGGGTCCGCGTTTATGGGTCCGTGCCGCGGGTGCAGTGTACAGTCCAAATCAACGACGATTCGTACATCCTGTCCCCGGCCAAGCCGGTTCGGTTGTGCCGCGTAAGGCGTCCGGCATCCTGTCGGTCGCTGCATCTTCGAACCAACGCATAAGCGTGCGGAGCCAGCCATGTCACTCCTCGAATTGGAACTGGATCGGACCATTCACCCGGTCGATATTATCGAGCACATCGCAGCGATCAGCGATTGGTCGTTCGAACGGCAGGACGCTGACGAAATCTCCATTTCGGTCAAAGGAGGCTGGAGCGACTATCACGTGTCGTTCAACTGGATGGAGGAGATGGAATCGCTTCATCTCGCTTGTGCATTCGACCTGAAGGTGCCCGAGGCACGCCGCGGGGAAATCAAGCAACTGATTTCATTGATCAACGAGCAGTTGTGGATCGGCCATTTCGACATCTGGAGCAAGGAGGGCGTCGTGCTGTTCCGCAACTCGCACCTGCTTTCGGGCGGCGCGGAGGTCTCGCCGCAGCAATGCGAGGCGTTGCTGCGCTCGGCTACAGAGAGTTGCGACCTTTACTATCAGGCGTTCCAGTTCGTCGTCTGGGCCGGCAAGTCGGCGGCTGATGCCCTGGCGGAAGTCATGTTTGAAACTGTGGGGCAGGCATGAGCCTTTCCGATTGCGGTTCGGTGCTACTGATCGGCGCCGGCAAGATGGGCATGGCGATGGCGGCGGGCTGGGTGCGGGGCGGTTTGCCTGGCCCGGCGCTGACGCTGGTCGATCCGGATCCTCATGAAAGCGTTTCGGCATTTGCCAGCCAGCACGGCGCCACGCTGCGCACCGATCTTCCCAGCGAAACGCCGCGTGTCGTTGTGCTGGCGGTCAAGCCGCAGATCATGGGTGACGTGCTGGGCATGGTGAAGCCGTTGGTCGGAGCAGAAATGCTGGTGGTGTCGATCGCTGCGGGGATTTCCTCGAACAAGATTGCGGCTGGGCTGGCCACCAACCGCGTCGTGCGGACGATGCCCAATACGCCTGCCCAAATCGGCAAAGGCGTTTCGGGCGCGTTTGCCGGCGATGCGGTTACAATCGAAGACCGGCAATTGACCGAGGCACTTCTGGCGGCGGCGGGCGAAGTGGTATGGGTCGAGGACGAGACGCTGATCGATGCGGTTACCGCCGTTTCCGGATCAGGGCCAGCTTATGTGTTCCATCTCGTTGAAGCTATGGCGGCGGCCGGTGAAGGCGAGGGCCTGAGCCCGGAGCAAGCGATGGTCCTGGCGCGCCAGACGGTGGTTGGCGCCGCTGCCTTGATGGAGGCAGACGACAGTAGCGCCGAGCAGTTGCGCAAGAACGTGACTTCACCCAACGGTACGACGCAAGCGGCGCTCGATGTGTTGATGGCACCCGGCGGGCTCGGCGCCTTGATGAAGCGGGCAATCGGTGCGGCCCGCAAGCGGAGCGAAGAATTGGGGCAATGAGCGACACCATCTCGTTTGACGATTTTCTCAAGGTCGATATCCGCACCGGGACGGTCGTCGAGGCGCGGCCTTTTCCGGAAGCGCGCAAGCCGGCCATCGTGTTGCTCATCGATTTCGGCCCCGAACTGGGGATCAAGAAATCTTCGGCGCAGATCACCGTTCATTACACTCCAGAAGAGTTGGTGGGGCGGCAGGTGATGGCGGTGGTCAATTTCCCCCCGCGTCAGATCGGACCGCTGAAATCGGAAGTGCTTACGCTTGGTTTTGAGGATGAAGATGGCGCGATCGTTCTTGCGGCTATCGACAAGCCGGTCGCCAACGGCCGTAAGCTGATGTGAAGGGTTCGCTTGTCTTGGGGCGCAGCTTTACCATATAGGTGATCTCCCTCAGACCGGAAGCTGCATGTGACCAAGCCGGATCTCATTCCTACCGAACGCGAACCCCGCCTGCTCGGATCTAACCGTTCGGCACTCGTGCCCCCCATGGCAGTTGCGCGCTGGCTGATCATCCTGATCCTGCTGGCGTGTGTCTATTTCTTCCACGGCTTTCTGGTTCCGGTTCTTGCTGCACTGATTATCGGTTTCGCGAGCTGGCCGGTCTATCGACGCGTGCTGGGTGCGGTGGGAGGCAACCGCACGCTTGCGGCGAGCCTGATGATCGCGGTGATCGTGCTGTTTATCCTGATACCGATCCTGATGGCGCTGAGCTACGCGACCAACGAAGCTCAGCAACTTATTCGATGGGGGGTCGCGACCAATGCCAATGGTGCCGCCGCGCCGGACTGGTTCGCCACTCTGCCATTCGTTTCGGAATGGGCCACGGAACAATGGGACCTTTACGTCGGACGGCCCGGGGCGCTGGGGCAGTACGTCGCCTATATCGGGGGCGCCAACGTCTACAATATCTACCAGACAGTGCTCGCGGCGGGGGGAAGTTTTCTCGACCTGGCGCTCAACCTCCTTTTCATGCTGATTGCGCTGTTGTTCGTTTATCGGGACGGCGCAAATCTGTCGGGGCAACTCGACCGGTTCGGCGAGCGCATTCTGCCCACGCGCTGGCAGAGGCTGTCGCGGGTGGTGCCGGCGACGATCAGTTCGACGGTAACGGGCATGACCATCATCGCCATCGGCGAGGGCATCGTCCTGGGCATCGCCTATGCTCTAGCTGGAGCGCCTTCGCCGGTGCTGCTGGGTGTCATTACCGGCGTCGCGGCCATGATACCGGGCGGGGCGCCGCTCTCGTTCACGCTGGTTTCGATTTATCTCGTGGCCAGCGGATCGATCATTCCCGGCATAGCGCTTTTCGTGTGGGGCTCGGTGGAGTTGTTTATCGTCGACAAGACCCTGCGGCCCAAACTGGTCGGTGGCCCGATCAAGCTGCCGTTCCTGCCGACATTTTTCGGGCTGATTGGCGGGGTCAAGACGATGGGTTTTGTCGGCCTTTTCATCGGCCCCGTCCTCATGGCCCTTTTCGTCTCGATGTGGCGCGAATGGGTCCACGATCTCGACCAGTCCGATGATGAAGGTGGAGCGGGTCTTGCCGTTCCTCCCGAGGTCGAGGATTTACGCGATGCCCGCATAGATGAGCCCCAGAAGGAGCACGCCTAGCATCACCCGGTAGATCACGAAGGGCGTGTAAGACTGGCGCTGCAGCCAATTCATCAATAGTGCAATGCTGGCCAGCGCGGCAAAGAACGCAAGGACGCCGCCGAACAGCGCGTCAGACGTCACCTGAGCATTGCCGGCCTGGAAGAGATCGTATCCCGCGAGCACCCCCGCGCCCAGGATTGTGGGGATCGAGAGCAGCATGGCAAGACGGGCAGAAAGCGGTCGATCCATCCCAACCAAGCGTCCAGCCGTCATGCAGATTCCCGAACGGGAGACGCCGGGAATGATGGCGATGCACTGAGCCAGGCCGACAATCATCGCATCGCGGAGCGATAAGGTCTCAAGTGTTCCTTTTTGGTCGGGACGGCGGTCGGCGAGCCAGAGAAGCAAGCCGAAGAGGATGGTTGTCCAGGCGATGATGGTGATGTTGCGGCCCGCCTCGGTGACGAAATCCTTGGCGATGAAGGCAATTACGACGATGGGGAGCGAGGCGGCGATAACGACGAGAAGAGTGCGGAAACGGGTGCCCATCTTGCCGGTAATGCCATCGATGAACCCCATGAAGAGCATCGCCACGTCGCGCCAGAAATAGACAATGACAGCGCCTAGCGACCCGACATGGAGCGCGATATCGAGCGCCAGCTCTTCGGCGGGCGTCATAGTGGTTGTGGCAATACCCAGAAGGCCGAGCAGCCAGCGGCCCAGGATCAGGTGGGCCGAGGAACTGATGGGCAGAAACTCGGTGATGCCCTGAACCAGGGCAAGAAAGGCCGTGCCGATGATATCCAATTGATTGCGTCCTATGACATCGGTTCGATGAGGCGCAGGGTCCGCAGCAATTGCTGATCGCCACGCTCGGTCATTTCCGCAAAGAAATGTCGGACGCACTCTCGCGTGTCCTCGGGGAGGGCGGCAAAAGCCGCCTCAATGCGGCGGGCCTGGGTGGCGCTCAAGACCTCGAAGAAGTCGCGGCCCTTTTCCGTGGGAAAGAGCAGGCGCTGGCGGCGGTCGGTTTCGCCGTGTCGCTGGGCGACATAGCCGCTGTCTATCAGTTGGCGCAGGACGCGCGCCAGGCTCTGCTTGGTGATGCGCAGGATGTCGAGCAGGTCGGCCACGGTCATGCCGGGGCGCAGGTTGACGAAATAGATGACCCGGTGATGAGCACGGCCAAAGCCCTGCATCTCAAGAAGCGCATCGGCGTCCCGAACGAAGTCCCGATAAGCAAAGAAAAACAGCCCCATGATATCGATTGGCATCTCGGGAAAATCGTAGATGGCTGAATTTATGTCAGCCTTATTGACATTTATCGAATGCGCTGGCATCGTCCTACCAATATCTTTGCCCATTAGTGACTTATCACAGAGCCGCTTTGGTTTGCCAAGTGGTGAGAGAATACTGCATTATAGGGCTCAGATCGTGGCCGAATGGCCCGTAGGAAACAAACGCATAATCGGGAGATGAAAATGGCCACCGTGCCAATGGATCAGCGAGACGGTTGGATCTGGTACAATGGAGAAATGGTTCCCTGGAAGGATGCCAAGCTCCATGTGCTGACTCACGGTCTTCACTATGCCAGCAGCGTCTTTGAGGGGCAGCGCGCCTATGGCGGAGAAGTGTTCAAGCTGCGCGAGCATACCGAGCGGCTGATCTTTTCGGGCAAGACGCTTGATTTCACAATTCCTTATTCGGCCGACGAGATCGATGAGGCCTGCCGCCAGGTCCTCGTCAAGAACAATCTTGTCGATGCTTACATGCGCCCGGTCGCCTGGCGCGGGTCTGAGACGCTGTCTGTTCCGGCGCGCGACAACAAGGTGCATCTGGCGATCGCCGCCTGGGTGTGGCCGAGCTATTTTTCCACCGAAGAACGGCTCAAGGGCATCCGCCTTTGCTGGGCCGACTGGAAGCGGCCTTCTCCGGAGACCATTCCGTGCAAGGCAAAGGCCGCGGGCCTTTACATGATCTGCACGCTGTCCAAACATGCTGCGATGGACAAGGGCTATGCCGACGCGCTGATGCTCGACTACCGCGGTTATGTGGCCGAGGCGACCGGGGCGAATGTGTTCTTTGTCAAAGGCAAGGAAATCACCACGCCGCTGCCGGACTGCTTCCTCGATGGCATTACGCGCCGCACGCTGATCGGGCTGGCCAAGGCCAATGGCTATACCGTCACCGAGCGGCATATCAAGCCCGAGGAACTTGCAGAGTTCGACGAGTGCTTCCTGACCGGTACGGCCGCTGAAGTGACGCCGGTTTCGGAAGTGGGAGAATACAAGTTCACGCCCGCCGATGCATGCCGGACGCTGGTGGAGGCCTATATGAGCGAAGTTCAGCCCAAGCAGGCTGCGGCGGAATAAAAAGCCGCACTATCGCGCAGATTTGAGAGCCGGGGAGAAATCTCCGGCTTTTTTTATGACCAACGCGCGGTGGCCGCTTCGTCACTGTCTTTCGCTTCCACCCATCGCGCTCCGTGCGGCCCCTCTTCCTTTTTCCAGAAGGGAGCGGTGGTCTTGAGCGTGTCCATGATAAAATTGGCGCCGTCGAAAGCGGTTTGCCGGTGCGGGGCGAGGGTCATTACCTGCACTATAGGTTCGCCCGGATAGAGCTTGCCGAAGCGGTGGACGATCGCAGCATCGAGTAGTGAGAAGCGCTCAACGGCCTGCTCGCGGAGGGTTTCGAGCTGGCGTTGCGCGAGCGCGGGGTAATGTTCGAGGGTCATTGAAATGATCGGGTCGTCCGAGGTGGAGCGAACCAGACCGGTAAAGGTAACGGCAGCTCCAGCACCCTTGCTTGTCTTGAGAAACACGTTGAAGAGCGTGCCGGGATCGAAAGGTTCGGACTGCAGGGTGACGCCCATATCAACCACCGGTCATTGGTGGAAAGAGGGCGACCGTTTTCGCGCTCCCCAGCGGTGCCGCATGGTCGACGAGTTCGTCATCGATGGCGGCCCGGATGAGCTTGCGGTTTGCGGTAGCAAACGCAAAGCCCTCATCGCGATCTGCCAGCCATTCGACGAGATCGGCTATGGTTGCGACCGAATCCGGAGGGGCCACCTCGTCGCTGTCCCGCCCGAGCCGCTCGCGAAGCCATGCGAAATAGAGGATTTTCATAGCTGATCGTCCTCACTGCGTGCCATATGCGCGGAAACGCCCGTCCAGTACTGCCAGCCGGTGATAGCGGTCAGCACTGCCGCGAGCCAGAGCAGAATATCGCTCAGTTCGCGCATGCCGGGGACAAGCGGCTCGGCGATAATGACGCCCAGCGCAACGAGTTGAACCGTGGTCTTGTATTTGGCCAGTTTGGAGACCGGCACAGCGATCTTTTCGGTGCCCATGAATTCGCGAAGCCCGGAGACGAAAATCTCGCGCAGCAGGATGATCGTGGCCGGGACCAGATCCCAGACGCCGAAACTGCCGTCAAAGCAGAAGATCAGCAGCAGGGCACCGACCAGCAGTTTGTCGGCAATGGGATCGAGCATGCGGCCGATGGGCGAGACCGAACCGTATTTGCGCGCGAAATAGCCGTCGAAAAAATCGGTGACCGCGGCGGCGATATAGAGCAACAGAGCCAGCCAGCGCAGCGGGCCGTTATCGGCGACCAGAAACAGCATAATGACCGGGATCGCGAAGATGCGACCGTAGGTTAGAAGGTTCGGCAGCCGTGCCATGTCGAATCTTGTGTCGGTCATGTGCTCATCTCTGATTGAAGTGATCGTAGATCAATTGCGCCATTGCGGTCGAGATGCCTGGCAGGGCGGCGATATCGGCGACAGAGGCGCGGGAGACGGCTTTTGCGGAGCCGAAGTGCTGCAACAGCGCACGCTTGCGGGTCGGGCCGATACCACCGATCTCATCGAGCGGGTTTTTGACCATTTCCTTTTTGCGCCGCGCCCGGTGTGTCCCGATGGCGAAGCGGTGCGCTTCGTCGCGCAGGCGTTGGACGTAATAGAGCACGGGATCGCGGGCCGGCAGCATGAACGGCTCCTTGCCCTCCATGTAGAAAGTCTCGCGGCCCGCATTGCGTTCCTCGCCCTTGGCGATGCCGATAACCGTGACATCGCGCGGCAGGTTCATTTCGGCCAGCACGGCCTTTACGGCATTGGTCTGGCCGGCCCCGCCATCGATGAGCAGCACGTCGGGCCAATCGGGCATGCCGGTGGCGTCGTCTTCGGCTTCGGGCTCGCTTTCATTGGCCAGCCGTGTGAACCGGCGGGTGAGAACCTCGCGCATCATGCCGAAATCATCACCGGGCGTGAGGTCCTTGGATTTGATGTTGAAGGTGCGGTAGTGCTTTTTCGACAGCCCTTCCATGCCCGCAACGACCATCCCGCCCACGGCGTTGGTGCCCTGGATGTGGGAGTTGTCGTAAACCTCGATGCGGCGTGGGGTTTCGTCGAGACCGAAGGTGTCGGCCATGGCCTCGAGCAGCTTGCGCTGGCTGGCCGAGTCCGAAAGGTGACGGCCAAGCGCCTCTCGTGCATTGGTCAGCGCGTTTTCGACCAGGGTGCGCTTTTCGCCCCGGCGCGGGGTCTCGATCCGGACAGCACGCTCGGCGCGAGTGGACAATGCTTCGCGCAGCAGTTCGGGTTCGGCGAGATCCTCGGAGAGCAGAACGAGCCGTGGCGGTGTGCGGTTCTCATAAAACTGCGCAATGAAGGCCTCGAGCACTTCGGAATTTGTGCTGTCATCGTCGGCGCGCGGATAGAAAGCGTAATTGCCCCAGTTCTGATGCGCGCGGTAGAAAAACACCTGGACGCAGAAATTGCCCGCTTCGTGGTGAATCGCGAAAACGTCAGCCTCAGCGATCGATTGCGCTCCGGTGCCGGTGGAGCCCTGTATGAGCGCCAATGCACCGAGGCGGTCGCGCAGCATGGCGGCGCGTTCGAAGTCGAGCGCTTCGGCGGCCCCGTTCATTTCCTTCTGCAGATGGTCCTGCACGGCCTTGGTCTTGCCCGAGAGGAAGGCGCGGGCCTCGGCGACGAGTTCATTGTAATCGGGGATCGAAATGACGCCGGTGCAGGGGGCGGCGCAGCGCTTGATCTGATGCTGGAGGCAGGGGCGGGTGCGTCCGGCGTAAAAGCTATCCGAGCAGTTGCGCAAGAGGAACGCCTTTTGCAGCGCGGTGATGGTGCGGCTGACGGCGACAGCAGAGGCGAAGGGGCCGAAATAGTCGCCCTTGCGGCGGCGGGAGCCGCGATGCTTTGTGAGCTCGGGCGCCTCGTGCTCGGTGGCGATCAGGATATAGGGGAAGGTCTTGTCGTCGCGCAGCAGCACGTTAAAGCGCGGGCGGAGGCGCTTTATCATGTTGGCTTCGAGCAGCAGCGCCGCCGCTTCGGTCTCGGTGCGCACGAACTCCATCGACCGGGTCGAGGCGATCATGCGGTTGATGCGGACCGAATTGCCCTCATAGCTCGTGTAATTGGTGACCCGCGATTTCAGGTTGCGGGCCTTGCCCACATAGATGACGTCGCCCTTTTCGTCGATCATGCGATAAACCCCCGCGCCGGTGGGCAGGGTTTTCACGAAGCGCTTGATGATATCGGGGCCGGGGAGAGTATCGTCTGTCATTGCTTGCGGGGGGTCGGCGCGTTGCGCGCGCTCCATTCGAGATGTTCGCCGCCATCGAGCGCGAGCATCTGGCCGGTCATCGAGGGCAGGTTGAGGATCGAGACCACACCCTGGGCGATCTCTTCGGGATCGGCGCCTGTCCGGAGAGGCAGGCGGCGCCGGGACGCTTCAAATTCGCTTTCCGACTGGCGGGAATTGGCGAGGGTGGGGCCGGGTCCGACGGCGTTGACGCGGACACGCGGGGCAAGGGATTGAGCGAGGGTGCGCGTGGCGGTCCAGAGCAGGGATTTCGAGAGCGTATAGGAAAAATAATCGGGTGAGAGGGAGAGGACACGCTCATCGATGATGTTGACGATGCTTCCGGTGGCGCCGTCCGGGAGTTGGGCCGCGAAATCGCGGGCGAGAAATACCGGTGCTTCCGCATGGACGGCCATATGCAGATCCCACAAATCCTCATGCAGCGTATCGGCACTGTCGGGTTCAAAGACCGAAGCATTGTTAACGAGCAGCGTCAGCGGACCGAATGGTTCAGCCGCGTTGGCGATCAGGCCCATGCGGTCCTGGCGCTTTGAAAGGTCCGCCCGGACGATTTCGGCGCGGCCACCATCGGCCGCGATGGCCTCGGCCAGGCCCTCGGCCTTATCTCCAGACGTGCGATAATGAATGACGACGGCATAGCCCTCCGCCGCCAGGCGGGTGGCAATGGCCGCTCCGATCCTGTCGGCGGCTCCGGTTATCAGCGCTGCTGGCGGCATCGATTGAGTGTCCATTCGGATTTTCGATTGTGCTGCTGGTTGCGTTTTGCCCTCCCCGTCGAGATAGGCAGAACAACCCGGCAGCGCAATGGCCGTTGCGTCGGTGTTGCCACAACTTACCGCGAATCAAGAAAGAGCGTAGGCTGGGCGCCGTGGGGAGGTGCATTTTAGCACCTCGTTTGCAAGTGGGGACACTATGGAAGCAATCATCTCTATCATTATCCAACTTGTGGCCGGTGCCGTGGGCGGCAACGGTCTGGGCGCGGCGGCCAAGAATCTCAGTCTTGGTACGACGGGCAACACCATCGCCGGGGCAATTGGCGGTGTGGGCGGTACGTGGCTGGCCAGCCTCGTGCCGGGGCTGGCTGGACTGCTGGGCGGCGCGGGCACTGGCATGGACGCCGGTGCACTTGTCAGCCAGGGCGTTACCGGCCTTGTGGGCGGCGGCATACTGACCGCCGTCGCTGCTGCCGTGAAGAAAGCAACAGCCAAATAGAGCCGGGCGCGCCCTGTCTCACCGGCCCGGGCGGCATCGTCCGGGCCTTCGTTTTGCACTCCGCTATCGCCGTATCGCGCCAATCCCCCACATTAGGATGCCGGCAAGCAGGCAAACGCCGCCCAGCGGGGCGACCGAAAGGCTGAGCAGGACTGGAACAAGAGCGGATGCGTCAGGGAACAGCGTTGCCATGACCACCATAGGCACAAGACCTATGGCCAGGAGCAGCGCTCCGAGCTGAATGAAGGCGATGCCCCAGCGGGATAGTCTCATGGACCGGCTCCTGATAATGACCTGCCACCATAAAGGATCGTTCCTGACCCCAGGGTGAACGAGACTAGCACGGCACAAGCGGGCGCGGAGAACTTGCGGGAACGATTGGTGATGGCCATGTTGGAGCGGTCACATCAATCACGGAGGCAGTGACTTGATTATCGTGCTCTATGCGGCGCTGGGACTGGCGGCGATAACCCTTATCGGCAATCTGATGCTGGCGAAGTGGAACGCGCAGCGGGTGGAGACGCGGATCGGCGAGCGGGCGCAGGCGTATCTGGCCAGCCTCGAACGCGAGGGATTGCCCGAACCGCTTTCGGCGATGAGCGATATCGAGCGGCGGGAGGCCGTGCTGAGCGCGGGACGCGAAGTGCGGATCGAAAGCGGCAGGCGGTTCTATATCGCCACGATCGGCGGGATGGCTGTGTTTTTCGTGGCGCTCGGGTTCGGCATCGAAGCGGGCGGGGTGCGGGCGTTTCTGCTGGCGCTGGCGGTCGGCGGGGCGGCAGTCTACGGCGTTACCGTATTCATGCGCCGGAGCCTCAAATCGCGGCTGGCCGCGCGCGGGCTCGATGCCGAGCGGCTGCGGACCACCTAGATCAAATCCGCTTTTCTTCGAATCGCGGACTTGATCTAAGTCCTTGTTTCGTCGCGCGTCCGAACCGCAAAACCGTTTCCACTTTTGCTGGACGCGCTCTAGGTTTATTTCAAGCCCAGCACCGCGCCTCCGATATAGACCACGATACCGGCGGCGATGAGGGCGAGGGGCGCCAGCGCCAGAACGGATACCAGGCCGCCGGTTCCGGCGGGAAGGTGGATATTGCCGCTGGCCATTCCGCCGGCGATGGCCCGCTCGAGCGCGACGGCACCGATGCCGGTGAGCATGAAACCGGAAGCGAGTTTGACGTAGGATTTCATCGGATGGTTCCGCGATACGACGACTGACAGCCTAGCATATCGTTCCGGCGCGGGGAAAAAACAAGAAGGCCGGGGCGGTGAACGCTCCGGCCTGTTGGTCGCTATCTGCCGATATCAGTTACCGATGCAGAAATAGCCGTTGGGGCCGTTAAAGCAAACCTGGCTGCCGGGCGGCCGGGGGCGCGGGGGCGGGCCCGGGTTCCAGTGCGGGGGCCGCGGATAACCCCAGAAGGGCGGGCGCGGCGGGTAGGGGTTCCAGCTGGGCGGATGCGGCCGCGGGGGCTGCCAGGACGGCGGGTTGGGGCGCGGCGGCTGCCAGTTGCCGACCTGACGCAGATAGTTCTGGCTGGCCCAGCCGGTGCGGCCATAGCGGCCCGTATCGAGAAAGCACCAGCCCGAGCGGCAATATTGCACGTCGACGACCTGGTTGCGCTGGAGAGTGGTGACCACGCCGAACTGCGTGCCCGGACCCGAGCGCACGTTGAGCGGGCTGGTCGCGTAGGCTTCCCAGGCAAACGCGCCTGCGGTCATCATCGCGACCATGAGAGCGGCGATGCCGCCCTTTATTGCTGTTTTTCCGAGAGCCATGACGCTTCTCCTGTGAGTTGCTGGCAGGTTTTTCGTCTGCCTTGACGACAATAAAGCGCAGGCCGGCTGAACCGTTGCTGAATGGGATGTTTAGGTTGAGTCTCATGTCTCACGGCGCGCACCACTCCGGGGATGACGGTCCTAAAACCGGACCTACCCCCTCCGTTGCGCCTGCGACGGCGCGGCCGAATGGTCGGCCCTAGCCCGCGAGCATAGCTCGCTTGGGCGTTCTGCCTTCAAACCGATCCACCGGATCGATTTGCCCCGCAAGGCGGGTCAGGCAAAACTCCTCGCTGCGCTCGTCCGGCCGGGCAGTTCCATGGGCAGGGCGCGCGGAAGCGACCGACGGCCATGGGCCTCGGGGAATGGGGTGGGCGATGAACGGCGAAGCAAGCTTCATCCGATTTGGTAGTGAGCGAAGCCAGCTTCGCCGTTCATGACCGGGGTTTTTGGCTTATGGCGGCGTCTCGGGCTGGGGTTTGTCGGTTTTTTGTGGGTCGGTTGGTCGAACCGGAAAAGTGCCATCCCCGGATCAAGTCCGAGGACATGCTTTTCCTGCCAACCTCCCGTATCCCCCAAATTACCGGTGCCCCTCCGGGTTTCCCCGGTACGACGTGGACTCTCATCCTCGCCCGGCCATCCGTCCGCTTTGGGCCTTCCCTACGGCGACCCGCAAGGAACCCGGACCGACCTGTCGGATGGGATCGAAGTGCCCGGAGGCCGATGCGACATGGGCTCGGTCGCATGCTCCTCCAATTTTCAATCCCGTCCTCACCGGAAGCTCGTATGCATCTTCGCCCTGGTGCGGTCGTGGGGCAAGATTAGGCGAGGTGCAGCGGGCGGGGATAAGTTTTTGGCCACTTTTAGAGCATTTCAGCGCTTCTTTGAATCGCTTCAATTGCTCTAAGTCTTTGTTTTGTCGCGCTTCCGAACCGGATAAGTGGTGCCCACTTATCCTGGAAGCGCTCTAGAGAATGCCCCATTCGTCGCCGATTTCGATGCTGTGGCCGAGAAAGGCCTCCATACGGGCGACGAGAGCCTTGTGGGCCTCAGCAATTGCCCGGCGCTCGGTCTCGCGCTCCGGGTCATCCCCGGGGGTGGGGCAGAGATAGCCGTCGCGAATGCCATGGAGGATGCGGCCATTCATCAGGCGCACAAGCTCGTCGGTGTTCTTCTTGTGCTGAGCCTTTGCCTCGGCATCGGCCACCGGCTTGTCGAACCCCTTGCGCTTGCCGAAGGTCGCGAAGGCATGATGGGCCTGGGCAAAGGCGATGGTGGCCTCGGAAAAACTGGTGGAACCGCCCGCAGGCAGGGCGGGCAGGCCGCGCGCCTCGACGGCGCGGGCCATCAGGCGCGCCATTTGCGCCATGAGATCGACGGCCATGCCCAGCACCGCCTCGGGCACCGGGGCGGTGGCGCGCGATTTGGCCTGCGCGGAGATTTCGGCCTGAAAGGCGGTGAGCCGCGCCATCAGCGCGGCATAGGCGGCGTGGGTATCGTGTTTGGAGTGAGGGTGGGCGGGGGCGGGTTTCTTGTGGCGCGGCATGGGCCGGTCTCCGTGTCAGGTCTGGCTCCGGCGGGGCGGAGGGTGACAGGAGAGGATAGGGGAGGTGTGGGGGGTGGGGATAAATTAAGGCCACTTGCGCTTGCAAGGAAAGATGATAAAAAACGAATGCTTTTTACGCGTTATTGGGGCATTAGCCCCCGGTCGGGCGTTTCGCCAGACCGCTAACCACTGTGTACTTTTATCGCGAGATTTAGAGTTCGGATTCCATCCTCACTCGCTTACGCTCGCGGTTCTGAAAGAACGCGGATGGAATCCGAACTCTAAATCTCGCCTCTCTAGGTAAAGAGCACATTGGAAGTATCACAATTACTAAGCGAATTCATTGACGCACTGGACCGAGATGCTCTGCGTGTTAAGCGTCCTGATGAGTTTGTTTTTTTGTGTGGTGGTCCGGTAGACACGGAATTTTTGTCCAGCACCAAGTATCTATCACTGCGCGATTTTGTCTATCGTGCGGTGAGGGGTATCAAGCCTCGTCTGGTTTTGGCTGAGGATGCTCAGAACCTTTTTGAACTCTCAGGATATAGTGATCTGGTCGAGTTTGAGGTGGACATTGCTCAAATATCTTCCCTTGTGGCTTTGATTTCGGAAACCGCCGGATCTCTTGTTGAGTTGGGGGCATTTACTACCCACAAGGTTATTGGGAAAGTACTATATGTAATAGTTCATGAATCGCATCATGGAAATACAAAGTCATTTGTCAGGTTGGGTCCGTTCAAGGTTCTTGAGGAGCTTCATGATGACGGCATCGATATGGTGGGAGACTTTAATTGGAAAGTGCGAAAAGATGGGTCTGTAGTAGTAAAAAGTATAAGCGGGCAGTCACATATTATTGCCGACAGCATCAATGAGCGCTGTCGGTCTGGTGCGGAGCGATTTGATCCGGAATCAACTCTCCATAGAATGCTTGTTATATACTGGATATGCCATATCCTGCGGGGAGCTCGTCGTACTGAAATAAAGTATTATCTGGAGAAGTTCCAAATA
Source organism: Pelagibacterium sp. (assembly GCF_965249125.1). Lineage (GTDB taxonomy): Bacteria > Pseudomonadota > Alphaproteobacteria > Rhizobiales > Devosiaceae > Pelagibacterium. Next base: position 839,395 of record NZ_OZ252217.1, read on the forward strand.
AATTTGGAATCTTCTACTATCAAGAGGTATTTGTTTTGCATGGAGGTAGCTGGGTGGATTGGTTCTAAGAACGTTGGTTCTCCATATTTCTATCCAAGAATTGATGCGGACCCATTTGACTATAGATACAAGAAGGCGACAAAGAATAAATCTCATAGTAGATGGAAATTAGTAATATCTAGTGAAGTGCAGCAAGGCAGTTCAAATCGTCCAAAGGACGTGATCTCTGCAGTTGGTGAAGCTGATGATTGACCTGCACCATATGTCGCGCTCGCTGGGTATTTCTAGAACCGACCTGGTTGAAATAGTTAGGAGGGGACCCGATAGGTATAAAGAGTATGAGATTGACAAGCGTGCCGGCGGTAAGAGGTTAATCGCTCAACCGTCTCGCGAGCTGAAGGCCGTGCAACGGTACCTGTCTGAGAATTTCTTTTCCCAGTTTCCAATCAGCAAATTTGCTACAGCTTACCGGAAGGGGAAATCTATCCGTGACAATGCGCAACAGCATAGAAAAGCCCGGTTTCTTCTAAAGACGGATTTTTCGAACTTTTTTCACAGCTTTGCTCCGGCGGATATTGATTGGCTGTTTGCAACAAATGGGATTGTACTAGAGAAAAGTGAGGTTTCCTTCCTCAAGCTGTCCATTTTCTGGAGGCCGAAGGGCAGCCGCTTTTATACCCTTGCTATGGGGGCGCCAACGTCTCCGCTGATAACGAATATCATGATGCACGGCATTGACGAACGGCTCGGCGAGTTCTGCCAGAGAAACGAGGTCGCTTACACGAGGTACGCCGACGATGTTGCGCTATCCGCGCGCTCGCGCGACCGCTTGTTGGAGGCAGAAGCGGTCTTTCGGACAATTATCTCGAACTCCGAGCGACCTAAACTGAAGTTCAACGAAGATAAGCGAGGAATTTATGGTCCTGGGCAGCGACGCGAGGTGACGGGGTTGATCATAACGCCCGATGGGAAAATCTCTGTCGGGCGAGATCGCAAGAGGCAAATTAGCGCCGCGGTAGATCATTGGCGACGCGGGGTAGGCATGGCCGATATAGAGGTCGAAAGACTGCGAGGCCTCTTGGCTTTCTGCAATGCAGTCGAGCCGAGGTTCATTGATCGGCTACGTGCGAAATATGGCGATAACTGCATTGCAGAGCTGTTTGATAGGAAGAGAATGTCGTTCTGGTCTCCAGAACATCTATTTGGCTAGAACACGGAAGATATAACCTTCGCGGTACTTGGCGGTTACGACATAATATTTTGGTCATCCCCCCGGCCCCTCCAGCGTATCCATCTCCATATCCCGCAGCTTTTTGATCTCGTCGCGGAGTTTGGCCGCTTTCTCGAATTCCAGATTGGTGGCGGCTTCGCGCATCTGGTGTTCGAGGTCTTTGATCACAGCGGCGAGGTTGGCGCCGACGGGGACGGTGTCCTTGCCGTCCTTGCCCGGGCGGATTTTGACGGAGACGTGGTCGCGTTCGTAGACGGAATCCACGATGTCGTTGATGCGGGCCTTGACCGATTGCGGGGTGATGCCGTGTTCGGCGTTGTAGGCGAGCTGTTTTTCGCGGCGGCGGTTGGTTTCGGCCAGCGCGCGTTCCATGGAGCCGGTTTCGCGGTCGGCGTAGAGGATGACCTTGCCATCGACGTTACGTGCGGCGCGGCCGATGGTCTGGATCAGTGAGGTTTCCGAGCGCAAAAAACCTTCCTTGTCGGCATCGAGGATGGCGACGAGGCCGCATTCGGGGATGTCGAGGCCTTCGCGCAAGAGGTTGATGCCGACCAGCACGTCGAAATTGCCCAGGCGCAGATCGCGGATGATCTCGATGCGCTCGATGGTGTCGATGTCGGAATGCATGTAGCGGACCTTGATGCCCTGCTCGTGCAGATATTCGGTCAAGTCCTCGGCCATCTTCTTGGTGAGGACGGTGAGCAGGGTGCGGTAGCCCTTGTCGGTCGTGGCGCGGATTTCGTCGACGACGTCGTCCACCTGGGAGGTGGCGGGACGGGTTTCGACGACGGGGTCGATCAGCCCGGTGGGGCGGATGACCTGTTCGGCAAAGACGCCGTCGGTCTGGTCGAGCTCCCAAGCGCCGGGGGTGGCCGAGACATAGACCGTCTGCGGGCGCATGGCGTTCCATTCCTCAAAGCGCAGAGGGCGGTTGTCCATGCAGGAGGGCAGGCGAAAGCCGTATTCGGCGAGGGTCGCCTTGCGGCGCAGATCGCCGCGATACATGGCGCCGAGCTGGCCGATGGTGACGTGGGATTCGTCGACGAAGACCAGGGCGTTGTCGGGGAGGTATTCGAACAGGGTGGGGGGCGGCTCGCCGGGCTTGCGGCCCGAGAAGTAGCGCGAATAGTTTTCGATCCCGGCGCAGGAGCCGGTGGCTTCCATCATTTCGAGATCGAACAGGGTGCGCTGTTCGAGGCGCTGGGCCTCCAGGAACCGGCCCATGCCGTTGAGTTCCTGCAGGCGGGCGTTCAGCTCGCGCTTGATCTCCTTGATGGCCGCATTCATCGTGGTGCGGGTGGTGACGTGGTGGGAGTTGGCGAAGACGCGCACGGCGGTCAATTCGGCCGATTTCTTGCCGGTCAGGGGATCGAATTCGGCGATGGATTCGATTTCGTCGCCGAACAGCGTGATGCGCCAGGCGGCGTCGTCATAGTGGGCGGGGAACACTTCGATGGTGTCGCCGCGCACCCGGAAGGTGCCGCGCACGAAGCCGAGATCGCCGCGCTTGTATTGCAGGGCGACGAGTTCGTTGAGCAAGGCGCGCTGGTCGATGCGCTGGCCCTTTTCGAGCCAGATGGTCATGGTGGTGTAGTCTTCCACCGAGCCGATGCCGTAAATGCAGGAGACCGAGGCGACGATGATCACGTCGTCGCGTTCGAGGATCGCGCGGGTGGCCGAGTGGCGCATCCGGTCGATCTGCTCGTTGATTGTGGATTCCTTTTCGATATAGGTGTCGGTGCGCGGGACGTAGGCCTCGGGCTGGTAGTAGTCGTAATAGGAGACGAAGTATTCGACGGCGTTGTCGGGGAAGAAGTTCTTGAACTCGCCATAGAGCTGGGCGGCCAGGGTCTTGTTGGGCGCCAGGATAAGGGCCGGGCGGCCGGTTTGGGCGATGACCTGCGCGGCGGTAAAGGTCTTGCCCGAGCCGGTGACGCCGAGCAGGACCTGATCGGTTTCGTGCTGGTTGATACCCTCGACAAGCTCGGCAATCGCGGTGGGCTGATCGCCGGCCGGGGACATCTCGGTGGCGAGATGGAAGGGGATGCCGCCCCTGTCCTTTTTCAGCGCAGCCGGACGGTGAGGCCGCCAGGCATTGGTGCCCTCGACCTCCTTGCGGCCCTCGGCGATGATCTTTTCGAGCGCGGCGACGGTGGCCGAAACGCCGGCCGAGGAGTTGGTGACGTCGGTGGGGGCGTGGAAACCGGCCTGCGGGGCTTCGGCGAAGCCATCGAGATTGGTGGGGCGCTCTACGGAGTTGGCCTTGGATTTCGGGGCCTTCAGGGACATGCCGGTCGCTTCGGAGCGCCTGGCGCTCGATTTGCGGGCGTTGGCTTTGGCGTTGTCCTTGCCCTTGCCGGCGAGGCGCTCGGCTTCGGCGGCGGCCTTTTGGTCGGCGCGGTCCAGCGCGCGCTTGTTGCGCATGCGCTCGGCATAAAGGGGCTTGGAAGCTTGGGCGTCCTCGGCCTTTTCGATTTCCTTGATGAAATCGTCGATGGAAAAGTCGGCTTTACCGGGGCGACCGGCGGACGGGGATTTTTTGTCGGAGGTCATGGGGCACCATATCGGACCGCAGGTGAAGCGATTCAATAGCACCAACGGAACGGAGTGTGAACGGTTCCTGCTGACAGGATGTGTCAGGAGGACGCGTTTTCGGTTCACGACAGCGCGGGCAGATCCTCTTCGAGCATTTGCCGCAGACGCGCGGCGGCGTGGTCGATCTCGGCGGGGAGCGATCGGCGGGCGAAGCGGGCCGGGGCGGCAAGGCGCGGGTGCTCGGGGTGACGGGCGGCAAGGCGAGCCAGCGCTCCGGCGTGGTGCAGCAGGCCGGTGAAATGAGCCATGGGCTCGGCCGCCTGCAAGGCGCGGGGGTGCGCGGCCAGTGCCTTGGCGCAATCGGCCCATTGGGCAAGGCCGGTTCCGATTCCGGCTTCGAATGGCGTTCCCCGAGCCAGCGTTGCGATGGCGTCGACGAAGGCGGCGCGCGCCTGCGGGTCGCCCAACTCGCGTTTGACGAAGGCGGCGAGAGCGCCATTGGCGCCTTCATAGAGGCGGGCGACGCGGCTGTCGCGCCAGATGCGCTCGATGTCGTAATCGGCTAGGTAGCCGTAGCCGCCGAGCACCTGAATGCCCAGATCGGCGGCGCGGGAGCCCATATCGGTGCAGAAGGTCTTGACGATTGGTGTGAGGAAGGTCGCGAGGCGGGGATTCGAACTGAGCAGGCCGGCGGTGTGGACCACCATGGCGCGACCGCCAAGGGCGAGGCCGTCCATGGTCAACAGCATGCGGCGGATATCGGGGAGGTCGAGCAGGCTGGCCGGAGCGCCTGAAGCCGCGCGGCCCTGCATTCGGGTGCGGGCGTAGGCGAGGGCCTTTTCATGGGCCGCGGAGGCCGCGGCCACGCCCTGGGCGGCGACATCGAGGCGGGCGTGATTCATCATGATGAACATGCCGGCCAGCCCCTTTCCGGCTTCGCCGAGCAGGTGCGCCTCGGCGCCGTCGAACCGCATCTGGCAGGTGGGAGAGGCGTGAAGCCCCATCTTCTCCTCGATGCGGGTGACGGTTACGGCGTTAGCGGTTCCGTCGTCGCGCCGGGCCGGGCAAAGGAACAGGGAAAGGCCGCGTGTGCCCGGCGTATCGTCTGTGCGCGCGAGGACGAAATGCAGGATCGTTTCGCCCATGTCCTGATCGCCGCCGGAGATGAAGATCTTTTCGCCCGATATCCGCCAGGCGCCGTCCGGCTGCTGTTCGGCGCGGGTGCGGATGGCACCCAGATCGGAGCCGGCGCCGGGCTCGGTGAGAGCCATGGTGACAAGGGCCGAGCCATCGGCCAGCAGGGGCAGATAGCGGGGGGCAAGCTCGGGGGCGAGGTGAACCAGCGCATCGGCGCCGCCGCGCACCAATCCGGCGAGCATCTGGAAGGAGGCATTGGCCGCGGCCAGCAATTCGGTGGCTATGAGGGAAATGGCGTCGGGCGCGCCAAAGCCGCCGGCGGCCTCAGACAGGTGAAGCTGGTTCCAGCCAAGATCGACATAGGCCCGATAGGCCGCAACCATCGATGAGGGAAGATAAACCCGACCACCGTCGAACCGCGCGCCTTCCCTGTCACATTCGCCCGCCGTCGGGGCCACCACCTCGCTCACGAACTGGCTGAAGGGTTCGAGCACCTGGGCTGTTTCGGCCTCGTCCCATCCGGGATGGGGAAAGGCCGCAAGGGTGAGCAAAACGTCTTCAAACTGCGTCATCGGGCCTCCCTGCCGTTCGGAAAAACGATATGAAACATAACCATATCCATTTCCGTGGCTGGCGCAATTGCTCTTGCGAGGATTTGTTGGGCGCAGCCGGACGGTGTAGTGATGGAGGGCGGTGTCGGCGGTCTTTTCACCGCCGCTCATGCCGCCAAAAGGAACGGACTGTGGGCAGGTCATGCTGATGCTCATATCAGTATGGATTGCGCCGAGAGGGCAGCCGTTGCTGCAATCGACGCCATGCCCAAACCCCAGAAGAAAAGCCCAATTGGCCGGACATGTAAGCTTCCGGTGCTGACGCGCCTGGGACCCGGTTCGGCCCGCGTTAACCCGGTTTTCGGCTCTGTGCTCCTACCATCGGTAAAATTCCCGATGGGTGGGTTGCGAAATGAGCGGATCGATACGGTTGGCCGAGGTGCTGGGGGCGCTGAGCCGGGCGCTCGACATGACCGAGGGCCAGCCCCCCGGTCATTGCATGCGGTGCTGCTGGATCGGGGTGCAGGTGGGCCGGTCCATGGGCATGGACGAGATGGCGCTGCGCGATCTTTATTACGCGCTGCTGCTCAAGGATCTTGGATGTTCGTCCAATGCGGCGCGCATCTGCGAATTGTATCTGGCCGACGATCTGACCTTCAAGCGTGATTTCAAGCATCTCGATGGCAGCCTGCCGCAGGTACTGCGGTTCGTCCTGTCGCATACCGGAGCCGAGGCGGGGCTGGCCGAGCGGTTCCGCTCGGTGGTCAACATCATGCGCAATGGCGGGGAGATCGTTACCGACCTTATCGAAACGCGGTGTCAGCGCGGTGCCGAGATCGCCCGCCAGATGCGGTTTTCCGAAAACGTGGCGCAAGCCATTCTCGATCTCGACGAGCAATGGAATGGCGGCGGCAAGCCGGTGGGCAAGGCAGGTACTGACATTTCCCTGTTTTCCCGCATAGCGCTTCTGGCGCAGGTGGTGGACGTGTTCTTCATGTCCGGTGGGCCGGACGCGGCGATGACCGAAATCACCTCGCGGTCGGGGACATGGTTCGACCCGGCGGTGGTGTTCGCCTTTTCCGACGTGGCGGCAGACGAGACGTTCTGGGCGATGCTGGGGCGTGATGATATCGAGCAGGTGGTGCTCGACCTCGAACCGGGGCAGGAGGTGCAGCGGGCCGACGAAGGTTATCTCGACGATATCGCGCAGGCCTTTGCGCGGGTGATCGATGCCAAGAGCCCGTTCACCTCGGGCCATAGCGAGCGGGTGGCGGTGTTTTCCGACCTGATCGCCGAGGAGATGGGATACACGCGGGCGCGGCGACGCTGGCTCAAGCGGGCCGCGCTGCTGCACGATATCGGCAAGCTGGGGGTATCCAACAGCGTGCTCGACAAGCCCGGCAAGCTCAACGATGACGAATGGGTTGCCATGCGCGACCACGCCCGGTTGTCAGAAGATATTCTGGCGCGTATCGGGGCGTTTGCCGATCTGGCCGTGGTGGCGGGCGCGCATCACGAGCGGCTCGACGGCAAGGGCTACCCCAACGGCAAGACGGCCGACGAGCTCGACCTCGATACGCGGATCATTTCGACGGCGGACGTGTTCGACGCGCTGACGGCGGACCGGCCCTATCGCGCGGCGATGCCGGTATCCAGGGCGATGGGAATCTTGTGGGAGGGCGCGGGGACATCCCACGATCCGGTGTGCATCGAGGCGCTGGAGCGGGCGCTGGCGCGGTCGGAGCAGGCGGAACAAGTGGTGGCTTAAGCCATGATCGATCCCGGAGTAGCGCGGGTGTGTCTGTTTTAAAATCCGCGTGTACTGGATCCCGGCTCAAAGGCCGGGGTGACAGTTGGGGGGTGGCGAGGGGTCGCCATCCATCAGGGCGATTTATTTCAGCCCGATTTCCGCCTTCACGTCGTTCCGTCGCCCGCTGTGGCGGCGTTGACGAGGTCGTCGGGGATGTCGTCGAAGCTGGAATAGTTCATTGTGTAGAGGCGGGCGTAGAGGCCCTGCATGTCCATGAGCTGGTCGTGGTTGCCCTGTTCGATCAGCTCGCCGTTTTGCAGCACAATGATCCGGTCGGCGCCGCGGATGGTGGCGAGGCGGTGGGCGATGACGAGGCCGGTACGGCCGGCGAGCAGGGTTTCGAGGGCTTTTTGAATCTGGCGTTCGGTGTAGCTGTCGATATTGGCGGTGGCTTCGTCGAGGACGAGGATCTTGGCGTCGGCGACAAGGGCGCGGGCGAAGCTCAAAAGCTGGCGCTGGCCAAGCGAGAAGTTGGAACCGCGCTGTTCGAGAACCGTGTCGTAGCCATCGGGCAGGCGGGTGATGAATTCGTGGGCGCCGACGGCTTTTGACGCTGCCACGACGTCGTCGAGCGTGGCCGATGCCTTGTTGTAGCGGATGTTTTCAAACACCGTGCCGGTGAACAGGAACGGCTCCTGCAGCACCATGGCGACCTGTTCGCCAAGGCTCTCCTGGGTGACGTCGCGCACGTCATGGCCGCCGACGCGGACGGCGCCGGACTGGACTTCGTAAAAGCGATGGACAAGGGCCATGGCGCTGGTCTTGCCTGAGCCGGTTGGGCCGACAAGGGCGACGGTTTCACCGGGATTGACGTGGAAGGAGACGTTCTTGAGGACCGGGCGGTTCGGATCGTAGCCGAAGACGACATTGTCGAAATCGACCGAGCCGTCCATGTCGCTGGTGAGGGTTACGGCGTCGGGCTTGTCGGCGATGGAGACGGGGACGTCGAGCACTTCAGTGATGCGGCGGCCCGAGGTCATGGCGCGCTGCATGATCGAATACTGCATGGTCAGCGAGCGGATCGGGTCGAAGAAGCGCTGGATGTAGAACAGGAAGGCGACGATGATGCCGACCTGCATGGAGCCGTTGAGCACCAGTGAACCGCCGACCACGATGACCGTGGCCATGGCGATGCCGGTCAAACTGTCGACGATGGGGACCATGACCTGCGCAAAGCGCGAGCCGGTCAGCTGGGTTTTCAGGTTGGACCAGGCCTTGTCGTCGTAAAGGTCGAAATTGACCTTCTGGCGGTCGAGGTTCTGGATGGTGCGCACGCCGTTGATGCCTTCGGCCATGGCGCCGTTGGTGGCCGAATTGGTTTCGTGCGCGGCCCAGAAGGCGCGCTTGGCGGGCGGCAGCCAGAAGATGCGGACGATGAACAGGGCCGGCATGGTGGCCAGGGTCAGAAGCCCCAGACCCCAATCGAGGCTGAGGAGCACCACTACAATGCCGCACAGCAGGACCAGATCGCCAATGAAGACGATGGAGGTTTCGAGGAATTCCTGCATGGAATTGACGTCGCCCTGCAACCGGCTCATCAGGCGCCCGACCTCGGTCTTGTCCATGAAGCCCAGCGAAACTTCCTGAAGGCGGGCGAACATGGCGCGGCGCATGTCGAACAGCACGTTCTCGGCGACGTTGCCGACCTGCTTTTCCTGAGTCCAGGACGCGGCGAAGTTGAGCAGAACGGCGATGGCGAAGAACGCGACCGACCAGATAAGGCCTCCGCCGCCAGCGAGGGGATCGACCAGCGCGGTGTCGATGGCATTGCCGATGATCAGGGGAATGGCGAGTTGGGTGGCGGTGAACAAAAGCACGGCGCCGACCGAGAGATAGATGCGATGGCGGTAAGGATGCACGAAGGCCCAAATGCGGCGCACGGTGCGCGGATCATAGGCCTTGCCGAACACTTCCTCCTCGATATGGGCGCTGCCGACGGTGGCGCGGGGCGGGCGTTGGCCGGGCAAGGCCGTGGTGTCGCGTTCGTCGTCGAGATCGGTCGCGGTCATTGGCCGGCCTCTTTGAGTTCGATGTCGTCGGTGGGCCGGGTCTGGAGGTCGTAGAGGGCGCGGTAGCGGCCACCCAGTTCGAGCAGTTCGGCGTGGGTGCCGGCTTCGGCGATGGCGCCGTCCTCGAGAAAGAAGATCGTGTCGGCGTCCATGAGCGAAGAGAGGCGGTGGGCGATGATGATGGTGATGCGGTCTTTCGCAAAGCGGCGGATGGCCGAGCGAATGCGGTGCTCGGTCCCGGCGTCGATGGCGGCGGTGGAATCGTCGAACACCATGACGGCGGGTTTGAGGACAAGGGAGCGGGCGATGGACAGGCGCTGGCGCTGGCCGCCCGAGAGCGAGACGCCACGCTCGCCCACGACGGTGTCGTAATCGGCGGGCAAGCCCAAGATAAAATTGTGCAGCTGGGCGCTCTCGGCAGCCTTTTCGATGCGGGTTTCCTTGGCCCAGGGATTGCCATAGGCGATGTTGTTTTCGAGCGTGGTCGTGAACAGGAACGTGTCCTGCTGGACGATGGCGACCTTGGTGCGAAGGGAGCCGAGGGTGACGTCGCGGATGTCCTGACCGTCGATCCTTATGCTGCCTTCGGAGACGTCGTATAACCGGGCGATTAAATGGGCGAGGGTGGACTTGCCGCTGCCCGGCGCGCCGACGATGCCGATGGTCTGGCCCTTGCGGGCGGTGAAGCTGATATCTTTCAGGGTCGGATGGGTCGCGCCTTCATAGGTGAAGCCGACATTTTCAAAGGTGAGCGTCCCTTCGGTGACGGCCAGGTCGGTGGCGCCGGGCTTGTCCTCGATTGCCACGGGGGCGTCGATGAAGGCAAAGAAGCGATTGCCGCAGGTGGAGGCGCGGGCGAATGAATTGACCATCAGGCCGAGCTGGCGCACGGGCATTTGCAGAATGGTCATGAAGGTGAGAAAGCTGGCCAGCGTGCCGACGCTGATCTCGCCGGCGATGACCTTGTTGCCCCCTGCCCAGAGGACCAGTCCCATGGCGGCGAAGAAGGAAAAGGTCATCATCGAGGTGTTTTTCACCCGGATATTGGTGCGCCGATGGGCGAGGCCCAGGGCATCGTCAGACGCGGTATCGAACTTGTCGAGCTCGTGCTTCTGGCCGGAAAAGGCGCGGACCACGCGGATGCCGCCGAGGTTTTCTTCCATGATGCGGGTGAGGACCGAGAGCTTTTCCTGCAGGGCCAGCCAGGTCGCGCGCAGGGTCAATTGGGCAACCGAGGAGCGCCAGGCGACGAAAGGGACAAAGCTGAGGGCGAGAAGGCCGAGCAAGAGATCGGTCGAAATCAGCATCCAGGCGCCGACGCCGATGAGGATGGTGAGCAGGACGACGCGGATCAGGCCGGTCGAAAAGAACATGCGGATGCCGTCGAGATCGAGCAGGCCGATGGTGATGAGATCGCCCGAATGGACCTTGTCGTGGTAGGCGTAGGGGAGGCGCTGGACCTTGTCGTAAAAGGCAAGGCGCAGTTCATAGCCGACGTGATGGCCCACCGACTCGGCGAAATAGTTCTGGAGCAGGGTGAAGAGCCCGCGCAGGATCGAGACGACCAGCAGGGTGATGGCGCTGGTCCAGAGCGCGCGCTCGGCGTCCAGGCTGGTGATCGAAAGGATGTTCTGGGCCTGATCGATGGCCTGGCCGAGAAGACGCGGAATGGCAAGCTGGAGCAGGGCGGCGGCGATGGTTGCAACAACCGCGATCGCCACCTGCCAGTGATGGCGGAAGGCCAGAAGGGCGATCCGCAAAAGCGGGCTGCGGTTCTTGCCGGAATGGGCGGCGGCAACATGGGCCCGAGCGTCGCCACGCGAACGCTCCCGGCCGGCCGTGAGGGTGGTCACAAAAGTATCCAGACATCAAAAAGCGCCCGAAGGTGACGCGGGAATCGGTCTTGAAAAATCGGGCAAATCACTCGCGCGTGTATTCAAGGCCGATTTGTAACATGTTGCAAGATGTTACCGCCCGCCAAAGGGCAATTTGACACCGCGTGGCAGACGCACGAGTGGCAAAACAATGCCCCCGCCGGGGAGGATCGGCGAGGGCATCGATGCATGGAAATTTACGAGTTGCGTACCTGTCAGGCGAAGGCGCCGGTGAAGGCCATCACTGTGACCATCATGGTGACCATGACGGCGCCAGCGGCGGTTCCGATGCTCATTTGAATAAGGGTGCGGGCCATTTTCAGCCTCCAGTGTTTGATGCCTCTATACCGCTTTAACGGGGCGAAACCGGAATTGGTTTCATCGGTTGACGGTTTCGTGTGCGGTGAGGCGATAAAGCCATTTGTCGCCTGAATGGGGACTGAACGGATGGTTCAGCGTTGGCAGCGGGCAAAGTGTCGAAAATTTTAAGCATTTCTGCATAGGGTCCGGATGGCTCCGGCAGTGATCAGGGACGGCATTGGCGGGGCGACGGGCGGATGCGCGTTTAGCCGGCAGTTTTTTTGTCCCTGGCGTTCAATCCCCCACCGCAAAGACAACCTCTCGTCCAGAAAGGGCGAAAGGGCTCAGGGCTCGAATATACGGATTGAAAGACAGAATGTTTTCGAAACTCAGCGTTAAGTTCAGGGTGTATGGCGCTTTTGGCGTTCTCATGGTGTGTCTGGTGCTTGTCGGTCTTGCCGGCCAGTTCGGTGTGCAGGCGATGAGCGGAATGCTCGACCAATACCAAAAGAGCGCGTCCAAGACCCAGGAAATCAACGATTACGTGCGTGATCTCGAAGCAGCGCGGCGACTCAATTACGCGTTCCGGCTCACCCCGTCCGTAGAAACCGCTGAAGCCCTGGTGCTCATGATCGAGGACGTTGCCACGAACGATGCAGAGGGCCTTGCGCATTTTGCCGGGGACTCTGAGGCTCTGGCCATTATCGGCGACGTCGAAGCGATTGCGCTGCAATATCTGACAGCCGCCAGGGAGATGATTGCCGGACAGCAGGCAATGAATGTCACAGCGCAGGTGGCGGCATCGCGCACGCTCGATGAGCTGGGCCCGCAGATGCAGGCGCTCTACGACGACCTATCCGACCGGATCACCGATCAGCAGAATGCGCTGGGCTCCCGTATCGACGGCGAACAAAGCTACTACATGACGATCCTGATCGCCGAGATTGCCGCGGCATTGCTGATCGGTGCGGCTTGTGCGTTTGCGATGGGCCGGTGGCTGTCCGGTGCGATCTCGGGCATGACAGCAATGATGCGGCGTCTGGCCGATGGCGATTTCAACACCGACATTTCGGGAAGCGAGCGCGAGCATGAACTGGGCCAGATGGCCAAGGCGCTGCAGGTGTTCCGCTCCAACGGGCAGGCAATGGAGGCTGCAGAGGCGGAGCGGTTGCTCAATGCCAGAATAGCGACAGAGCGGGCCGAGATGATGGACCGGTTCCAGACGGCGTTCGACGCGGTGATCAAGGCCTGTGTTTCAGGCGATTTCACCAAGCGGATCAACGAGACCTTCGGCGATGAGGACATTGACCGGGTTGCTGCCAATTTCAACGCCATGCTCGATACGGTCAATGCAGGGCTTGGCGAGGCAGGGCAGGTGCTTTCGGCTCTGGCCCGTACCGATCTGACCCAGCGCATGGAGGGGCAGTATCAGGGCGCCTTCGCAGCATTGCGTGACGATACCAATTCGGTAGCCGAGAAGCTGACCGAGATCGTGGCACAGCTCAAAACGACCTCTCGCGGTCTCAAGACAGCGACCGGGGAAATCCTGGCCGGTGCCAACGATCTTTCCGAACGCACGACGCGGCAAGCGGCGGCGATCGAGGAGACCTCGGCAGCCATCGAGCAGATGACGACAACGGTCAGGGGCAATGCGGACAAGGCCGAGGTCGCCTATGGCAAGAGCCAGGCCGCAGCCGAACTCGCCAATGCGGGCGGGGAGGTGATGGTCAAAGCCACGACCGCGATGGAACGCATCACGACCTCTTCGGGCAAAATCTCCAACATCATCGGGATGATCGACGATATCGCGTTCCAGACCAACCTTCTGGCACTCAACGCTTCGGTCGAAGCGGCGCGGGCCGGGGATGCGGGCAAGGGCTTTGCCGTGGTGGCCGTCGAAGTGCGTCGGCTTGCGCAGTCGGCAGCGTCGGCATCGTCCGAGGTCAAGGCGTTGATCGAGCAATCGGCCAATGAGGTCGATGGCGGATCAAAACTTGTGGCCGAGGCAGCGTCCAAGCTGAGCGACATCCTGGCAGCGGTTCGGGAAAACTCGGACCTGATGCAGGGGATTTCCGAAGCCAATCGCGAGCAGACCACGGCGATTGGCGAAGTGCGCACCGCCGTGCAGCAGATGGATGAAATGACCCAGCACAATGCAGCGCTGGTCGAGGAGACCAATGCCGCGATTGAGCAGACAGAGGCGCAGGCTTCCGAACTCGACCGGGTGGTGGCGATTTTCACCATCGATACGAACACGGCAATTGCCGGTGAACCGGTTGCGCCCCAAACGCGCAAACCGGACGTGGCCAAGGCAGCGCGCTCTTATCTGACCCAGGGCAATGCGGCGCTGAAGGATGACTGGTCGGAGTTCTAGGCCACAGACATCATCATGGATCGAAGAGCCCGCGTAGTCTTCTGCGCGGGCTCTTGCTTTAAGTGGCTTGTGCAGGATCGGCTTAATAAATATGAGTATAAAAATCATGTTATAGGCGTCGCAGTCAAAAGGAGTTTTGCGATGACGATTGGGATCAGGACAGCATTGATCGTGACCATGTCGAGCATCCTGGCGGGACCAGCGCTGGCGCAGGAGTTTCCGGTGACCATCGACCATGTCTATGGGCAGACCACCATCGAAACGCAGCCCGAACGCGTCGCGACCTGGGCGTGGGGCAACACCGATGCGGTTCTATCGCTGGGCGTCAAGCCGGTCGCCATTCCGTTCATTGCCTATGGCGGGGGAGACAACGGCATTCATCCCTGGGCCGAAGAGGCGCTGGAAGAGCTGGGCGGGGACTTGCCGGCGATCCTCGCCGAGGGCGACGAGCCTCCGTACGAGCAGATCCTGGCGGCCGATCCTGACGTGATCATCGCCGTCTATTCGGGGATTACCGAGGAGCAGTATGAGCGGCTCAGCCAGATCGCACCGACCATCGCCTATCAGGGCGCAGCCTGGAGCGCGCCATGGCAGGATGTGACCCGGACTGTGGGACAGGCGCTGGGGCTGGCCGAGGAGGCCGATGCCGTGGTTGCACAGACCGAGCAGTTCGTCGCCGATACCGTGGCCCAGCATGAGGGGCTGGCGGGCACGACATTTATCGGGCTCAACGATTACGACGGATCGCTGGCTATCTATGCCGGGCTCGACTCGCGGGTGAAATTCCTGACCGATCTGGGGCTGGTCTATGCGCCCAGTCTGGACGCATTGGGCGGGGATGACGAGAATTTCTATTTCTCGGTGAGCTATGAAAACGCCGACCAGCTGGTCTCGGACATTCTGGTTTCCTACTATGAAAACCAGTCGGACTCCGATGCGTTTTTCTCCGAGCCTTACATTGCGCGCCTGCCGCAGACGCAGGCGGGTGCCTATGCTTCGATCGTGGGGATTGAAGAGGTTGCCGCCGTCTCGCCGCCTTCGGCGCTTTCGTTGCGGTGGGGGCTTGAGAACTACGTGGCGCAACTGGCCGCGGCGGCTGAAAGGGCCGAATAAAGAGCAAGCCAGAAGGGGCGATCATTTTGCCGTTTCGCAAAAAACGTTTAAATGATCGAAGTTCTGGTTTGTCGCGCTTCCGAACCGCAAAAGTGGCGTCCACTTTTGCTGGAAGCGCTCCAGCGCTCCCTTTTTATGCCGCAAGGGCGCCGGTCACGAACAGGACGATGGTGAACAGGGCACACAAAGTCGCGCCTGTCAGCGCGGCGACGGACATCGATACCAGTTTTTGCGTCGTCATCTTGTAGGACATGGGTAAACCTCAACGCGACCGGATTGGCGGACCGGCCAAGGACGTAAACCGCGATGCCGGAGCGCTTCGCGCGCAAGCACCGCATTCAATACAGCCCCCAAACCGGCGTGTGCGCATGTCGCCAAACATTTCGCACAACGCCGGCGGCATTTCTGCCGCAGCCGCCAGGGCACCTCAGGAAATGACCTTGCGACACCCAGACTATGCGCGGTTAATGGAAGGCTTTGGAGAAAACTCAAATTGTCGGTAAATTTTTGGTTTCGCTCCGCAATGCACTGTGGAGAACCGGCGGCTGAAGTCCGAAAAATCCCATAAAAACAGGGCGTCCCGGAAGTCCGGAACGCCCTTTGGCAAGATGCGAATGGCAGGGAAAAATCAGCCGATGACTTCGACGGTAACCCGTGCGGTGCCCGAGTTGATCATGCCGATCTGGCTCGCCGCCTCGTGGGAGAGGTCGATGATGCGCCCACCGATGAAGGGGCCGCGGTCATTGATGCGGACGACGACGCTTTCGCCATTGTTGCTGTTTGTCACCACCACTTCGGTGCCGAAGGGCAGGTAGCGGTGGGCAGCGGTCAAAGCGTGCTGGTTGTAGGTTTCGCCATTGGCGGTTTTTCTGCCGTGGAACTTGCCGCCATACCATGACGCGGTGCCCGACAGGGTCTGCACGATTGCGACGGTGTCCTGTGCATTGAGGGCTGTGGTGGCGAGGGGGAAAGCTCCAAGAGTGAGTGCTGAAACCAGCACTGCAGGCTTGATGAATTTCATGAGGGTCCTGACCCGTGTTGTTTGGCGACGGGGAAGGGTTCTACACGAAGTTGTGACCAGAAACAGGAACGAATCGGTCAAAAAATGGGCAAATCGCCCCCTGCGTCAATTGGTCGGGAACCGTGGTTTTTGGGCAACGCACACAAATCAGCGTGATATTGCATGCAAAAAACCCGTCCGGCGGGGCCGAACGGGTTCAGTGTCGGATGCGATGCAGCGATCAGCGGCGGCCCAGATAATAGGACGAGATATCGTCCGAGAGCATGCCCAGATTGCGCACCGAGCGATCGATCACGGCGCAGCGGCCGTTGAAGTTGGAACTGGTGCAGACCGTGGCGCTGACATTGCCTTCGACACGGGCCGAGCGGATGCGGTCGTTCCAGAAATTGCCCAGGAAGCGCTCGTTGTCGTTGGCCGCGGCACAGAAACTGCGACCGCCGTAATTGAACTCTTCGTAAAAGCAGACGCGGCCGCCCGGCGCGGGCTGGGGCGGGCGGTTGTTGCCGATGGACAGATTGAAATTGGGCGTGTTGATCGAAAATCCGATGTCGGGCTGGTTGGGCGCCGGGGAGGGAGCAGGTGCTGGCGAGGGACGCCCATCGTCGATGGGACGCAGATAGCGGGCGGATGCCCAGCCACGAATGTTGGTGGCGGTCACCTGGCACCAGGTGTTGGACGAATTGCAGCCGGAAACCTCAACCACCTGATTGGCCGAGAGGGCCGCAATGACCGGATAATTGGTGCCCGGACCGGTCCGGACGTTGAGGGCCGTGGTGGCGAAGGCCTCGTAGGCCTGGGCGCCGCTGACGGCTGCCAATGCGCCGGTCGCCGCAAGAACCACCGTGGCAGCAAGTTTCCTGAAATTCATGTCGCTCTCCCTTCGAGAGATTTGGGGCTTTGTGGCAAAAATCTGCCAGTAGCCCCTTTGGTTCCATGCCAACCGGCCGATTGGGGCCGGCTTATCCATTGTGGCGAGCGTTTTAGCGATGGGCGCTTGAACGGGGCATGAACGGGGAAGGGATCAGGCGCTGGCGGTTTTGTCTATCAACCGTTTCTCGCCATCGTCGGTAAGCGCGACGTAGATGAAATGGCCCTCGGTCACCTTGGTGCGCAGGGGAAGGTCGCGGGATTTGGTCCAGGCTTCCATCCCGACCTTGATCGAGGTGTTTCCGATCCTGTCGATCCAGGTATAGACGCAAAAGACATCGCCGACCCGGACGGGGGCGATAAAACTCATGGCTTCCACGGCAACCGTGGCGACGCGCCCGCCAACGTTTTCAACCGCGCAGATCGCACCGGCGATGTCCATCTGGCTCATCACCCAGCCGCCGAAGATGTCGCCGGCGCCGTTGGTATCGGCGGGCATGGGCATTGTGCGGATGGTCATGGCGCCGCGGGGCTCGGGGGCATGGTCTTTCATGGTCAAGGTCCTTTCACCGGCCAGCGGCCGACAGCTTCTTCCCAGTGTTTGCGGCAGAGTGAGAGATATACCGATTTTTCGATGGAAACCTGATCGCCGTCGGTCAGGACACGGCCATTCATATCCTGCCGCACGACCATTGTCGCCTTGGCTCCACAGGTGCAGATGGTGCGGATTTCGCGCAGGGTGTCGGCGGTGGCCAGCAGTTCCATGGAGCCGGGGAACAGCTTGCCCTGAAAATCGGTGCGCAAGCCGTAGCACATGACGGGTATGCCGAGCCGGTCGGCAACGCGGGCGAGTTGCCAGACCTGATCGCGGGTGAGGAACTGGGCCTCATCGACAAGGACGCAATCGACCTTGGATTCCTCCTCATGGTCGCGGACCGACTGATAGAGGTCGTCCTGGTCGGCATAGAGCAGGGCCGGCTCGGCAATGCCGATGCGTGAGCGGATCAGCCCCACGCCGTCCTCGACGTAAAGGGCGGAGGTGTAGAGCAGGGGGCGCATGCCGCGCTCGCGATAATTGTGGGCCGCCTGCAGCAGCAGGGTGGACTTGCCCGCATTCATCGCGGCGTAGGAGAAATAGAGCTTGGCCACGGGCCGTCCCGAAACTGTGAGTGACAGCCGGTTGTAACCCGAGAGGGCGGGGTGGCGGACCCAGCGACGATATCTTCCACAGGAAAAGAAAACGGTCGCCGGGGCGGGCGACCGAAAGGTGGTGCCGAATGGGGTATCGGCGTCGGGCTGACCGGCGGGGTATGCCGGTTGCGGAGACGACCGTAATATTGTCTCATGACGCTGGTATGACGTCTGAGCCACGCCCCGCCGGTTCACCTGCCGTTCAGTTGACACCATGCACAAGAGCGGGTGTTGACATATCTCAATCCTCGCGGAGTTCACCTCAAATGGCGCGTTTCTTTCGCTCCTTGCCCAAACTGGTCTCTGTTATGCTGGCACTGGTGGCCGCGGCGCCGGTGATGGCGCAGGAACAGTTCAACCCCATCGGGCTGTGGGAACCCGACAACAAGGAGTCCCGCTACGAGTTCACCTATTGCGGGGACAATGGCGACCGGCTATGCGCGGAACTGGTGTGGATCCAGGAGGACAAGAAGGACGCGCGCAACACCAAATACCTGAACACCTACATGTTCTCCAATGCGCGGCACATCCGGCTCAACCAGTGGCAGGGGACGGTGACGCTGGAGGGGTTCAATATCGGGGGCACGGTGACCCAGACCAACAACAACACGATTCGGCTCGAAGCCTGCGCGCTGTTCGTGATCTGCGAGAACATCCGGCTCAAGCGGGTTCAATAACCGGCCGTCGTCGCAGATTGGGCAGCAGTTCGACCAGCAGCACGGCGGCAAAGATCATGGCAACGCCGAAATAGCCGATAAATTCCAGTCGCTCGCCGAGAATGAGGGCGCCGCCGAGCGCGGCGAACAGGCTTTCGGCCGACAGGATGATGGCGGCGTTGGCGGGCGGCACGTGTTGCTGGCCAACGGCCTGCAGGGTGAAGCCCACAGCCGTCGAGAGGGCTCCGGCGTAAAGGATTTCGACCCATCCGGTCGACAGGGCCGAAAGTGTCGGGGCCTCGAAGGCGAAAGCGCCAAGGCTGCCCAGCATGCCGGCTATTAGAAAACTCATCGAGGAGATGAAAATGGGCCGGGCGGTTTCCCGCGCCAGATAGCCGAGCAGGAGGACGTGCAGCGCCCAGAAGACGGCGCTGCCGATGACCAGGCCGTCGCCGGTGTTGAGGCGGTCGAGGCGGGCGCCATTGAGCAGGAACAGCCCGATCAGGGCCACGGGCACGCCGAGCCAGACCACCTTATGGGGCGGCTGGCGGAAAACCAGGAGCAGGATGACGGGCACGAAAAGCACGTAGAGCCCGGTCAGGAAGCCCGAATTGGTGACGGTGGTGAACAGCAATCCATATTGCTGGAGAATGGCGCCGCCGAAGAAATTGAGGCTCATGAAGATGATGAGCGCCCATTGCCGCCCTGTCAGCCTTTGTGGTTGGCGGGCGTTTTCGCGCAGGGCGAGTGGCAGGATGAGCAGACCGCCAAGCAGGAACCGCGCGCCGGTGAAGGTGAGCGGCCCCATGGCGTCCATCGCCGATTTCTGGGCGATGAAGGCAAAGCCCCAGATGGCGGTGGCCACAAGCAGGCAGAATAGCGCAAGCGAACGGGACATGGGGAACTCGATGGTCAGCGATCAGGTCGGTCGCCGACTGGTACCCGGTTCGGCCGTTCCGCTCAAGCGCGACGGTCAGCTCGCTATGTATTCGCGCAGGGCTCCTGCCTCCTGCTCGGCCTCTTCGATCTTGCGCTTGACCAGATCGCCGATCGAGATGATGCCGATAAGCTGGCCGTTTTCAACGACCGGCAGATGGCGGAAACGCCCCTGGGACATGATGTTCATCGCGCTGTCGACGGTGTCGGTCCGGGAGCAGGTTCTTGGCGCGCGGGTCATCAGGGTGGATACGGACTTGGCCCGGAAGCCCTCGGCGCTGCCGGCAAGGTGGCGGACAATGTCGCGCTCGGAAATGATGCCTTCCACCTTGCCATTGTCGACCACGACAACGGCGCCGATGTTGTGGCGAGCCAGCGTGGCGATCAGCTCGCCGATTGTGGAGTCGGACGGCACCGTCACGACATCACTGCCTTTGATGGTCAGGATCGATTCAACAAACATGGCCTCTATCTCCTCATCACCAATGCTCAGCTTGCCTCTTGAAGTGTAAACGCGCAAGAGCGCGCAATGGTCGACAAATTGGCGATTGACAGTGGCACCGGCATGGCGGGGTGTGCGATCACCGGCTATAGAGTGAACCCGGATCGCCATATTCACATAGAGAAATGTCATGGGACTTATTTCGGATGCCCTGTCGCGCGTGCAGCCTTCCGCGACCGTGGGGATCAGCCAGCTTGCCCGCCAGATGGCGCAGGCCGGAAAGGACGTTATAGCGCTTTCGGCCGGTGAGCCCGATTTCGATACGCCCGAGCATGTGCGCAGGGCGGGGATCGACGCCATCGAGCGGGGCGAAACCCGCTATACAAATGTCGAGGGGATTACCGAGCTCAAGGAAGCGGTGGCGGCGAAATTCCGGCGCGACAATGGGCTCGATGTATCGGCAGATGATTGTTTCGTTTCAGCGGGCGGCAAACAGATCATCTTCAACGCGTTGATCGCCACGCTCAATCCCGGTGACGAGGTGGTGGTGCCGGTGCCCTATTGGGTGAGCTATCCCGAGATCGTGCGCCTGGCCGGTGCCGAGCCGGTGTTTGCACAGGCGAGCCAGGAGACAGGCTTCAAGCTGACGCCGGAGGCGCTCGAGGCGGCGATTTCGGACAGGACCAAATGGCTGATCCTCAATACGCCGTCGAACCCGTCTGGCGCCGCCTACACGCGCGAGGAACTGGCGGGTCTGACCGAAGTGCTCATGCGGCATCCGCACGTCCACATTCTCACCGACGACATCTATGAGGTGCTGGTTTATGACGGGCGCAGCTTTGCGACGATCGCCCAGGTCGAACCGCGCCTGATGGCGCGAACGGTCACCATGAACGGTGTATCGAAATCCCATGCCATGACGGGTTGGCGCATCGGCTATTGCACGGGGCCAAGGGAAATTCTCAAGGCCATGCTCAAGCTCCAGAGCCAGTCGACGACCAATCCCCCCTCGATTTCGCAATGGGCGGCCGTGGAAGCGCTCAACGGGCCGCAGGGGTTTCTGGCCGATTGGCGGGAAACGTTCCAGAAGCGGCGCGACTATGTGGTGGGGCGGCTCAACGCGCTCGAAGGGCTCGATTGCCTCGTGCCGGAAGGGGCGTTCTATGTGTTCCCCTCATGCGAGGGGCTGATCGGTAAAACCAGCGCCGGTGGGCGAAATCTGGCAACCGATGAGGACGTGGTGATGGCGCTGCTCGAGGAGAATGGCGTTGCGCTGGTGCATGGTTCGGCCTTCGGCCTGCCGGGGCATTTCCGCATTTCCTACGCGGCGTCCGACGCGGAGCTGACCAAGGCCATGGATCGGATCGAGGCGTTCTGCGCGGGTGTGCATTGAACAAAAAAAGAGGCTCCGTCCGAAGACGGAGCCTTGATCGAGGGCCGAAGCCCTAATCTCTCAGTTTACGACCCTGCCGAGGGAGGAGGAGACGGCCCAGGTCGGTTGAGCGAAGGATGTGGGAGGAGGATACATCGTTCACTCGGGTGCCGGGAGCAAGGGGCCCAGGGAGGAGGAGAGGGCGCGTCGCTCATCGACGAGACGAATATGCGCTTCGCCGGCCCTCGCAACAATAAGCAAAAGCGCATACCAGCTATGCAATAGGCATGTTTGGATTGGTGGTGAAAATTTAGGCATATGTGCGTTGCCCAAAATGAAAGAGGCCCTGCCGAGGAGGGTCGGCAGGGCCTCTGAACTGTCGGCCGCATTCGAGGGAGGAGGATTCGAATTACGGCCTTAGGAGCGTTCAGGGAGGGAGGAGGAGGAACCCATCCCGCTCTTGTCGTCACGACGCAGGGGGCTTTGGGAGGAGGAGGAAAAGCGCGCCGCGTCAGTGACGGTCTGTATATGCCATTCTAATCACGACTTGAAAAGTCGTCTAATGACATGGCAGCCATGCATTTTGTGCAAGTCCTGGCGAGAGGTATGCACAAAGGGTGGGCAGGACTGGCGATCAGGCAAAAAAAGAAGCCCCGCTCGAGGGGAGAGCGGGGCCAGGACGAGAAGCAAGCTCCTCGTTAGGAGGGAACATCAAACGCGCCCAAAGGGAGGAGGAAAGACGCGCAATGTCTGGCGGGTAGGTAGAGATTAGATGGCGCCGCGACAACCCCGTTAAGGTTATGCCAGCCATGCATTGGGTGCATGACTATGCCTATTTGGGAGGCAAGATGCCTGTTTTCCTTACATAAATTTGTATGCAGGGTCGTGCGGGGGCGGCCAAAAAAATTTTATGCAGTGCCGCTCATGCGTTCTCGCGCACGTGCGAAGCGGCCTGAAAAATGGGGTGAGACGCCCGGGGTGGGGTCAGTATTGCCAGTCGCGCGCCTTGTCGACGAGAAAATCCCGGAAGACCCCGACTCGCTTGGAGCTCTTGAGCGCTGGCGGGTAGACGAAATAGGTCTCGAATTCGGGAAGGTCGATATCGGGGAGCACTCGCCTGAGGCTCGGCTCTTCCTCGGTAATGTAGTCGGGCAGCATGGCAATGCCGATTCCCTGACGGCAGGCCTGCATCATGCCGTAGATGGCATTGACCTTGAGGGTGGTCCGCCGGGGCGAATTGTCGGGGCGGCCTATGCGTTCGAGAAAATTGACATCGCCCAGATAGGAGGGTGAAGGCTCGCCGAAGGTTATGATCTTGTGTGCGTCGAGGTCTTCGATCGATTTCGGCGCGCCGTTTTCGGCGAGATAGCTTTCGGACGCATAGATGTGAAAGTGGACGGTGAACAGCTTGCGCTGAATCATCTCCGACTGGTTGGGCCTGTGCAGGCGAATGGCCACGTCGGCCTCGCGCATGGCCAGATCGAGCTCGGCGTCGTTGAGTTTGATCTCGAGCTGGATGGTGGGATAGAGCGTCACAAATTCATGGATGCGCTTGGTCAGCCAGGTCGAGCCGAACCCCACGGTGGTGGTGACCAGGAGAGGTCCTGTGGGGACGTCCTGGCTTTCGGTCATCTGGGCCTGGACCGACTGAAGTTCCCAGGCCATGCGATGTGCCGTGCGGAAAAGCTGTTCGCCCACTTCGGTGAGGACGAGCCCGCGGGCATGGCGAATGAAGAGCTTGAGGCCAAGATCCTCCTCAAGCGCGGATATCTGCCGGGAAACGGCGGACTGGGACATGCCGAGCTTTTCGGCCGAATGGGTGAAGCTTCCCGATTCGGCGGCGACATGGAATATGCGCAGCTTGTCCCAGTCGAGCATCCCCATGTCCCCTCTTTGTAGCGCCGTTCGCGGGGGATCCGTGAACGGCGATCAGTCGTGGTTCGCCCGTATTATTCCGCGGCTTCGGCCATCTCATGGGCCGCAAGATAGCGCTCGGCTTCGAGCGCCGCCATGCAGCCCATGCCAGCGGCGGTTACCGCCTGGCGATAGACATCGTCGGTCACATCGCCCGCCGCGAAGACGCCCGGCACCGAGGTTGCGGTGCTGTCGGGGGCGGTGACGATATAGCCGCCATGCTTGGTTTCGAGCTTACCGTTGAAGATTTCGGTGGCAGGAGCGTGACCGATGGCGACGAAAATGCCATCGACTTCAATTTCATGGGTCTGATCGGTCGTCACGTCACGCAACAGGGCGCCGCGAACCGAGGGGGGCATGTTGTCGCCCCTGACCTCATCGAGCACGGTGTTCCAGCGCACCTCGATCTTGGGATGCTTGAACAGGCGCTGCTGCATGATCTTTTCGGCGGTGAACTGGTCGCGGCGGTGGGCGATGATGACCTTGGAGGCGAAATTGGTCAGGAACAGCGCTTCCTCGACGGCGGTATTGCCGCCGCCGATCACCAGGACCGTCTTGTCGCGGTAGAAAAAACCGTCGCAAGTGGCGCAGGCGGATACGCCGAACCCCTTGAACTTTTCTTCGGTCGGAAGGCCGAGCCATTTGGCCTGTGCGCCGGTGGCGATGATGACGCTGTCGGCGGTGTAGGTCTTGCCGCTGTCGCCGGTCAGCCGGAAGGGACGGATGGAAAAATCGACATCGACGATCAGGTCGTTTTCCATCCTGGTGCCCATATTTTCGGCCTGGGCGCGCATCTGCTCGACCAGCCAGGGCCCCTGGATAGGGTCGGCGAAACCGGGATAGTTCTCGACGTCGGTGGTGATGGTGAGCTGACCGCCCGGCTGCATGCCAGCGATCATGAGTGGTTCGAGCATGGCGCGGGCGGCATAGATGGCGGCCGTATAGCCAGCCGGGCCCGAGCCGATGATTATGGTCTTGGCGTGCATTGTGTCGTGCCGATCAATTTGCGTTCGGAACAAATATGGCACGGTACCCCGAGGTTACAAGCGCGCGTGCCACTTGGCAGGGGAAAACCCGGTATGCTGAGGCGAAATTGCATCAAAGGGCGAGCGGACCTGCAACCAAGTCCGCCCGGCCGGATCAAATGAAGGCAATCTTGAGGATTTCGTAGCCGCGCGCGCCGCCGGGAGCGGTCACCTCGATCGAATCGCCGACCGATTTGCCGATCAGGGCGCGGGCGATTGGCGAGGAAATCGAGATGCGGCCGGCAGAGGCATCGGCCTCGGCATCGCCCACGATCTGGTAGGTCTTTTCCTCGTCAGTGTCCTCGTCGACCATGGTCACGGTCGCGCCGAATTTGACGGTCGAGCCTGAAAGCTTGGAAACGTCGACGATCTCGGCCATGGCCAGCATGGATTCGAGCTCCATGATGCGGCCTTCATTGTGGCTCTGCTGTTCCTTGGCCGCATGATATTCGGCGTTCTCGGAAAGGTCGCCATGGGCGCGCGCTTCGGAAATCGCCTCAATGATCGTACGGCGTTCGACGCCGGCGCGGCGTTCGAGTTCGGCTACAAGTGCGGCGTGTCCCGCCACTGTCATGGGGACTTTGTCCATTTCGGCCAATCCCTCCTATCAATTACAAAATACGTTGAAACGCATATCGATATCCGCGCCGACTTCACGTCAGCGGATTCGACCTACGCTTTCGGGAAACTTACCTGCGGGAGGTTGCCTGTACCGGCCATGATGGTCAAGGCCAATCGGTGGGCATTCCCCCGCGCCTCCGCGGTGCACCGGCACATATGGGGCTTTGTGCGGCGGCTGCAAGTGTCCCTCGAAATTCCCGACTGCCCAAAGAAAAGGACGCAAACCGGTAGCGGTCTGCGCCCTGTTCCCGTTGCCCGGCCAATGAGCCGGGCTAAGCTCATTTGGCGGATGCCGAACTAGTCGGCAGCGACCAGGTTGCCGGCGGCCGATTTGCCGGTGCGCTTGTCCTTGACGATTTCGTAGGAGATCTTCTGGCCTTCATCCAGACCGGTCATGCCGGAATTCTGAACTGCAGAGATGTGGACGAAAACGTCCGCTCCACCCTCGTCAGGCTGGATGAAACCGTAGCCCTTCTGGGTGTTGAACCATTTGACAGTGCCGGTTGCCATGGCTTTGTCCTTTCACGTCGTGCTGTCCGGAGCTCGATCCGGCCCGATTGGACCGGCGCTCCAAGTCCTTGTTTTGTCGTGCGGTCGAACCGAAAAAGTCTGCAACTTTCTTCCGGCCGCACTCTAATGGGGGTTTGCCGCCCCCGGGGTATATCGAAGTCTTGGTTCAGGACGTCAGCAGGCGTTAAAGACGCACGGCTAGATCGGTCGGCCGCAATTTCGATCCAGTTTTTTTAGAAGAAATGGCCGAAATATTCAAGCACTTGTAAAAAATCGGTTCGGTAAAAAATTTTCGCTGGCCGTAACACTGTTGTTAGGATTGAAAGATGGTATGGCCCCTGCTGACATGTCAGTATTGCATACCTTTGTGGTAGAGAAGATGGCTCGTCGTCCAAGTATATCTGTTCGGCAGACGGGTTTTCAAACTGCGCTGCTCGTCATTGGCTAAGGGTCGCGGACGCGCTAAGCATCGGCGGCGATGCTCCTAGAAAAGGTCCGGGCCAACCAAATGATGACGACACGCCATGATTTCCGCTCCGACACTGTGACGCAGCCCGATGCGGGTATGCGTGCTGCGATGGCGTCCGCCCCGGTGGGTGACGATGTTTATGGCGAGGACGAGACGGTCGCCGCGCTGGAAGCCAAGGTTGCCGAGCTGACGGGGAAGCCCGAGGGCGTGTTCGTGCCCTCGGGTACGCAATCGAATTTGATCGCGCTGATGAGCCATTGCGGGCGCGGGGACGAATTTATCGCCGGGCAGGATGCCCATTCCTACAAGTATGAGGGCGGCGGTGCCGCGGTTTTGGGGTCGATCCAGCCCCAACCCATCGAAAATGCGCCCGATGGCTCACTGCCACTCGACAAGATCGAGGCGGCCATCAAACCCGACGACATCCATTTCGCCCGTACCCGGTTGCTGGCTCTGGAAAACACCATAGGCGGCAAGGTGCTGCCGCAGAGTTATGTGGGCGACGCCGTGGCGCTGGCGCGACGACGTGGGCTGGCGACCCATCTCGATGGCGCGCGGATCGCCAATGCGGCGGTGGCTTCAAACCGAAGCGTCAGGGAATTGGCCGAAGGGTTCGACAGCGTTTCGGTGTGCCTGTCCAAGGGGTTGGGTGCGCCGGTCGGCTCGGTGCTGGTGGGGGATGCGGATTTCATCGGCAAGGCAAGGCGGCTGCGCAAGATGCTGGGCGGAGGCATGCGGCAGGCGGGTATTATCGCAGCGGCCGGGCTTTATGCGCTCGAACACAATGTTGCCCGGCTGGCCGAAGACCACGCACGGGCCCGGAGGCTGGCCGAGGGGCTGGCGCGGTATGAAGCGCTAAGGGTCGAGATGCCGCAGACCAACATCGTTTTTGTCACGGCCGATGGTTCTGTTGCAAAGGGTTTTGCCGACCATATGGCGGGTGCGGGGATACTGGTTTCGGGCCGCTATGGGCAGCAGCGCTGGGTGACGCACAAGGATATCGGCGATGAGGCGATAGAGGCGGCATTGGACACAGTGGGAAAATTCTTCGCGAGCCTTTGATCTTGCCACTTGCGTTTTGCCGCGCGCGGGCGCATTTCCCCGCGCGCCGGCATGTGCCGGTTTTCCGGATTGCCACAGAAATTGACAACGACTTCCCTGTCTTCAGGCGACCTTATCGTCGATCGCCGGGCCCTTTACGCCCAAATGCTGGCCGAGGCCGGCGAATTTTCATCCGCTGCCGATCTGATGGAGCAGGCGCTGAGCGACGCACCTGGTTGGGCGGCCGGCTGGATGATGGCGGGGGATTTTCATCTCAAGGCCGAGGCGCTGGGCAGTGCAATTGCCGCCTGGCAGCGGGCGGCGGAGCACGATCCTTCCGGTGCGCTCGGCGCGCAGATGCATCTGGCGGCGCATGGGATTGGCGCAATCGAGCCGCAGGTGCAGGGGGCCTATGTCGAAGCGCTGTTCGACCAGTATGCCGGACGGTTTGAAGAGTCGTTGCTGCAAAAGCTCGACTATGTCGTTCCGGGCCGGCTGATGGGGTTGCTCGGAGAAACCATGAGCGAACTCGGCATCGACGGGTTCGCGCGCGGCCTCGATCTGGGCTGCGGCACCGGATTGATGGGGGAACGGTTGCGGCATGTGGTGTCGCACCTTACCGGCGTGGACATTTCTGCGGCCATGGTGGCCGAGACGCGCGACAAGGTGATCTATGATGGCGTGGAACGCGCCGAACTGCTCGATTTTCTCGGCGCGAACGGGCGCGTCGCCGATATCGTGACGGCAGCGGACGTGTTCATGTACTGCCCCGCTCTGCCACCGATTTTTGCGTTGGTGGGAAAAATATTGCGGCCCGGCGGCATTTTCGCGTTCTCGGTCGAACGCCATGATGGCGAGGAATTGCAATGGCTGCAGGCCTCGCTGCGCTTTGCGCATAACGGGGACGCGATCAGGCGGGCTCTGGCCAATGCGGGACTGGATGTGCTGCGCGTGAGCGAGGAGACGATCCGCAGCGACCGCGGCCAGCCGGTCGCAGGACTTTTGTTCGTCGCGCGCAAGCCCGAAGGCCGCGATGGGCTGGAGGTCTCAGACATCGACAACGAAATCGGAATGCCGGTTGCGCCGATAAACTGAGAAAGTTCCGGGGCGCCCGCGCGCCCCGGATGGCGTGTCAGATGTTCAGATTGCACGCCTTGCGAATGGCGATCTGGACCGGCGACGGGGGCAGGGCCGGATCGAAACCGTGCGCGGGCATCAGCGGCGGCTGGGCCATGAACTTGACGCCGCTTCCCCTGTTGGGCTGGGCCGCGTGAACCAGGAAGGGGTGGCAGAGATAGACCGTTCCGGCTGGGCCGGTCGCCAGCGCTTGAGGACATTTTTCCGTATCGGCGAAATTGCCGGCGATCATCTGGTGCATGGTCGCTCCATCCTCCCCATAGGGCAGGAGGAAGCGCGCCATATCCATATGCGAGCCGACGCGAATGCGGGTGGGGGCATCGTCTTCTTCGACGTCCGAGAACAGGAACAGCATCAAAAGGGCACGGCCCTTGGTTTTGATGTTGGCCCGGATGGAAAAGAAGTCGTTGGGATCGTCGGTGGGCAGCATATAGCTGGCGTCGATATGCCAGCCATCGTCGCCCGGGGCCTCCTTTGAGGGAAACCGGATGGGGAATGTGCCAAGACCCTGCGGCGCAAGCCAGCGGCCTTCTCCCACCAACTGATCGTAGGCGGAATGCAGGGGCGGGGTATTGGCCGCTTCGCGGAAAGGCGCATCGGCATAGCCGCCGAGGCGGATTACCGGCTTTGTCCAGGTGGAGGGGTCGTCGGGGTCGCAGCCGGTGTCGCGCCAGAGGATGGCACGCGCTTGCTCGGCGGTTTGCCGGGAGAAGGCATCGTCGATCCTGACGAAGCCGTCGGTGACGAAAGAGTCGACCTGCGCCGGAGTGAGCGCGGTTGATATATCAGGCATTTGGAAAGTCCATAAGTTCGCAATGCCGCCAAAGGCAGCGTGCGGGCCGTCAATCGGCCCGGCTCAATTGCTTCCGGCAAGGAAGCGCCAATCAGGCGCTCAGGAAGACGGCGAACTTGTTGGACATCATCATGGCCGCAACAATAGCCAATCGGAGCGTTTGGTCAACGCTCGACGCCAGCCAGCAGCGGGTATGTCCCGCCAGCGATTTCGAGGCGGAAAGGGCACCGGGGCGCCCTTGCCATTTATGCTGCGAAATAATCCTGCAGTGCCTTTACGGTCAGATTGCCGCTGCGATAGGCGATGATGCCTTCGGCGGCTGCTACGGCACCTGGGATGGTGGTGTAGTAGGGCACCTTGCTCATCAGGGCCGCGCGGCGGATGTCTCGGCTGTCGGAAACGGCCTTGGCGCCATCGGTGGTGTTGATGACCAGTTGCACCTCACCGTTCTTGATCGCATCGACGATGTGCGGGCGCCCTTCGAGCACCTTGTTGATCTTGGTGCATTCGATGCCCTGTTGGGCCAGGAACCGCTGGGTGCCGCCGGTGGCGATGACCTTGAACCCGGCATTGGCAAGATCGCGGACGGATTCCACGATCGCGCCCTTGTCCTCGTCGCGAACCGAAACGAAGACGGTGCCCTCGCGCGGAACTTTGGTGCCGCCGCCAAGCTGGGACTTGGCGAAGGCGGTGGCATAATCTGTATCAAGACCAATGACTTCGCCGGTCGACTTCATCTCCGGCCCGAGAACCGTATCGACGCCGGGGAAGCGGGCAAAGGGGAAGACGGCTTCCTTGATGCCGATGTGCTTGATTTCGCGTTCCTCGAGATTGAAGGCAGCGAGTTTTTCGCCGGCCATGATGCGGGCGGCGATCTTGGCGATCGGATAGCCGATAACCTTGGCAACGAACGGCACCGTACGCGAGGCGCGCGGGTTCACCTCGAGGACGTAGAGCGTGCCGTCCTTCAGCGCGAACTGAACGTTCATCAACCCGCCGACATTGAGCGCGCGGGCCATTTCGGCGGCCTGGCGCTTGAGTTCGGCGATGATTTCGGGGCTCAGCGAATGGGGCGGGAGCGAACAGGCGCTGTCGCCCGAGTGGATGCCCGCTTCCTCGATATGCTCCATGATGCCGGCGACGAACACGTCGGTGCCGTCGCACAGGCAATCGACGTCGATTTCGGTCGCGCCCTGCAGGTAGCTGTCGAACAGGAGCGGGTTGGCGGCAAGGACCGAATTGATCTGGCCGGTCTTGTCGTTGGGGTATTTGTGCCGGATTTCGGGCGGCACAAGCTCGGTCAGCGTCGACTGGACGTAGCGCTCGAAATCGTCAGCCGAATGGCAGATCATCATGGCGCGGCCGCCCAGCACGTTGGACGGACGGATGACCAGTGGGAAGCCCAGGCCTTCGGCAACGATGCGGGACTGTTCGAGCGAATAGGCGATGCCGTTGCGTGGCTGGGTGAGATCGAGCCGGTTCAGGAGCTTCATGAACTGGTCGCGATCCTCGGCCAGATCGATTTTGTCGGGCTGGGTGCCCAGGATAGGGATACCGGCGCGTTCGATGGCGTTGGCGAGTTTGAGGGGCGTCTGGCCGCCGAACTGGACGATGACGCCGTGCAGCGTTCCGTTCTGCTGCTCGGTCTTGAGAATTTCGAGAACATCTTCCTCGGTCAGCGGCTCGAAATAGAGGCGGTCGGAGGTGTCGTAATCGGTGGAGACGGTTTCGGGATTGCAGTTGACCATGATGGTCTCATAACCGGCATCGGACAGCGCGAAGGCGGCGTGGCAGCAGCAATAATCGAACTCGATGCCCTGGCCGATCCGGTTGGGACCGCCGCCGAGGATCACGACCTTCTTGCGGTCGGACGGGTTGGCCTCATCGGCGACGGCACCGGCGAAGGGCGCTTCATAGGTCGAATACATATAGGCCGTGGGTGAAGCGAATTCGGCGGCGGAGGTGTCGATGCGCTTGTAAACCGGGCGCACATTGAGGGCGTGGCGGTGGGTGCGCACCTCCTTTGCGGTCTTGCCGGAAAGCTCGGCCAGGCGGGCGTCGGAAAAGCCCATTGCCTTGAGACCGCGCATCTGGCCGTCGGTTTCGGGCAGGCCGAATTCGCGCACCTTGGCCTCGGTATCGACAATGGCCTGAAGCTGTTCGAGGAACCAGGGGTCGATATGGCAGGCATCAAAGATCATCTGGTGATCGTAGCCGCGCCGCATGGCTTCGGCGACCCAGAGCAAACGGTCGGGCGTGGGCGTGCCAAGAGCAGCCTTGACCGCATTCTTGTCGTCGCCTTCGCCAAGGCCGGGAATGCCGATTTCGTTGAGGCCGGTGAGACCGGTTTCGAGCGAGCGCAGGGCCTTTTGCAGGGATTCGGGGAATGTGCGGCCAATCGCCATGGCTTCGCCGACCGATTTCATGGAGGTGGTCAGGCGGTTGTCGGCGCCGGGGAATTTCTCGAAGGCAAAGCGCGGGATCTTGGTGACGACATAGTCGATGGTCGGCTCGAACGAAGCCGGGGTTGCGCCGCCGGTGATGTCGTTTTCAAGCTCGTCGAGGGTGTAGCCGACGGCGAGGCGCGCAGCGACCTTGGCGATGGGGAAGCCGGTGGCCTTGGAGGCCAGGGCCGAGGAGCGCGACACGCGCGGGTTCATCTCGATGACGATCATGCGGCCATCGGCAGGGTTGATGGCGAACTGGACATTCGAGCCGCCGGTTTCCACCCCGATCTCGCGCAGCACCGCCAAAGAGGCGTCGCGCATGATCTGGTATTCCTTGTCGGTCAGCGTCAGGGCCGGGGCGACGGTGATGGAATCGCCGGTATGGACGCCCATGGGATCGATGTTTTCGATCGAGCAGACGATGATGCAGTTGTCCTTTTTGTCGCGGACCACTTCCATCTCGTATTCTTTCCAGCCGAGGACGGATTCCTCGATCAGGACTTCATTGGTGGGCGAGGCATCGATGCCGCTTTCGCAGATGGCGAGATATTCCTCGCGGTTGTAGGCGATGCCGCCGCCGGTGCCGCCGAGCGTAAAGGACGGGCGGATGATGGCGGGCAGGCCGATATCTTCGAGGGCTTGCAGCGATTCGATGGTGTTGTGGGCGAGCCGCGAGCGTGGCGTATCGAGCCCGATCTTGGTCATGGCGTCGCGGAACAGCTCGCGGTCCTCGGCCTTGTCGATGGCTTCGGCATTGGCGCCGATCATTTCGACGCCGAATTTCTCAAGCACGCCCATCTTGTTGAGCGAGAGGGCGCAATTGAGCGCAGTCTGGCCGCCCATGGTGGGGAGCAGCGCGTCGGGGCGCTCCTTTTCGATGATCTTGGCGACGACTTCGGGGGTGATGGGCTCCATATAGGTGGCGTCGGCGACATCGGGATCGGTCATGATCGTCGCCGGATTGGAGTTCACCAGGATAATGCGATAGCCTTCTTCGCGCAGCGCCTTGCAAGCCTGCGTTCCCGAATAATCGAACTCGCAGGCCTGGCCGATAATGATCGGTCCAGCCCCGATGATGAGGATGGATTTGATGTCTGTGCGTTTGGGCATGTGATACTTCTCGTACGGCAAGCGCGCGGCAGGAAAGCTGTCGCGCGTCGGACGGATCTTGGATTCTGTTGGCTAAGCGGTCTCCTTAGAGCAACCTTGTATGGATTTCCAGCGTTAAGGAGCGGATTCTTTTGCTCCTGATTGTCGCGGACCGATTTTACGGCCCATCGGGGTGGCGCAATCGGGCTACAGCGATACAGTGCTCAGGACCTCCCAACGCCGTTCGATCGATTGCGGCGCATCATTTACAAGTCAAAGCAAGGAGCGCCGCCATGACGCAGCAGAGCTTTATCGAATTTTCGGATGGCAACACGATTCCGCAGGTCGGGCTCGGGACGTGGAAGCTCGACAGCGCAAACATGCAGGGTGTTGTGGAAGCGGCCATCGGTGCCGGTTACCGGCATTTCGATACAGCCTATGCCTATCGCAACGAAGCGGCGCTGGGTGCTGCCCTCAAGGCGTCGGGGATTGGTGAAGACGAAGTGTTCGTCACCAGCAAGCTGCCGAGCGGGCGGCATGGCTATGATTCGACGCTCAAGACCTTCGACGAGACCATGGCCAATCTGGGGGTCGACGTGCTCGATCTTTATCTCATTCACTGGCCGATGCCCAAGACCGGCAATTTCGTCGATACGTTCAAGGCGTTCATCAAGCTCAAGGAGGATGGCCGGATCAGGTCGATCGGGGTGTCCAATTTCCATCAGGCGCATCTGGAGAAGCTGATGGAAGAGACGGGCGTGACGCCGGTGGTCAACCAGATCGAGCTGTCACCTGTATTCCAGCAAAAAGAGCTTCGGGCCTTCAACGACAAGCATGGCATCAGGACGGAAAGCTGGAGCCCGCTGGGGCGAGGAGATGTTCTGGAAAGCCCCGCGATCAGGGAGATCGCGCAAAAGCATGGCCGTACGGCAGGCCAGGTCACCATTCGCTGGCATATCCAGAATGGGCTGATCGTCATTCCGAAATCGGCCAACCCGCAGCGGATAGCGGAAAACTTTGGCGTTTTCGATTTTGAACTGGATGCGGAGGACATGGGAAAGATCGCAACGCTGGATAGCGCCGATGGGCGGACTGGCGTCAATCCCGATGAGGGCGAAT
This sequence comes from Pelagibacterium sp., assembly GCF_965249125.1. Lineage (GTDB taxonomy): Bacteria > Pseudomonadota > Alphaproteobacteria > Rhizobiales > Devosiaceae > Pelagibacterium. Next base: position 872,979 of record NZ_OZ252217.1, read on the forward strand.
TCCTGCAGGTTTGATTGGGCGAACCCTGCCGGGAACCGGATTTTATGGTAGATTTGGACCGCGCTTGCATAAGGGAGGTGCGGGGTGAACCGTAATGAGACCGTCGATGCGTGGATGGCTGGCTACGACAACCCGATGAAGCCGGTTGTCGAGGCGGTGCGAACGATAGTGCTGGCGGCCGACCCGCGAGTCCAGGAAACCATAAAGTGGCAAGCGCCGACCTTTGTCTACAAAGGCAATATCGCGAGCTTTTTTCCCAAGTCCAAAAAGCATGCGAGCCTGATGTTTCATCAGGGTGCGTCGATCCCAGGCGATTTCGCCAGCCTTGAAGGCGAGGCAAAGGATGGGCGCACGATGAAATTTGCCGATCTCGACGATGTCGCGGCCAAGGCCGACGATCTGAGGCGCGTGGTCATCGCCTGGTGCGAGATGCAGGATCACAAATAGAGCTTGAAGCCCTCATGGCTCCTTGAAAAGCCGAGGCGCTCGTAAAAGCGGTGCGCGTCGGTCCTTTTCTTGTTCGAGGTGAGCTGTACCATCGCGCAGCCCCTCTGCTTTGCCATCCCAACGGCCCAGGCCATCATCTTTTCGCCGATCCGCTTGTTGCGGTGCTCGGGGGAGACGTGAACACCTTCGATAGTGCAGCGCCACGCGCCGCGGCGGAAAATGCCGGGCGTGAAGGTGAGTTGGAAGGTTCCCACACTGACGGCGTCGGTTTCAGCGACCAGCAGGACCTGATTGGGATCGGAGCTAATGGCTTGAAAGGCTGCCAGATAGTCGGGGCCTTGCGCCTGGGCGGGATCATCGATCAGGTCCAGCACCGTGTCGTGAGCGATCAGCCCGACGATGAAGGGCAAATCATCGATTGTGGCGTTGCGGATGGCAAGGTCGGACATGGGGCATCTCCTGAACGGCGCGCCCATGTTTCACGATTCGCGGTTGCTCGGCAGCCGGGACGTTGCCTAGCCCCGTGCGAGCCAGCAAGCGATCGTGGTGGATTACGGACAATCTGATTGGGGCATCGCAAGGCGATCAGGACTGAGCCAGGGCGATGAGCGCCCTTGTATCGACACCGGGCGGGAGCGTGCCCATTGTATGGCCCCAATCGCCGCCGAGGCGAGTTGCGGCGAAGACTTCGCCTGCGACGGGCGTGGGGCCGCGCAACAGAAGGCTGGCCTGGAGCAACAGCGCCATGGTTTCGGTGAGGCGGCGGGCCTGGGATTCATCGGGCGGCTGAGTGAGGGTGGCTTCCAGCCCGGTGAGAGCGGTATCGAAGGCGACCTGGGCACCGCGCGCGCTGTTCAGTTCGGCCATCAGCGCTTCGACGGCTCCCGGTGACCTGGCGATGGTCCGCATGACATCGAGGGCGATAACGTTGCCCGAGCCCTCCCAGATCGCGTTGAGGGGGGCCTCGCGGTAGAGCCAGGGCATTGGCGTATCCTCGATGTATCCCATGCCGCCCAGCGCCTCCATCGCTTCGCCGGTGACCAGCGGACAGCGCCTGTTGTTGAGATATTTGGCGAGCGCCACGGAAAGGCGGGCAAAGCCTGCCTCCCTGTCATCGAACGCCCTGGCGACCCGCATGGAAAGGGTCAACGCACCGAGCCATTCAAGCGTCAGGTCGGCCAGCACCGAAGCCATCAGCGGCTGATCGATGAGTGTCTTGCCGAAGGTCTTGCGGTGGCCCGACCAATAGAGTGCTTCGATCAGCGCCCGTCGCATCAGGCCGGCCGGAGCGACGGCCGTATCGAGGCGGGTATGGTGGACCATTTCCAGGATCGTACGGACACCATCGCCGGGCGCGCCGAGCATTTGGGCATGGGCGCCGTGATATTCGATCTCGGCGGAGGCATTGGCGCGATTGCCGAGCTTGGACTTCAAGCGCATCAGGTGGATGGCATTGAGCGCGCCGTCGGGCAGGCGCCGGGGGACGAGAAAGCAGGAAAGTCCCTCCGGTCGTTGAGCGAGAGTCAGAAAGGCATCGGACATCGGCGCCGAACAGAACCATTTGTGCCCGAAAAGGCGGTAGGCGCCATCGGCAGGCTCGGCGATGGTCCGGTTGGCGCGGACATCGGAGCCGCCCTGCTTTTCCGTCATTGCCATACCGATGGTGGTGGCGGTCTTTCCGGCGATGGGGGTATCGGCGGGATCGTAGGCCGGAACGCTTGCAAGGCGCGCGAGGTCGGCTGCCAGCCCCTCATGACGACGCAGGACCGGAATGGCGGCGTAGGTCATGGTCATCGGGCAGCAGGTGCCGGGCTCGATCTGGCTGGCCAGATATACCATGGCAGCGTGCGCCGCGTGGCCGCCCGGCCGCGAGCCGGCCCAGGGCAGGGCGGCATATCCGGCCCCAAGCCCCAGTTCCAGAAGGCGATGATAGGCCTCGGGATAGACAATCGTGTCGATCCGCCGCCCCCCGGTGTCGAAGCGCTCAAGCACCGGGCCGGGACCGGTGGCGAGACGCTGGCCGTCGGTCACCGTATCGGACCGGCCCAGGTGATCGGCCAAATGGCGTGGGGGCGTTTGATCGGCAGGAACGAGCGCTCGCAGCACCGGATCGCCTTCCCACAGGGGTAAGGCGCCGCGTGGGGGCGGCTGGTTGGTGACCGCAAAGGGATCGACAGTGCTCATGCATCTTCTCCACCAGCGATTGGACCTCCGGCGGGACTTCGCGTCAATCGGCTGGAGGAACCTTTCGTTCCGGATCCCCGTTTTCCGCGGGCGGGCGGTTATTGAAAGGAATTGAAAAGATGGATGAGCGGGAACGCGAAACTGTTGTTGTCACCAATGGTGGCGGGGGCGGGGGCGGAGGATTGATCTTTGCTGTCATCATCGGGCTGGTCGTGGTCATCGGCGTCATATATTTCGTCAACGTCAATTCCGGCGGCGAGGGCGGAACGGTGTCCGTCGACGTGCCGGCGGTGGACGTAGCGGAATAATGGCGCAAGCGGGCGCTGTTGAACGGCTCGTGCTGGACGACGATGGCCGGTTTCCCAACAGCGCGCTTGGCGTCCTGGTCTATCGCGCGGCGATCGAGGAAGGCGCCTCGGCCGAGGCGTTCAAAACCCTGTTTTCGCGAAATGGCTGGCCGGCCCAATGGGTCGGCTCGATTTTCGGGTATCATCACTATCACTCGACTGCCCATGAGGTGCTCGGCGTTGCCAGTGGCAACGCGCGGATCGCACTGGGCGGTCCGCAGGGGCGTGTCGTTGAAGTCAGGGACGGTGATGCGGTCGTGATCCCGGCAGGGGTTGCCCATAAGCTTGAAAGCTCGAGCGCTGATTTTGCTGTGGTTGGAGCGTACCCGCCGGGTCAGGATTGGGATATCCTTACGGGCGAAAAGGGTGAGCGCGAGACAGCGCTTGCCAATATTTCGAATGTACCGTTGCCCCAAACCGATCCGGTGCAGGGTGAAATCGGAACATTGCCTGGGGCCTGGAGCGAGGGATAGTCCATGAAATGGCGGGGACGTAAACGATCGTCCAATATCGAGGACAGACGCGGCGCGAGCGGTGGCATGTTCGGTCGTTCGTCGGGCATGGGAGGGTCTGGATTTCGCATTCCCACCGGCGGTCGATCCGGTGGCGGAATGGGGGTCGGGGTGATCGTCGTCATCCTGATTATCGGGGTGGCGCTCGGCATCAACCCCATGGCGTTGCTCGATGGCAGTCTGGGCACGGGAACGAGCGGTTCGGGCTCGGTCTCCCGGCCACTGCCTGAGGCAGGGGAGGACGATCTTGCCGATTTCGTCGCGGTTGTTGTTCAGGACACCGAGGATCTGTGGACCGAAGTGTTCATCGAGAACGGCATGACCTATGAGCCGGCCACTGTGGTGCTGTTTACCGATACCGATCAGTCGGCCTGTGGCCTGGCGGATGCCCGTACGGGACCATTTTACTGTCCCGGCGATCAGAATGTTTATATCGACCTGTCGTTTTACGAAACGCTGCGGAGCCAGTTCGGTGCGCCAGGCGATTTTGCACAGGCCTATGTGATTGCCCATGAAATCGGCCATCACGTTCAGAACCTGGTCGGCGTCTTGCCCGAATATTCCCGCGCCATCCAGTCTATGGGCCAGGAAGAGGCTAATGCCTATTCGGTGCGGATCGAGTTGCAGGCCGATTGCTATGCCGGGATATGGGCAAGCTATGTGGGCGAGGAAAATCTGCTTGAGAACGGCGATATCGAGGAGGCGATCAACGCTGCCGAACAGATCGGCGACGATGCCATCCAGAGCCGCACGCAAGGCGCTATCGTTCCCAAGACTTTCACGCACGGCAGCTCCGAACAGCGTCGGGATTGGTTCGCGCGCGGATACTCATCGGGAAATGTGGGACAGTGCGACACGTTTTCTGACGGGATCTAGAGCATTTCAGCGCTTCCTTGAATCGCTTCAATTGCTCTAAGTCTTTGTTTTATCGCGCTTCCGAACCGGATAAGTGGTAGCCACTTATCCTGGAAGCGCTCTAGGACGCTCGCTTGATCTGAAAAATGAAGGGCCTCAAGTTCTGATTCAACTTGAGACCCGGTTCATTTCGATTCCGGAACACCGGCCAAGCCGTTGTTCCGGAATCGGTTTTTGCTAAAGCGTGATGCGGTAGACGCCGAAACCGGCTTCGCTGGTTTCGCCGGTGGGTTCGATCGTGACGGCGGTGACGTCGGCGACGAGCTGCTCGGCGGCCGGGCCGGTTTCGAACAGGACGGTGGTGTCGCCGATTTCGGCCAGCGACCAGTTGCTGTCGGCAGCCGGATCGATCGTGCCCTGCTCGACGATGTAGCGCACGATCAGGTCGCGGTTGGTATCGGGTCCCATGAAGATGATCTTGTCGGGCCCGATGCCGGGGAAGCCGCCACCACCGCCGGCGCGGTAGTTGTTGGTGGCAACCACGAACTGTGCTTGGGGATCGATGGGCTGGCCGTCGAACATAAGATCGACAATGCGCTCGGCGGTTTCGTTCTCCAGCGCACCGCCGTCGGCGGCGTATTTGGACGGCTGGGTGACGTCGATCTTGTAGGTCACGCCGTCGATCACGTCGAAATTGTAGGACGGGAAGGACGGGTTGATGAGCGAGGCATCGCTGGACCCCGGCTCGACCTGGTTGAAGATGCCCGCGGAGCGCTCAAGCCATTCCTTGACATCGGCGCCGGTCAGCAACACGGCCTGGATCGTGTTGGGGTAGAGGTAGAGGTCGGCAACGTTGCGAATGGCGACGGGACCGACGGGGACGTCGGTGTAATAGTCCGGACCGCCGCGACCACCGGCCTTGAAAGGGGCAGCGGCCGAAATGATCGGAATGCCTTCCCATTCGGTGCCGGCCATCATCTGCTCGAGATAGGCCTTCTGGGCGATGTTGACGATCTGGACCGACGGATCGTCGGCCACCAGCGCGAAGTAGGAATGCAGCGCAGCGGCGGTTTCGCCCACCGGCCGGCGGACATAGTCGAGGGTGGCCTGGTGCTCCTCGTCAACCGCTTCGGCTACCGTGTCTTCGGATTCTACGGTCGGGGTAACAGCGCCGTCGACGCGCTCATAGATGGGACGCGCTTCGGACGTGTGGGAGAGGACAGACCATGCGCCCGCATCGTCGACTTCAAGGAGAAGATCGATAAGGCCCATATGGCTGCCCCAGAAGCCGGCCATGACGGCGGGCGTTCCGTTGAGCGTTCCGGCCTCGATATCGACGCCCTCGATCCCTTCATAGTCAGGACCGGGGAAGACCAGGTGCTGGTGGCCGGCGAGAACCACGTCGATGCCCTCGACCGCGCCAAGCTGGAGCGATACGTTTTCCTGCATCGGGCCTGAACCGATCTCGATGCCGCCATGGTTCATGGCGACGACGATATCGGCGCCTTCCTCGCGCATGATGGGGACGTAGTATTGTGCCGTTTCGATGATATCGCGCGGGGCAACCTTGCCGGCCAGATGCGCGGAATCCCAGGTCATGATCTGGGGCGGGACGAAGCCGATCAGGCCGATGCGGATGGTATGGGTCTGGCCCGCGCCATCGGTCAGTTCCTTTTCGACGATCACATAGGGATCAAAAAGCGTATCATCGTCGGAGATATTGTCGGGCAGGGTTTCACCGCGCACGACATTGGCGAGCACGACCGGATATTGCGCCCCGGCCATCGCCGTTTCAAGGAATTCGAGGCCGTAGTTGAATTCGTGGTTGCCGATGGTGCCCGCGTCGTAGCCCAGCGCGTTCATGGCCGCGATGGTGGGGTGGATGTCTTCTTCGTCGACGCCGCGTTCATAGGCGACGTAATCGCCCATGGGGCTGCCTTGGAGCATGTCGCCATTGTCGAGCAGGATGGCGTTGCCGGCTTCGGCGCGGATATTCTCGATGATCGAGGCGGTGCGCGCCATGCCGAGCGTGTTGTCCTCGCGATCTGCGTAATAGTCGTAAGGCAGCAGGTTGACGTGGATATCGGTGGTTTCGAGGATGCGCAGATGGGCCTGATTGGCCTGCGCCATCGCTGCGAACGGATGCATGACGACGGCGACCGCGCCGACCGAAGCCGTGCCCGCAAGAAAGGCGCGGCGGCTGATTGAAAGTTTGTGGTGCATGATGTCCCTCCGAAAGGACGCTGGGGTTTGTTGAATCACCAAGAATGATGCAAGGCGCTCGTCTCCCCATTGCCGCAGTTTTCTGACGGCCCGATGACGCGCGCATAGTCTTTTGTATCGCGCTTCCGAACCGGATAACCGGCAGCCGCTTATCCTGGAAGCGCTCATAGGTTCTTCCTTTTTTATCGTTTGGTCAAATTATGACAGTGGGCTTGTGGAAAATGGCGCAAAGAAAAAGGGCGGCCCGAAGACCGCCCTTGAGGATTGAAAACCGCGAACCGGTTATTCCGATACCAGCTCCATGCCCTTCTGCTCGCGCACCAGATTGATGAAGCGCTTGAAGAGGTAGTGGGCATCGTGAGGGCCGGGGGAGGCCTCGGGGTGGTACTGGACCGAAAAAATCGGCTTGCCCTCGACGGCCAGCCCCGCGTTCGATCCATCGAACAGCGAGGTGTGGGTTTCGACAACGCCGGCGGGCAGGCTGTCACGGTCGACGGCAAAGCCGTGGTTCATCGAGGTGATCTCGACCTTGCCGGTGGTCAGGTCCTTGACCGGATGGTTGGCGCCATGATGGCCCTGGTGCATCTTCTGGGTCTTGCCGCCAAGGGCGAGGCCCAGAAGCTGGTGGCCGAGGCAGATGCCGAAGACCGGCTTGCCGGTTTCCATGACCTTTTGAATGGTCGGCACGGCATATTCGCCGGTGGCAGCGGGATCGCCAGGGCCATTGGACAGGAAGACGCCATCGGGATTGTGCGCCATGATGTCCTCGACGCTCGCGGAGGCGGGAACGACCGTTACGCGGGCGCCCTGATCGGCGATGCAGCGCAGGATGTTGCGCTTGGCACCGTAGTCGATGGCAACGACGTGGAATTCAGGATCTTCGACGCGGCCATAGCCCTCGCCGAGCCGCCAGCGGGTCTCGTCCCATTTGTAGGTCTGGGTGGTCGAGACCTCCTTGGCAAGGTCAAGCCCTTCGAGGCCAGGGAACTGGTCGAGTTCGGCCTTGAGGGCCGCGTCGTCGAAATTGCCATCCGGCGAATGGGCGATAACGGCATCGGCCATGCCCTTTTCGCGGATAAGGGCGGTCAGAGCGCGGGTGTCGAGCCCGGCAATGCCGATGATGCCGCGCTTTTTGAGCCAGGCGTCGAGGCGCTCGGCGGCGCGATAGTTGGAGGGGTTGGTCACGTCGGCCTTGATGACGGCGCCGCGTATGCCCGAGGAGCCGGCCATGTTGACGGTCTCGATGTCTTCGTCGTTGGCGCCGACATTGCCGATGTGGGGGAAGGTGAAGGTGATGATCTGGCCCGCGTATGAGGGGTCGGTCAGGATTTCCTGATAGCCCGTCATGGCGGTGTTAAAGCACACTTCGCCGGCTGCCGTGCCCACGGCGCCGATGCCTCGGCCCTCGAGGCGCGTCCCATCGCGCAGGATGAGGACTGCGGTGGGTGCGGATTCTTTCCAACCGGACACGGGGCTTCTCCATTTTCGTGCATCAGAGCCATACGGCTCATGGCTTTATTTAGTCGCGCTTCCGAACCGAATAAATGGTGCCCACTTATTCTGGAAGTGCTCCAGTTCAGGCGTGCGGAACCTCCGGCCATTGTCGCCGTTTGGTGGTTCTCTTCCGCCCTATATTGAATTTGCGCGAACCTATTTGAAGGGCACGGCGCGGTCAACTGAGTCCTTTGGAAATGAAAATGTTGAAAATCAAAGGTTTGGCGCGAATTGAACAGGCGATTGGCTTTGCGGACACGCTTGGGCTATAGGAACGGCACCAAAACAGGACAACGAACCTCAAGGGAAACCGATCATGCGCGATCAGATCAGTGCTGCCATGAAGGACGCCATGAAGGCGCGCGACGGCCGCCGGACGACGACGCTGCGACTCATCAATGCTGCCATCAAGGACCGCGAAATCGCGGCACGGGGCGAGGGCAAGGATGGTATCGGAGACGAGGATATTCTCGCCATCCTGCAAAAGATGGTCAAGCAGCGCGAGGAATCGGCGGCGCTTTACGGCCAGAACGGGCGGCCCGAACTCGAAGCGCAGGAGCGCGAGGAAATCGAGATCATCAAGGAGTTCCTGCCCAAACCGCTGAGCGAAGCCGAGGTCGAGGCAGCGATCAAGGCGGCGATTTCGGAAACCGGAGCCGAGGGGCTGCGGGACATGGGCAAGGTCGTTGGCGTGCTCAAGGCGAAATATCCCGGACAGATCGATTTCGGGCAGGCCTCCAAACAGGTCAAGGCGCTGTTGGGTGCCTAGGTCCTGACCCTGGACTTTTCTCCTTTTGATATCAGGCGTATGGTTCCAGCGTTGTTGCGGCTTAGGGGACTATCATGGCCGACGAAAAGAAGTCGTCTCGCTTTCCATCCATTCTTACCGGGCTTCGTGGAGTGCTGATGCTGCTTGCGGGGATTTATGCCGTGCTGTTTCCCGGCGCGGCCCTTCTTGTGCTTACCACGTTGGCAGCGGCGTTGTTTGTCATCGACGGCGTTCTGGGCCTGTGGGCGATCACTTTCGGGGGCGGCAAGACCGGCAATTTCTGGTTCGACGTGGTGCGCAATGCCCTCTCGATCGTTGTGGGCATTCTGATCCTCATCTCGCCGCTGCTGGGTACGCTGATTACGGCGACCTTCCTTGTCTATCTGGTGGCCTTCCAGGCGATACTGGTCGGGGCTATGGAGATCGTGGTCGTGGTGCGCGAGCGGCAGCTTTACGCCAAGATCTGGCCGGTGCTTCTGAGCGGGGTGCTTTACGTGCTGTTCGGGGCGCTGCTTGTGTTCTGGCCACTTGAGGCCGCTGTGGCCCTCGTCATGGTTGGTGGCGTGCTGATGGTGGTCTTTGCGTTCGGCCTGCTGGGGCTGGCATGGCGGCTCTACCAATCGGGCCATTGAGGCTGTGAATAACGGGGGAAAGCGCACGGGCAGGTGACAAAGCGCGAGCCAGTGCTTACCTAAAACATATGCGCTTTTCCGATCATTTTCTGGACGAGATTCGAAACCGCCTGTCGATCACGCAGGTGGTGGGTGAGCACGTTGTCTGGGACAAGCGCAAATCCCAGCCCGGCAAGGGCGATATGTGGGCCTGCTGCCCCTTCCATGGCGAAAAAAGCCCCAGCTTTCATGCCGACGATCGGCGGGGGCGCTATCACTGTTTCGGGTGCGGTGCCAGCGGGGACCATTTTCGCTTTCTGACCGAAAAGACCGGGATGAGCTTTCCCGAGGCGGTTGAGCTGCTGGCCGGGCGCGCGGGTATCCCAATGCCCGCGCGGGACGAGAAAGCGGAAAAGCGCGCCGAGGCAAGACGGTCGCTCTACGACGTCATGGAACTGGCGACGGCCTATTTTGTCGAAGCGCTGGCGCACAATGTAGGTGCTCGGGCTCGGGGCTATCTGCTCGAACGCGGTGTTTCGGGCGCCATGCAGCAGAGGTTCAAGATCGGGTTCGCGCCCGACAGCCGTAACGGGCTGAAGGAATTTCTGGCGGCCAATGGCGTTTCGGCCAGGGAGATGGTCGAAACCGGGCTGGTGGTGCATGGCGATGACATTCCGGTTCCTTATGACCGATTCCGCAACCGGCTGATGTTTCCGATTACCGATTTTCGCGGGCGGGTGATCGCCTTTGGCGGGCGGGCGCTTTCGGCCGATGTGGCGGCAAAATACCTCAATTCGCCGGAAACCGAGCTCTTTCACAAGCGCCTGACGCTCTATAACGGACAGGCGGCGCGGCAGGCCGGCTATGACGGCAAGCAGCTGATCGTCGTTGAAGGTTATCTCGATGTCATTGCTGCCGTTGCGGCAGGATTTGACGGCGCGGTAGCGCCGCTCGGGACGGCGCTGACCGAAGATCACCTCAATCTCTTGTGGCGGATGACCGATATTCCGGTGCTGTGCTTTGACGGCGACAGTGCCGGCATGCGTGCGGCAGAGCGCTCGATCGATATCGCGCTTCCGCTGCTCAAGCCGGGCAAGAGCGTTTCGATCGTCACGCTGCCCGGCGGGCTCGATCCGGACGACCTTATCAAGCAGCAGGGGCGGCAGGCCTTCGCCGACCTGATTGCGAATGGTCGGTCGCTGGCCGATGCGGTTTGGGCCATGGAGACGGCGGGGGGCATTCCTGAGGCGCCCGAGCAGCGTGCGGCGCTGGAGGCGCGGCTGCGTGAACGGGCGGCGCGGATCGCCGATGTTTCCGTGCGGCGTCATTACAGTCAGGCGTTCGACGAAAAAATCTCGTCTCTGTTCGTTTCGACGCGCGGGCAATACCGGCGGGACGGACGGAACAACGGGTTCGACCAGCGGCGTACGGGGCAACGCGGCAATCCCAAAATGCTGGTATCGGACACTCTGCGCAATTCGCGGCTGCTCAAGGGTGGGGCAACGCCGGGCGTCATTCCGCGGGAAGCCGTGATTCTGATGAGTCTCGTCAACCACCCCGAACTGGCGCAGGCCCGGCTCGAAGCGCTGGCCGAGATCGAATTTCAGTCCTTGCCGGCACGGCAGGTTCTTGCGGCATTTCTCGATCTCGTGACAGTGCATCCCGATTTGGGGCCGAACGGGATCGCCGAGGCGCTGATCGCGCGCGGGCACGGGCCGGTCCTCGACAAGATGCGCGGCCAATTGGCGCGGCAGGGGATATGGCAAGCCGATGCCGATACGGCGCAATCGGACGCCGAAACGGGATTAAAACACTCGCTGGCCTTGCATTACAAATCCGTTCAACTAAATAGGGAACTCAAAGCAGCCGAACTGGCGCTAGGCGAAGACCTGAGCGAAAACGCATTCGAGCGGCTGCGTGACATCCAGAATCAGATTTCCAGTGTCGACGGTACTGAGGCATTGATCGAGGGATTTGGTTCGCTATCCGGGCGTGCGACGCGGAGTCTTTGAAAAAAGATGATTCGTGTCTGTGCGCTTTTGCGTGTATGGAGCGCTCCTGCAGCAAATGGATTCGAATCAGAATCAGGGTTGTTTCGCACCAATGAAGCGATTTGTTAACCCTGTGATGTCTTTCAATCCCAGTTCCAGTGCGATCATCGGGTGATGACACCAGTGCCGCAAAACCAGGGTGCGGCTCAGGAGAGCGAACTATATGGCCACCAAGGCAGCCAACCAGACCAAGACCGAGACGGACAACAAGCCGGAATCGCAGACCGAAGCTCCCGACGGGCCGCTTCTCGATCTTTCCGATGCCGCCGTCAAGAAGCTCATAAAGACCGCCAAGAAGCGCGGCTATGTGACCTATGAAGAGATCAATGCGGTTCTGCCTTCGGAAGAAGTGACCTCCGAGCAGATCGAAGACATCATGGCCATGTTCTCGGACATGGGCATCAATGTCGTCGATGAGGACGAGGTCGAAGAGGCCGAAGCCGACAACAGCAACGACGAAGAGGGCGGCGAGATCGCGACGACGGGGACCACAGCGGTCGCCAATACGTCCAACGCCAAATCGGGCTCTGATCGGACCGACGATCCGGTGCGCATGTACCTGCGCGAAATGGGATCGGTCGAGTTGCTCTCGCGCGAGGGCGAAATCGCCATCGCCAAGCGCATCGAAGCTGGCCGCGAAACCATGATCGCGGGGCTGTGCGAAAGCCCGCTCACCTTCCAGGCCATCATCATCTGGCGCGACCAGCTTGCCGAAGGCGAGATTTTGCTGCGCGACATCATCGACCTTGAAGCCACCTATGCCGGACCGGACGCCAAAATGGCGGACGCGACGGCGGGCAATGATGACGAGGACGAAGACGAGGATGCGCCGGCTCCGGCCGCTGTGCCTTCCGGTGCCCCCGCATCGCGCGCCGAGCGCCCCGCAAAGGGTGAAGGCAGCGAGGACGAGGGCTCGGGCGAGGGCGGCCAGCCTGACGACGACGATGATGACGACGAGTACGAGAACAACCTCTCGCTCTCGGCCATGGAGGCTGAACTCAAGCCCCAGGTCGTCGAGACATTCGATCGGATCGCCGAGACCTATGGGCGGATGCGCAAGGTTCAGGACCAGCATGTCGAGGACCAGCTTGCCGCCAAGTCTCTCGACGCCAGCGAGGTCAAGGAACTCGATGCGTGGCGCACCCGGGTGATTTCGGACGTGAAGTCGCTCTCGCTCAATGCCAGCCGTATCGAGAGCCTCGTCGAACAGCTCTACGACATCAACAAGCGCCTCGTGCGCAACGAAGGCCGCCTGCTGCGTCTTGCCGAGAGCTACAAGATCAAGCGTGACGATTTCCTCAACGCCTATTATGGATCCGAGCTCGATCCCGACTGGGCCGACAAGGTGTTCGGGCGGTCTGAAAAGGGCTGGGCGGATTTCGTGGCTCGCGAGCGGGCGACGATCGACGAGTTGCGCGCGGAAATCCAGACGCTTGCCACCGAAACCGGTCTCGATATCGCCGAGTACCGCCGCATCGTTTCCAAGGTTCAGAAGGGCGAGCGCGAAGCCGCCATTGCCAAAAAGGAAATGGTCGAGGCCAATCTGCGTCTCGTGATCTCGATTGCCAAGAAATACACCAACCGCGGCTTGCAATTCCTCGATCTTATCCAGGAAGGCAATATCGGGCTGATGAAGGCCGTCGATAAATTCGAATATCGGCGGGGCTACAAGTTCTCGACCTATGCGACCTGGTGGATTCGGCAGGCGATCACCCGTTCGATCGCCGATCAGGCGCGCACCATCCGCATTCCGGTGCATATGATCGAAACGATCAACAAGATCGTGCGAACAAGCCGCCAGATGCTCCACGAGATCGGCCGCGAGCCGACGCCGGAAGAGCTATCCGAAAAGCTGCAAATGCCGCTCGACAAGGTGCGCAAGGTTCTCAAGATCGCCAAGGAGCCGATCTCGCTCGAAACGCCGATTGGCGACGAGGAGGATTCGAACCTTGGGGATTTCATTCCCGACACCAATGCGATCCAGCCGATCGATGCGGCGATCCAGTCGAACCTGCGCGAGACCACGACTCGGGTTCTCGCCTCGCTAACGCCGCGTGAAGAGCGTGTTCTGCGCATGCGGTTCGGTATCGGCATGAACACCGATCATACGCTCGAGGAAGTGGGCCAGCAGTTCTCGGTCACGCGCGAACGTATCCGCCAGATCGAGGCCAAGGCACTTCGCAAGCTCAAGCACCCAAGCCGCAGCCGCAAACTGCGGAGCTTTTTGGACAACTAGAGCGCTTGGCGTTAGGCTCAAGGCAAATCGGGGCGGCCATTGGCCGCCTCGAGCATATGGAGGGTTCGAGATGTCGTTTTGGAAAAATCTGTTCGGCGGTGGTGGTGACAAGCAGCCTGCAGCGCCCAGCATCGAGGCTCAGGAAGAATTCGAGGGCTATCTCATCAAGGCCACCCTTATGAGATCGGACGGTGAATACCAGATCGCGGGAACCATCGAAAAAGAAATCGATGGAGAGACCAAGACCTATTCGTTCATTCGCGCCGACAAATTTACCGACAAAGACGATTGTGCCGCGGCCACTCTGGGCAAGGGCCGGCAGATCATCCGCGAACAGGGTCGTTTCCTGTTCGATTAAGTTCGGTCTCACCGTCGAAAATCAATGCTGGGCTGTCGCGTTGGCGGCGGCCCTGTTCAGTTTCAGATTGGAAATAGCATGGCCAGAAAGCCAACAATGCGCACCGAATTCGTGCTTTTCGACATCGTTTACGAGGATGGGAGCCAGCGGTCCAATCGCAAGGTGGATTCCGGTCTGCTGGGCGGGCTCGATGGCGACGAACCCGCGCTGACCGCCATCATGGAGCAGGACCGGGCCATCTCAGAGAAATCCGGGGTGCCGCCGCTCAAGATCACGTCGATCAAGCGCAGCGGCAAGAAGTAGGATCGAACCTAGAGCATTTCAGCGCTTCCTTGAATCGCTTAAATTGCCCTAAGTCTTTGTTTTATCGCGCTTCCGAACCGGATACGTGGTAGCCACTTATCCTGGAAGCGCTCTAGGACGTGCTGACCGTGGGTTCCGGAACGATTTCCGGGCGGCCCGTTGAATCCTCGCTGCCTACGGTCAACGCGAACCAGCCGAAAGCCAGAACGGCGAGAATAGCGGCCACCCGCAGTGCGATGTTGCCTACGCCTGCGTGGCGCGTCTGATCGGGGTCGAGATAGGTCATAGCAAACCTCCCGCTTCCGTGTTCGGTCAATGTTAAGCGCGAAACCGGGGAATCGTTCCCAGAAAGTTAACGTGCCGCGGCCTTGTGAATCTCGGTCACCAAGGCGTCGGGCAGGCTGAGCCGATTGGCGAGGGTGTCGAGATAGGCGCGCTCGGTCGCCGTATCAGCGTCGATGGCAACAAGCGAGGCCGCGTAGATTTCAGCTGCATGTTCGGGGGTATCGGCGCCGCGCACCACCGCTTCGATATCGAGCGGGGTTGAAAGCTCGTCAAAGACGAATGCTTTTTCCTGGGCCGACAGGTTCATGTCCTCAAGCCTTTGAAAGATGCGTTCCTTCTCGTCGGCGTCGATACGACCATCGGCCTTGGCGGCCGATATCATGGCGCGAACCAGCGCCTTGCCCAGCGCTTCCTGGCCGGTTTCGTCGGTCCGCGCGGGCATGAACGGACCTTCGGGCGGAGTTTCGACATCTGCCGCGGTGTTGTCCTGCCTGCTTTTTTGCCAGGCGTTGTAAGCAAGCCCACCGATTGCAGCGAGGGCGCCATATTTGGCAATCTTTTTGATGCCCCCACCGCCCAGCAGCATGCCCGCCGCAAGGCCGGCAGCGCCTGCGCCAGCGGTGCGTTGCATGTTGGGGTCGGTCTTGAGGGCCGTTACGATCTTGTCGATGTCGAGCATTGCGTAAAAAGAATCTCCGATGATTGCCGAGCCCCACAGATGGGGATTGCGGGCAAAGTGCGCAAGAATTCTTTCCAATCTTTAAGGGTGCCCCGTATCGTTGCGAACTGAAGAGCGCGGAGAATCCTCAATGGAGAAGGTCGACTTCAAAAAGCGGCTCAAAACGCTTTACGGCCCGACAAAATCGAAAGGGCTGCACGTCGTCCAGGTGCCCACCATGCGGTTCCTGATGATCGACGGGCATGGCGATCCCAACGTCGAGCGGTCCTATCGGGAGGCGGTCGAAACGCTGTACGCAGTCGCCTATGCGCTCAAATTCGCCTCCAAGACCCAGCTGGGCAGGGACTATACGGTTCCGCCGCTCGAAGGGCTGTGGTGGGCAAAGGACATGGAAAGTTTTGTTGCCCGCGAGAAGGACAAATGGGACTGGACCATGATGATCATGGTGCCCGACTGGATCGGGCCGGCCATGATCGCGGCGGCCATCGAAACGTCGCGGGCAAAGAAAAAGCCGACAGCGCTCGACCTCCTACGGGTAGAGGCGTTGGAGGAGGGCAGGGCCGTGCAGGTGCTTCATGTCGGCTCTTACGACGACGAAGGGCCCGTTCTGGCCCGGATGCATGAGCAGTATATGCCCGACAATGGCTGGGTGCCGACGGGCCGGCACCACGAGATCTATCTCGGGGATCCGCGCAAGACCGCGCCGGAAAAACTCAGGACCATATTGCGACAGCCGGTAAAGGAAAGGCCGGGGGATTAACCCCGGCCTTTCTTGCTCGGTCGATATGTGCCGTGCTTAACCGGCCGCACCGGTCATCGGGGTGATGAGCGGGGTGATCCGGCGGATCGTAACGCGACGATTTGTGCGCTCGGCGGCCTGGGTGTTGACCTTGAGGTAGCGCTCGCCATAACCCTGCGTGGCAAGGTTTTCGGCGGGGACGCCATAGACACGGGTCAACGCATAGGCAATGGCCTCGGCGCGGCGGTCGGACAGCGCCAGGTTGGAGATATCCGAGCCCACAGCGTCGGTATGACCTTCAATCAGGAAGGTTTCGGCCGGGTTCTGGGCGATTAGTGCCAGCATGGCGTTGGCCGTTGCCGAGAGCGTGCCGATCTCGCTTTGCGAAATATTGGCGCTGCCGGTGTCGAAGGTCAGATCGGCGATCTCAAGGCGCCGGACCATGTCGCGCAGACGCGACGAGCGTTTGACTTCGTCGATCGTATAGTAGCGCTGGATGGTCTCCACCGGCGGCTGGTGGAGGAACGTGGCGACCTGCTGCTCATTGGCCGAGGACGCGTTGAGCACGTATTCGCTGGGCGGAATACTGAGCACCAGCGGCGGAAGCTGGCGACCCGGATCGATCCAGCGGCCCTGTTCGTCATAGCGGCGATAGCTGGGATCGACATAGACCAGCAGGATTTCGCGCCCGTCGGCTTCGATGCGCGAACGGCGGATGATATCGCCATACTGATCGCGGATCGTCACGATGCGGCTGCCGTCGGCGCGCAGGATGGTCTCGCGGGTGCGACCTTCAGACAGGTTCTCGACATAATACTGCTGATCGTCGGGATAGACGATGCGCGGAGTGTCGGGCGTGTCGATGAACTGGTTGGCACCGATCGCAAAGATCGTGGCCAGACCAATGGTGGCGATGATTTCTGCGTTGGACGGACCTTCACGGACCGGACCGACGAGAACGCCGCCCTGCTGGTTGGTCTGTTGCTGGGCAGACCCCTCCTGAAGCTGGGCACTGGCCGATGCCGTTGCGGCCTCCTCGATTTGCTGGATCGACACTTCCTGACGGTCCTGGCCTTCTTCTGAGTCAATCGAGGGAATCTCGGTCACGTTGACTTGTTCGGGGGCAGGGGCGGGCTCTGCGGGTGCTTCGGCCTGGGCCTCTGCTTCGGCCTCAGCGTCGGCGTCCGCCTCAGCTTCGCCTGCCACTTGGGCGTCTGCATCGCCCTGTTCGTCATCCATCACGCCAGAGGCAGCGTCCTTTTCGCTATCGAGGAGCGGGGCAACCTCGCTGGCGTCGATGCCCTGAGGAACGATTTCGCCCTGAACGTCACCTTCGAGAACGATGCTGTCATCCATGTCCTGGGCCGGCTCGCCTTCCGGCGCAGCTTCGCCTTCCGGCGCAGCTTCGCCTTCTGCGGGCACTTCCGCTTCAGGGGCGGCCGGTGTTTCGGCCATGCCGTCAAGTTCGGCCTGAACATCGATGATGTCGAGTTCGATATCGAACCCGGTCAAGCAGGCGTCGAGGTCGGTTTGTCCCAGAGCCTCGCAAATGCCCCGAAGCTCGGCCTCGGCATCGATCACAGCCTGTGCGGCAGCACTGGTATCGCCACCGGCCGCAACCGCTGCCTCGAATTCAGCAACAGCGGTTTCATATGCGGCGACAGCTTCGAGCAGGGAAGCTGGAGCCGAAGATTCAGCTTCGGCGGCAGGCTGCTCGGCAAGAGCGGCGGGCTCAGCTGCCGGAGCTTCAGGTGCAGGCGGGGCCTCGGGTGCAGGCTCGGCTTCTTCCATGGTTTCCGGAGCCGGAGCAGGCTCTTCGACCGGAGCGGGCGCTTCAGCCGGGGCCGGTTCGGGCTCGGGGGCAGGCTCTTCCGCCGGTGCGGGCGCAGCTTCCTCAGCCGGGGCGGGCTCGTCGGCTGGTGCCGGAGCGGGTTCTTCCACCGGAGCGGGTTCGGCTTCGGCTTCCACGGGAGCGGGCTCGGCCTCTACGGGAGCGGGCTCGGCTTCCGCGGGAGCGGGTTCCTCAGCGGGCGCCGCTTCGGGGGCGGGGGCCTCAGGTTCAGCCGCAGCTTCCCCTTGGGCTTCGACCTCCATCTCGGCTTCGGGCGCCGGAGCGGGAGGCGTTATCTCGCCGCCTTCGAACATGGCGATACAGGCATCGATATCGGTTTGACCGATAGCTGCACACAAGGCGCCGAGTTCATCGCGTGCGGCCGCCAGGGCTTCCTGCGCTGCGGCCACGTCGCCACCGCCGGCTTCGGCGGCTTGGAGCGCAGCCTGTGCCTCAAGATAGGTTTGAATGGCTCCGGACAGAGCCGGGGGCGCGGCCTGAGCCACGGTGAAAGTGGTATCGCCGCTTTGCGCAAACAGCGGCGCCACAGGGGTGCCGAGCATGAGCATAGCGGTACTGGTCAAGAGCAATTGTTTGAGCTTCATGGGATTTTCTCCTCTGCCCCCCGGCAAATGATGCGACCGCTCAACACGGTCACACGAAAGGGATACGTAACATTGTCAAAATGACGCCAAGCTGAACGAAAAAGGGGGCGTGTCCTGACGACACGCCCCATATCTGAAATCTTATTGTGCCGGGGCCACTTCCACGGGGGCCGCTTCAGCCGGGGCGGCTTCGGCGGGTGCCGCTTCAGCCGGAGCGGTTTCAACCGGAGTAGCCGCCTCTGGAGCAGCCTCTACCGCCGGAGCAGGTTCGGTTACCGGGGCTGTTTCGGTCATGGGCGCGGGCTCGACCGCCGGAGGCGTCGTTTCAACTGCGGTGGGGGCCGTATCCACAGGAGCGGGTTCGCCGCCACTGAGCGCAATGAACCCAATAATCAGCACTGCCAGAACAAGCACACCGCCGATCCACCAGCCGGCGCTGCCGCCGGAATTGACTGCATAGACGCGCTCGCGTTCGGTGCGATTGCGATCCGTGTAGTCGCGATCAATATCAGCCATTTTCAATCTCCATTCTTTTCAACACCGGGGGCGGTTAGCCGCGACAGGGTGTCTGGGGTCGAGCGCGTGCCATCCAGGCGCATTGCAGAAGGGCGTTGCAAGAACCGTCGAGGCAGCACGCGCTCGAGATGTCACAAAAACGCGATCAGGCCGTTTGGGTTCCGCGCCACCTTTGCGATAGGGTTGCGCAGGCGGGAACAGGCGGTGCGCAATGGAACAATCGAGCGAGACACTGGAGATCACCACGCGTGGGCAAGGGCTTTACGAATTTACCCCCGATCTGGGGCGGTTCATGGCATCGAGCCGTATTCGCGAGGGGATTTTGACGGTCTATTGCCGGCACACCTCGTGCTCGCTGCTGGTCCAGGAAAACGCCGACCCCGACGTTCAGTCCGACCTCAAAGCATTTTTTGCCAGATTGGCGCCGCGCAACATGGAGTGGATCACCCATACGACCGAGGGCCCCGACGACATGCCGGCCCACATCAAATCGGCGCTGACCCAGACCTCGATTTCCATTCCGGTCAACGATGGCAGGCCGGCCCTGGGGACCTGGCAGGGCATCTATCTTTTCGAGCATCGCGATGCGCCGCATCGTCGCCAGATCGTCCTGCACATCCTGGGTGATTTCTAGATCAAATCCGCTTTTCGCTTGCGCTGCCCTTCGGGTCTTCGAATCGCGGATTGTTTCGTCGCACGTCCGAACCGCAAAACCGTTTCCATCCCCGATCGGGTCGAGGACATGCTTTTGCTGGAGGCGCTCTGAGGCTCGACATCGATGGAGAAGTGCTCAATATTCCCGGATCCCCGGTGGCAAGAGAGTCGGGGTGTATCTTATACTCCCACAAAGTGCGCATGACGGCCCCGCGCCCAGAAACAGACCTCCTTGTCCGACCTCATCACACAATTTCTTCCCTTTGCCTTTGGCCTGGCGCTGACCGGGGCTGTGTCGGGCGTCATGGCTGGCCTGCTCGGCATAGGCGGCGGCATCATCATGGTTCCGTCCATGGTGTTCGCCTACCAACTGCTGGGCTACAATCCCGATGTCATCATGCATGTGGCGGTGGGCACATCGCTGGCGGTCATCATTCCCACCGGGATGCGCAGCGCACGTTCCCACGGCAAGCGCGGGGCGGTGGACGGCGGGATCGTCAGGCTGTGGGCACCCTGGATCGTGGCCGCATCGCTGCTGGGCGGGCTGATGGCAGGGCTTTACAGTGCCGCCGCGCTCAAGATCATCTTTGGCGTTATGGCGCTTTTCATAGCGCTCAACATGGCATTGCCGGTCCAGCGCAGGCTCATGGAAACGCTGGCGGGCGTGCCGATGGTCAATCGCATTTCGGCGGCGGTGATCGGGTATATATCGGCGCTTATGGGCGTTGGCGGCGGATCGCTGACCGTTCCAACGCTCACAGCGTTCGGAACACCGATTCACACGGCAGTGGGAACCAGTTCGACGCTGGGGGTCATCCTGGCCGTTCCTGCGGTGGTGGGCTTCGTCATCTCAGGATGGAATGCGACCGGCACGCCGCCGTTGAGCATCGGCTTGTCAACATCCCCTCATTCATTTTGATTGGGGGCCTCGCCACATTGACCGCGCCGATTGGCGTGGCGCTGGCGCATAGGCTGGACGCCAAGCTGCTCAAAATCGTGTTCGCGATCTTTTTGATCGTCGTTGGCGCCCGTATGATCGTGCAGGCGCTCGGCGGCTAAAAAGGCCGGACCCAGCGGATCCGGCCATTTCAGCGTTGCATGACAAATTTCTAATCGCGGTCGTCTTCGATTTCCCAGGCGACGGTCGCGGTGATCGAATAGGACATTTCGCCCGCTTCCACCGGAACCGATCCATCGGCGGCCATTTCCATGGCCTGGGCGCGATACATGGGCATGGGCGGCTGCTGCATGTCGACTTCTTCGATCCTTTCGATCGACCCCAGGCGCAGCCCGGCAGCGCCGGCATACGTCTCTGCCTTGGCCAGGGCGTCGGCAAAGGCGAGCTTGCGGGCTTCTTCCTCGAGCTTGGTCACTTCGTCAACGGCGAAGACAATGCCATTGATAGTGTTGGCGCCGACGGTTACCGCCTGATCGAGAACCGACCCGAGCGCTTCGAGGTCGCGCACCACGATGGTGACGGTGTTGGATACCTGATAGCCCTGAATTTCCGGCGGCAGGTTGTATCCATTGTCGTCGCGGCGGTCCGAATAGACATATTGGGGACTGACGCTGAAATCGGAGGTCTGGATGTCTCGATCCTGGAGACCCGCTTCGCGCAGGGCGGCGACGAGATCGGCCATGGCGGCCGAGTTGGCGTCAAGCGCTTCGCGCGCGGTTTGCGCCTGCGTCGTTACTCCGGTGTTGATGGTGGCCATGTCCGGCGCGGCACGGACTGTACCGGTTCCGCTCAAGGTCATTGTGTCGGCAAGCGCCGGGCTTGCCAGCAGCGCGGCCATCGCGATGGGTGCGAGCGTCAGAGGAAGGCGCATGATTGGTCTCCTGGAATTCCTGGTCGTTGGAAATTTGTTGTGCCCCACGCAGAACGATCAAGTTTTCCTAATGCATTGAGACGGATTTGCGGCAGCCGAGCCAACTGCCGGGAAAAACGGTAAACAGGCACAAAACCCCATGGACCTCAAGGCCTCGACCCGCTAGGAGAACCAAGCGTGGGCCCGTAGCTCAACTGGTTAGAGCCGACCGCTCATAACTTTTGGATTCGGCCAAAAGTGTCATCACCGGAGATGCCTGTTGTACGGGGCTTTCGGTGTCGATCCTCGGACCTGAGTGGACTACGGCCCAGGAAACGTACTTTTCGAGGTCTTGCATCAATCCTCGCGATGAAGCAAAAGGCCGAGGGTAGGGGCGTGTAGCATAACGGTTAATGCCAGCCGCTCATAACGGCTCAGATGGGGGTTCGATTCCCTCCGCGCCTACCAAACTTCCTCCTTTCTTCAGTCCGGGACTCAACGCATCGGTAAAAGGTCCCACCAGAAGTCTGTCTGCCGTGCTCTTCGATCAGCGCCAGCATCCGATGAATTGAGCCCTCCCATTGCCGCCATTCAACTTTGCAATTGGCCTCCCTCAAACCTGCCGTTCGCTGAGACGGGCTGGAAAAGGCCCATAAATGTTGGAGTGACATTCGGTCATCGCGATGCGAGGTATGAGTTCAGTTGCGCCGCGCGTTCCAGACACGCAACGGGACAATGAAAATCCCGGCCAGCACAGCGGTCATCAAGTCATCACCCATTCCGCGTCGGCGTGGCCGCCATGCTCAAGTGCGCAATATCGAAAGCGCCCGCATGTTGCCAGTTGCTTTTCGGCGGACGGTTTCTGCCGCCTGTTCACCATCATCCCTGATGGGTGCAGGCTTCCCTTTCCATTCTACCGGATTTGGTCGCACCTGAATCGCTGGCTATTCCGACGAACCACGCTGACGTCTAGCAAAGCCTGCCGCTTGCAAGTAGATGACCGGGGGAGCAACCCCCGGCCATCCAAGACTTATCGGGCCTCAAGCCAATCTAGCATTTCAGCGATTTCGCGCTCCTGCGCGTCGACGATTTCTTGCGCAATTTCCTTTACCCATGCGTCCTCGGCATATTCGAGGGCCGCGTTGGCCATCGCGAGAGCGCCCCGATGGTGCGGGATCATGCCGCAAATGAAGGCGACATCGAAGTCTTCGGCCATCATGGCCGCCATCATATCGCTATGCATGGCGCTCATATCGGCCATCATGGCCTGGTGGCCCTCGCTCATTCCTTCCATCATTGTACTCATATCCATGTCCATCGACATGCCGGTCATTTGGTCGGCGTTCTCGAGACAGATTTCGGGTAAATCCGAGCTTTCACTGGCTTCGGCATCCATGCTCATGCCGTCCATCGACATGCCGGCCATATTGGAATGGTCCATACCCTGTGCCAACGCCAAGGACGTGGTGCCGGCAAAAAGCATTGCAAAGCTGAGGATCTTGATAGTCTTCATTGATGTTCTCCGATTTGAAACTTCATTTTTCACGCAGTTCAAACCAGAAGCCTTGGAGGAGGCGCAGGAACCCTGGGCCCTTGCCCATTTCGTTTCAGGGCGGGGTTAATATCAACCAGATCGCCCGTTCGTTCCAGGAGGAGGGGGCGAACTGAATTGGCCGGCATCAAGCAACAGGCGATCGTTCCGCATTCATCGTGGGCATTTGTATTGTGCTCGACGCCATGGTGTTCTGCCGTTTCTTGACCATTGTCCGGCAGAGGCCCGCTCATGGCGCCTGGCGCGGCCAGCAAGCTGACTACAGCCAACAGGGGAAGAAGGATCGATTTGAAAAATTGCGGCATCCGACGGATCAAAATCTTCCATGGGCGACGCCTCGGCATAGGGCGTCTTCGGGTGGACCTGGGTGGCTCAGTTCAGTATGGTGGCGAAGGTAGTCAGCGTATTGGGGCAAATTGCGGCGGTGACCGGTTCAAGGGCGAATCTGATTTCGTGGAAAACGCTTTTGCGCCTCTTCCTTGCGGTGGGGGTGATTGTTGTCACTCTCCAAGCGACCCATGCCCCCCTCCATCTCCCGGCCCCGGAGTCGCTTTTACAGTCGGTTGAAAGGTCCGCAGAGGCGCCGATCCAAAAGAGCATGATTGACGCTGGCCAGCACGACAACATCGATCATGTCCATGAAACACCGATGATCGTCAGTGCACGCTGGGTGAACCCGGCTGATTGGCTACCTTCATGGAACCGCTCTCATACCCGGACAGAAGTACCGGAACGTGCCGCTTTGATCTATCAGCCGCCGAGGCCGGAACAGCGCGCCTAGCCGCTGTGTGTCCGATCCGCTGAACGTCCGTATCAGCGGTGACGAGATATGATCAAAACTTCAGATTCCGGTATGACCAATGAACCGACCCATCCATGGGCCAGCGCCAGTTTCTGGCGTGGGCGCGCCGATGTTGCTCTCGACCGCCTTCCGATACGCCGACAACAGTTACAATGCGGTTCGCTTGATCGCTGCGGTAAGTGTCGTTCTCTCTCACTCGTTGCTTTTGGGCCTCAACTCGCCGCGCTACGACCCGTTGAGCTGGGCCGCCTACGATTTAGGGGCAACAGCCGTTAATGTTTTTTTCGTTTTGTCTGGGGCGATGCTCACCAACAGTGTGTTGCATAGAGGTCTTGCTCGGTTTGCGCGAAATCGGTTCCTGAGAATTTATCCAGCGCTTCTCGCCAGCGCCGTGCTCATCGCTCTCCTTGTCGGCCCGTTCGGGACAAGTGCGCCTCTTTGGGAGTATTATTCAAATCCTCAAACCTGGCTCTACCCGCTCAACGTCGCCTGGAACTTCGAGGGCGCCGTGCTGCCGTCCATGTTTGAACACGGCCGCTACCCCGGCGATGTCAACGTGCCGCTGTGGACGATAAAATACGAAATCCTCAGCTATATTGTTTTTGGGATCGCCGCAGCCCTTGGACTTCTTCGCCATCCGTCCATAGCGTTTGCTGTGTGGGCGGCGTTCGGACTGGCCCTTTTTGCCAACGTTGGCGTCGATCCCAGCGGTGAAACACCACTGGAGAGCCTATTCCGATTTGGGTTCGCCTTTCTCACCGGGGTGGTGGCGCGACGTTCTGGCGAAATCATCCCCCTTCGGTTTGGTTGGGCAATCGCAGCCCTCGCCATAGCAGCGGTCGGCACCGGGACCCGATTTGGCGAGGTAACCTCGATCATCGGGATAGGCTATGCATCACTCTACGTGGGCAGCAAGAATTGGGGTCGGATTGCAGCGTTCGCGCGCCGACATGACCTTTCTTACGGCATCTACCTCATGGCCTGGCCAATCCAACAACTTCTAACGCGTGAGCTTATCTGGTTCGGACCGCAGATTGTATTGCTGTTCCTGATCTCGAGCGCCATTTCCGGAGCATTGGCGTATTTTTCATGGAAATTCATCGAACAGCCAGCCCTTCGTCGGAAGGAAGCGCCGACGCCAGAGAATAAACCATGAAAGGAAAAAAGAAATTTCGACGCCGGAGGCCGTGCCGGCTCTCGCTGGTGATGAGCTGGACCGCGGGCACGGCATTTTTGGGAATACTCTTAATCTTTGCCAGTATTCCGCTGGTTACCAAGCCTGTACAGCGGGCGCCTGCTACCGCATCCTCCGATGCGTCAGGCGTTCCGATCAATGTCAGTGCCAGCCTCGGAGACGATGGAATGCTGACCGTCTTCATTGGATTGCCTGTGGATCGAGCCGATATCATCGATCCACAGGTTGAAGTGGTGATGCCCGCACATCAGATGAGTGTAAGGGCCAACGTCTTGTCGGCAGGGCCCAGAGCTTTCCAAGCCAGGGCGAAGCTCCCAATGGCCGGGCAATGGGAAGTTCGTGTCAGCATTGGACGTGACTTGATAAAGCTACCAGTGGAAGCGACCGAGGTTGAAATGTAGCCATCTGAGCGAAGGCCCGCTCTCACTGATCCATTAGAAATTCAGCCATGTCCCTAATATGCTGATCCATCAAATAGCTTGTAGAGAGGTGAACGACTTCTGCCATTGCGCCTCCAAAAGCATCACCGGTTGGGGTCAGCCCGGTGCGCAGCGCCGCAATCAGGCTTTGTTCGGTCCAGCCCGCATCGACAAGCGCCTCGGTTGTGATCGGGGGTGCAGTCCAGCCCGCAGCTCCCCCTGACGCGCCAGCGAACTGAGCGGCGGCATCCAGGCCACCGGCGAAATTTCTCGGCGTATGGCAGGCAGCGCAATGGGCCGGGCCCTCCACCATGAATCGTCCGCGATTCCATGATGTCGATTTGGTCTGGTCCGCCGCATAGTCTGCAGGCTCGTAGAAGAACGTACGCCAGAGCTTGACGCCCTGACGAATGCTGAAAGGCAAGGGAACATCGTTCTCGTCAGGAACAAAGCTGGATGGTGGAACCTCCTGGACCGCGGCCCACATGTCGGCCAGATCGCGATCGGTAAGGGTGGCATAAAATTCGAACGGGAATGCCGGGTAATACGGCGATCCATCAGGTGCCACCCCGTGCCTGACGGCCCGCACAAAATCCTCGAACGCCCAATCGCCGATGCCGTAGTCAGGGTCGGGCGTAATGTTTGGGGACACAAAGGTGCCGAAGTCGGACGTCAACGCGACGCCACCGGCCCACGGTTCGCCACCCTCGGCCGTGTGGCAAGTGACGCATCCCGAAAGGCGGGCCAGATAGGCCCCCCGTTTCGCATCTCCGACGGCTTGAGACGATGAATCTGGAGCGGATGTTGGAAGGAATATCCATATTGCCAGACCCATGCCAATACCACCCACGAGCAGGATAGTTACAAGCGGCCATTTGAGATCGATATTGGGCCAAGTCACTTGCGAAACACCGTGTGACAAGCCGAGCAGGTATTTGCGATATCGGATGCTACAGCGGCGGCGCTTCGGATTGGTGGCGTTTCCGATTCAGGCGGCGAGGAAATTGAGGATGTTTTTGGAGCCAATCCGAGCAGAACCGAAGTGTTCATGCTCGCCCAGTTATTAAGTGCGGCCCGAGCAGGTGCTCCAGGGTCTGGCAGGTCAGTCGTTCCAGCGAGTTCTTGTGCCAGGCGTTGGAGTTCCTGGGCATATTGAGAAAACAGGGTAAAGTCTTCCCAGATTTCCGGCCGGGCCTCCGAAGGAAACTCTGTGCTGCCCTCGGGAAAGAGCTGCGTCATCGCGCTGCCGGAATGAGCCGCAATCATTGCGGCGGCCTCTTCGACAACAGCCGGGGTGGGATCGGTTTCCCCGCTGATGATCGGCGTCAGGACTTGCATCTGCTCCCCCAGCATCATCATGCCCATCATGCGTTCAGCGACGATGCCAGTAGCGCCGTTGTGCGCGAACGCGGCAGCACAGCCGGTCGCTGCGCCGGCAAAGGCCAGCGCATAAATATATGTTCGCTTCATAGTAGATCTCTCGGTTGGAACTCGAAGACTGGGGTCAGTCAGACCCGGGAGTTCGTCCGAGGCGGGGGAGGGTCGACGATGAACCGTGACAGCTTCAGTTCCGGTGCCGATCCGGTCCAAATCGGTGCATTCACACGAAGAGAGCGATCCGTAAGTGGCGATGGCAAAAGCAGCAACGGCCCGCAGTGTTGGGTCCCATGGCCGGGATGAGAGTCGTCGGAAGTCGAATGGTCCGCCGATTCCAACCCATGGACATGGTCGTTCACTGCGAAATCCTCTGTTGCATGGAGGTGAGCGGTCGAAGTGACCATCAACACAAATGCCAACAGTATGGTTTGCAGTATCGTCAACTTTGGGCCGTCTTGATTCGCGCGAGGAAGGTTGATCGTAACGACGATGATGGTGTGATTGGGGCCATCGGGCCCCAATTACGGACTATTGCGGGATTGACTTGGTCACGTCCCCATCCGGCGAAAGAAGGATGAGTCCACCTTGATCGGTTGCCGCCACATATCCGCCATCGGATGTGGGGGTAGCATGAAGAAGGTAGGTATCTCCAAAATTGTCGGCCACAGTTGAAAATCCGACGTCGGTCTCCAGCGAATGGACCACACCAGTTCCCAGAACGAAGGCATGAATGCCGTCCGCGTTCACGTCTACAGACGAGACCGGAGCGGTGCTCTCATAGATCCTGACCCAGCTTCTGCCAACGTCGTCGCTTTTGAAAAGACCCGAATTGGTCGCGGCATATACAGTATCGGGAGAGACCGCGGATGCGGCAAGGTCGATCATACCATCCGGCAGCAACCCAATCTCCACCCAGCTGCGCCCGGCATCCTGGCTCCGCTGCAGGCTGGTGCCGCGATAAACACCGTAAATGACGTCGGGATCGGCAACGCTGACAGTCATTTGATGGAAATCGACCGGACCACCGATACCTTCAGCGATCTGGGACCAGTTCGCGCCACCGTCCACGCTCCCGATTATCCCCAGATTGCCACCCGTGATCGGATGACCGCTGGCCCAGAAGACTTCCTTATCGGTGGGGTGGACGGAAAACCCCATGAAGTCGTCGCGGCTATTTCCGAGTAGGCGTGCCGTTTCCTGGTCAATATCTACGCTCCACAGTCCGTGGTGCGTTGCCATCAGGACTTCGCCGGCATTCTCCTGGGGCACCAGGCCATGGACGTGGGTCGCCGACAGAACGTCGCCCAACGGCTGAGTCTCCTGTCCCAGTGCCGCCTGTGAGAGCGTTGCGGTCGCGGCAACCAGAAATGCTGCCGTGAGGCCAACTTTAAAAATCATCTTTGTCTCCACTAATCGGTGTGCCAGTCCCGCCCTTGGGGGACTGGCACGTGTTGGTTCAGGCTTCGACCTGGAACTCGGTCATCATGCCGGTCGAAAGATGCGGCATGTGATGGCAGTGCAGCATCCATCTTGCTGCTTCGCCCGCGTCGATCGCGATTGTCACGCTGGCCATCGGCGGGACATAGACGGTGTCCCGGACAGCCCCCGAGAACCGGCGGGCGTTGACGCCGACCACCTGGAAGGCGTGGCCGTGCAGATGCATCGGATGGCCCATCATCGACATGTTGTGGAACATCAGCTCAACGCGCTCTCCACTCTTGGCAACGATCGGCCTATGCTCACCCCAGCCGCGACCATCGATTGTCCACACATAGGGCGACATCGACCCATCCAGCATCACCATCTGGCTCTTGGACACCGCGCGGTCGGGGAGGGGGGCGATGGCTCGCAATTGCCCTTCCTGGGAAAGATCCACGTCGAATGCAGGTGAGGACGTGTCCGCCATACTTGAGATTTGCGGAACAGCCACCCCGCTCGAGGCGAGGACAAGGCCGGTCCGTTCGCGCTCGCCCTCGCGGAGCGCCAGAATTGGAAAGGCGCGCGCTTCGGACGGAAGATCAAGGTCAATATCGAGACGCTGACCCATCGCGAGACCGAACCGACTGCCGCTCAGGGGAACCACCTTATGGCCGTCGACGGCCACCAGTCGGCCCTCGATTCCGGTGTCGATCCAGAAGGAGGTCGCGGACGAGGCGTTGATGATGCGCAGCTTGACGCGCCCACCGCGCTCGACGCGAACCACTTCAGGGTCTTCGAGTGTGCGGTCGTTGGTGAGATAGGCATCGAAATCGAAGTCGTTGAGATCCATGGCCATTGTGGACATGTCCGCCATGTCGCTCATGTTCATTTGCCCCATGTCCATGCCGCCATGATCCATTCCATCGGGAGAGGCCGCGTTCATTTCGCCATGCCCGGCGTCCTGGGCAATCTCCTCGAGAATTTCCTGGGGATCCTTGAAAGAGAAATCGTGCAGGAACATCACCACTTCCTGCCGGTCTTCGGCGATATCCTCGGCGTTGCGGACGACGAGCGGCGCAGCGAGGAGGTTCATCTCCTGGATCGGCACGTGGCTGTGCATCCAGTGCGTGCCGGCAAGCGGCTCGAAATCGAAGTCCCGGGTTTCGCCGGGAATGAGCTTGGGCCGTGGCAGATCGGGAACGCCATCCTGGCTGTTGGGCGGTATCTGCCCGTGCCAGTGGATGATGGTTTCCACGTCGAGGGCGTTCTCGAGGGTGAGCTTAAATCGCTCGCCTGGATCAAGGATGAGACCCTGGCGGCCGCCGGCCCCCGTAATGCCATAGACGGTAGCGGCCTTTCCGTTGATGTCGAGGGTGCGGGTGGCAGCGATAAGCCGGCGGGCCGATTCCTGCGCCTGTCCCATGCGCGGAAGGGCAGTGGTTGCCGCAAGGGCGGCGGTTGCCGTGAGAAAACCACGGCGGGTCAGTGTGCTTGTCATTTTGAAAATCCGATCGATGCGCGCAAGGCGCAACTGCGTGTTACCGCCCGTTAGGCGGCGCGATAGACAAGGATCGGATTGATTTTTGGAGGCCGGCGGCCCGGCTCGGGCGCCAACGATATTTGACGAAGGTCGAGGGCCGGGACCGATTTGATGGCCAAAGCCAGCGGTGCTTCCAGACCGACCGGCTCGGACAGCGAACCGGCAACGGCGCATCCGGTTGCGCAAACCGTATCGTGGTGCAGTCCGGAGATGGGGGGCGTGCGATCCTCATCGGCCATCGACATCGCCATGTCCTGGCTGATCTGATGCCCTTTGTGGAGCAGCATGCGGCTGCCATCGCCTGCGGTCTGTGCCCACGACATCGCCGTCGCCGACACCAACAGTGCGACAATGGTGACGATCCGAAATATGAACGACGCAGTCATGTGCATAATCGAACGCTACGCTGCAACGAAAGCAAAATAAAGGCGTTCGGAGCTGCCCCGGCGCGACATATCGCGCCGGGGCCATGTCTCACACAGGCTCTGGAGAATATCCCGCTTCTGCTATGACGCGTTTTAGCGCGTCGCCGGCCTGAGCACTTTCAATGCGGACCAAGTGCGTGTCGAGATCGACATCCACCTTTGCGGCCGGATCGGCACTCCTGACGGCCTTTTCGATCGTTCCGGCGCAATGGCCGCATGTCATGTCCTGAACTTTGAACTCATGCATGGGTTTATCCTTTCTGACTCGGTGCCGGTAAGCATGGGGTTTCCCACCGTTGGAGGGTCAAGTGCAATTTGTATCTTGACCTTACCATGATTGGAAGGATTATATCGCTTGGCAGTTTCAAAATGAGGACTGCGAAAATGAACCAGATGACACCCAGTGGTCGCCTAAGATCGCTCGATCTCGCGATCGAGGGGATGACTTGCGCGTCTTGCGTCGCCCGGGTCGAAAAATCCATTCGCGCCGTTCCGGGGGTCTCAAGGGCCTCGGTCAACCTCGCGACAGAGCGGGCGAGCGTAGAATTTTCCAGCGAGACGGATTCGCGACAGATCGTCGAAGCTGTGCGAAACGCCGGATATGAACCGTCGGCGACCGAAACCGTCACCTTGGATATTGAGGGCATGACCTGCGCCTCCTGCGTGGGGCGGGTGGAAAAGACTCTCAAGCTGGTCGACGGCGTGATCGATGCCTCAGTCAATCTTGCCACCGAGCGTGCAACGGTAGAAGTGGTCCCGGGTACGGCAGGCAAGCAAGAACTTGCCCGTGCAGTCGAGACCGCTGGGTATGCGGTCCGCCACGTCGAGGCGGACGCACAAACCTCCGATCGGGAACAGGTCAAGGAAGCCGAGGCTGTTGCCTTGCGCAATGGAACGCTGTTCGCCGCCGCGCTCACCGCTCCCCTCTTCGTTGTCGAGATGGGGTCGCACTTTATTCCCGCGGTCCACATGTTCGTCATGGACACCATCGGAATGCAGACCAATCGGTATCTGCAGTTTGTCCTGGCGACCATTGTCCTGTTCGGGCCAGGCCGCAGGTTCCTCACCAAGGGCTTTCCCAATTTGTGGCGCCGCGTGCCCGACATGAACTCCCTGGTAGCCCTTGGAGCCTCCGCGGCATGGGGGTATTCGGTCGTCGCAACCTTTGCACCCCAATTGCTGCCGACCGGCACCAGCAACGTTTACTACGAGGCCGCTGCGGTGATCGTAACGCTGATCCTGCTCGGCCGGTATCTCGAAGCGCGGGCCAAGGGGCGCACCGGCCAGGCCATCAAGAGATTGGTCGGTCTGCAGGCCAAGACGGCGCGGGTCGAACGCAATGGTTCAACTGTTGAGATCGCGCTGGACGCTGTCGTTGTGGGCGATGTCATCCATATCCGCCCCGGAGACAAGATCCCGGTCGACGGCCGCGTGCTCGAGGGTTCGTCTTATGTCGATGAGGCCATGATCACGGGTGAACCTGTGCCGGTTCAAAAAACTCGGGACGACGAGGTCGTCGGCGGGACGATCAACAAGACAGGCGCCTTTACCTTCGAAGCGACACGGATCGGGCGCGACACGGTGCTGGCACAGATCATTTCGATGGTCGAAGCGGCGCAGGGTGCAAAGCTGCCGATCCAGGCTTTGGTCGATCGTGTCACCGGTGTCTTTGTGCCGATCGTCATCGGTGTCGCGACCCTGACGTTTCTGGTCTGGCTGACATTTGGACCCTCGCCACAATTGAGCTTTGCATTGGTCAATGCCGTCGCGGTGCTCATCATTGCCTGCCCGTGCGCCATGGGCCTTGCAACACCGACCTCGATCATGGTCGGCACCGGGCGGGCAGCCGAACTGGGCGTTCTGTTTCGCAAGGGCGAAGCCCTGCAAACTCTGCGCTCGGCCGACATCGTTGCGCTGGACAAGACCGGAACGCTGACGCTTGGACAACCCGCGTTGACCGACCTGGTTGTCGCTCCGGGATTTGACGAAGCCGAGATCCTCAAACTGGTCGCGAGCCTCGAGCAACACTCCGAGCATCCGATTGCCGAAGCGATCGTGCGCGGGGCAAACGCCCGGTCGATCGATCTGGTAAACGCCAACGACTTCGCCGCCGATCCCGGCTTTGGCGTCACGGGCACCGTCGAGGGGCACCAGGTTCTGGTCGGCGCCGACCGGGCGATGAGACGCGCGGGTGCAGCGGTGGATATTTTCGCCGACAAGGCAACCCAATTTGCCCAGGCCGGCAAGTCCCCGCTTTATGCGGCGATTGACGGGAAATTGGCGGCGATAATCGCTGTGTCCGATCCCATCAAGCCCTCCTCTCGGGCCGCTATCCAACGTCTGCACGAGCTTGGACTCAAGGTGGCCATGATCACCGGAGACAATGAACGCACGGCCAGGGCCGTTGCCAATCAACTTGGCATCGATGAGGTCGTGGCCGAGGTGTTGCCCAGCGGCAAGGTCGACGCGATCAAGTCCTTGAGAGGATCGGAGCGCCGCCTCGCCTTCGTCGGTGATGGCATTAACGACGCCCCGGCACTGGCTGAATCCGATGTGGGCATCGCTGTGGGAACGGGAACCGACATCGCCATCGAAAGCGCCGATATCGTGTTGATGTCGGGCGATCTGCGGGCGGTCGGTGATGCCATCGCCATCAGCAAGGCGACGATCCGCAATATCAAGCAGAACCTTTTCTGGGCGTTTGCCTACAACACCATCCTGATCCCGGTGGCCGCCGGTGTGTTTTATCCGATCGGCGAGATCCTGCTGTCCCCGGCTCTGGCCGCCGGCGCCATGGCCTTCTCAAGCGTGTTCGTACTGGGCAACGCCCTGCGGCTGAGGCGATTTTCGCCTCGGCCGGGACACGCGGGCAACGATAACTTGCGGCAGGAAACCCGCAATGAAATGGAGATCGCAATATGAACATCGGACAGGCATCCAGCAAGTCAGGCGTTTCGACAAAAATGATCCGCTACTACGAGTCGATCGGACTGGTCGCGCCAGCCCACAGAACTGAGGCAGGCTATCGCGTTTATGAGGACCAGGACGTGCATTCGCTTCGCTTTATCAGCCGGGCGAGAGACCTTGGGTTTTCCGTCGATCAGATGCGCGAACTTCTGGCGTTATGGCGGGATCGCGATCGCGCCAGCGGCGACGTCAAGGCAATCGCGTTGGCCCATGTTGAAATGCTTGAGGAAAAGGCGAGGACGCTACAGCAGATGAGCGCAACGCTCAAACACCTCGCGAACAACTGTCACGGCAATGACCGGCCGGACTGCCCGATCATTGAGGATCTGGCCAGGGTAGAGCCGGCCACGGGTTCGCGAAAATCCGTGCCGCGGTTCGGCGTGACTTCGCTATCGGATCCAATAGCTCAATAATTGGTCGCAACGGTCACACTTGTTTGGGTTGTCTACTGATCCTGGGCTGAGACTTGGGCCTGATAGGCGCGTTCGCGCTCGGGCCAGGTGCTTTTGATGTAGTCGAGGACGGACAAGATCTCGTCGTCGGTCAGGATCTCCCCGAAACCGGGCATGTCGCTTTCGTAGTTTCCACCAACGACTGCCGCCACGCCGTCGCGGGTGATGCGGAAAAGTTGCTCGTCACCGTGGTGCCAGGTGTGTCCCGTTTCGTCATGGGGTGGGGCGGGCATGCGCCCGTTAGGCCCGCGCCGGCGCCAATCCGGCTGACCCTCGAGTGCCTCGCCGTGGCAGGCCGCGCAGTTCTGGCGGTAAATCTCCAGTCCTTCGGCGAGGCGATCGGTTCGATCGGCCGTGCCGATCCCACGGTCCGCAACGACCCAGGCAACGACGAAGACAATTGCCGCCAGGGCGACCACGATTGCGATGGTAATGGCGCGCCGCATTGGTTTTCTCAATCCTCCGGGGAGGGAAACAATACATCAGTGAAACCCGCCAGCCGATAGCTGACAAGACCAATCCATTCATGTGCGGCCAGGTCCGTTGCCGCCAATCCGCTCGAGGCCACTCCTGTCGAGGCAGTGCCGGCGGGAGTGGTTCGGTAGTCGACGGGATAGGGCAGGACATCGAGCCCTGCCCTGTTAAAGCAGCCAACCGCACGCGGCATGTGGCTCGCTGACGTCACCAACACCCAATTTCCGGTCGCACGGTCGGCAAGGACTGCCGCGGTTTCCCTTGCATTCTCGCACGTATTTCGAGAACTTTCTTCCATCGATATCCGTCCCGGTGCGACGCCGGCATCGATAAGGGCACGCCCCGCCAACTCGGACTCGGTGAGGCTGCCATCGTCTGCCAGGTGTCCGCCGCCACCGGACAGAAAAATTTCCGCCTCGGGATAGCGCGCCGCCAGGATGAGCGTCTCGACGATCCGCTCACCCGCTTCGTTGAGAACCAGCGCGCTTCGGCCATAGGAGATGTGCGTATCGACAGCGCCCCCAAGTACGATGATACCGGCGATTTCATCGGGCAAACCAGTTTTCGGAAACCGGTTTTCTAGGATGCCAAGTGCGAATACCCCAAGCGGCGACCAAGCCGCCAGAACCAATCCCGCGGTCGACACCGTTCCGAGTGTGAGTGCGAGCCGGCGAAGGCGGAGCGCCCCTAAAACCAGCGCCATGAGAATTGCCAGCAACAATATGTTGGACGGCGTCACAAAAAAGTCGAGTATCTGGGAAAGGGCAAAAAACATGAGAACCTCCCGTTGGCACGGCCTCCTAACATCCCGGTCACCAACAAACGATTGATGTCGAAATCGACTTGACCTTCCAACCATTGGAAGGAACAACTTCGGACTGCCTGTGTGGCCTCGATCAAAGCTCTGATGGGGACATCCGTTTATGGCAGCAAATGCAGCAAAGAGGCTTCGAAATGGACCAGCATCAGCATCACCACAGTGCCCACGGAACTGTCGGGGCCCAGGAGTCGACAGGGCACGACAAGCATGCCGGTCATTCAGTATCGATGTTTCGCGACAAATTCTGGCTCTCACTGGTCCTCACGGTGCCGACACTCATTTGGGAGCCCATGATCCAGGAATGGTTTGGCTATACGGCTCCCCGATTTCCCGGATCGGACCTGGTGCCTCCCGTATTCGGAACAATCGTGTTCATCTACGGCGGCTGGGTATTTTTGCGCGGCGCG
This sequence comes from Pelagibacterium sp., assembly GCF_965249125.1. Lineage (GTDB taxonomy): Bacteria > Pseudomonadota > Alphaproteobacteria > Rhizobiales > Devosiaceae > Pelagibacterium. Next base: position 908,335 of record NZ_OZ252217.1, read on the forward strand.
GTCGGTGAACTCAGGGCTCGCTTGCCCGGCATGATGACGCTGATCTCGCTGGCCATCACTGTCGCCTTTACCTATAGCCTGATCGTTCTCCTGGGATTTGATGGCCATCCGTTGTGGTGGGAACTGGCCACCCTGGTCACCATCATGTTGCTTGGGCACTGGATCGAGATGCGCTCGATCTCCCAAGCCCAGGGTGCGCTGAACGAATTGGCCAAACTGCTGCCCGACACGGCTCTTCGAATCACGGAGAACGACTTGACCGAGACCGTTCCCGTTTCAGATCTCAGAGCAGACGATATCGTTCTGGTTCGGCCCGGCGCTTCGATCCCCGCCGACGGGGTCGTTGTTTCCGGGCGGAGCGCGGTGAACGAGGCCATGATTACCGGCGAGTCGGCATTTGCCGACAAATCGGAGGGCTCGGAGGTTCTCGGCGGTACGGTAAATGGACAGGGATCCCTGCGTGTCAAGGTGCTTCAAACCGGCCAGAAGACCGCGCTGGCCGGCATCATGCGCCTGGTTTCGCAGGCCCAATCGTCGCGCTCTCGCGCCCAGGCTCTTGCCGACAGAGCCGCATTCCTGCTCACGATCGTCGCAATCGTTTCCGGAGGCGTGACGTTTCTCGCCTGGTCGTTGGCCGGCGCGCCCATCGACTTCACCATAACGCGGGTGGTTACCGTGCTGGTCATCGCCTGTCCGCACGCGCTTGGCCTTGCGGTTCCGCTCGTTACCGCCATTTCGACAACGCTCGGCGCACAGAACGGGCTGCTTGTAAGGGACCGTCGCGGTCTTGAAGAGGCGCGCAATCTCGACACCGTGGTTTTCGACAAGACCGGAACATTGACGCTCGGAGCACATAGGGTCGTCGAGTCCGTTCCGGCGGATGGCGAGGACGCTGACGAAATGCTTTCCCTTGCGGCCGCGGTCGAACGCGATTCCGAACACCCCATTGCCCAGGCTCTGCTCAAGAGCGCCGAGGATGCAGGACTTGCCCTGCCGCCGTCGTCAGATTTCCAATCGGTAGCCGGCAAGGGCGTCCAGGCGATCGTCAATGGTCGGCGTCTGTCGGTAGGTGGTCCGGCGTTGCTAGAGGAGCGCAACGCTGTTCCTGATGAAGGCATGGAGCGAGCAAAACGCCGATTTGATGACAACGGCCAGGCGGCGATCTTTCTGCTTGAGGGTGATGCCGTGCTGGCCGTGTTCGCCATTGCCGATCAGGTGCGTCCCGAATCGGGGGAGGCCGTCGCAAAACTTCAGTCCATGGGCATCGAGGTTGCCATTTTGACAGGTGATTCCGAGGCCGTTGCACAGTCGGTGGGCCGGAAACTTGAGGTTGGCACCGTTTTCTCGGGCGTACTTCCAGACCAGAAGGCACAAAAGATCGAGCAATTGCAGGGTCAAGGCAAGCGCGTCGCCATGGTGGGCGACGGCGTTAACGACGCCCCGGCGCTCGTGACCGCAGATGTCGGTGTGGCGGTCGGAGCCGGGACCGATGTGGCGGTCGAGGCAGGCGACGTGGTTCTGGTGCGATCCGACCCACGCGATATCTCTCGCATCGTCACCTTGAGCCGGGCCACCTACCGCAAGATGCTCCAGAACCTTTGGTGGGCCGCCGGTTATAACATCGTGGCAATTCCGCTCGCCGCGGGCGTCCTTTTTTGGGCCGGTATCGTCCTTTCACCTGCCGCGGGCGCCGTGCTGATGTCGGCAAGTACCGTCATTGTTGCCATCAACGCACAATTGCTCCGACGGCTGAATCTCGACCGGTAGCGCCACGGGGGTCACCGCAAGGTGGTTGCCACTCCAGCGGTTCGGGGCGCCGATATCGGCGCCCCGTTCCTCTCATGCGCCACAGGCGACATAGCCGCCATAGCCGACCCGCAGCTCGGAGCCGATCTCGAAGATCATGGTGGCGTCGCTCCGATCGGCGTCCCATTCCTGTGGCTGTTGCTCAGAAGTCAGGGAGATCCGGATGTCGCCGGCCTCGTATGCGGCGGAACCTTCGGAGTCCGCCAATGACATTTCGACCAATGCATTGTTGACTTTGACAAGGGCGGCCCCAGTGCCCCGATCGAAGGCGAACACGGGTTCGCCGTCGCTGGTGTAGGTGAAACTGCAGACTTCGGTTGACGACAATTGCTGCTGGATCTGCTCGGCTTCCAGGATTTCAGGATCGAGCGCCGCTATCTTTGCCCCCTGGAGTGCGGTGTCGGGAGGCATGACCCGGGCAGGGGCGTCTCCGAGTGCCGGATCGGCAACGTCGCCGTCCTCAGCAAGATCGGCGATGAGATATTTCATCTCGGCGATTTCCCGGTTCTGAGCGGCGATGATTTCGTCGGCCAGCTTGCGTACGCGGGGATCGGAAATCCGGGCCCGGCTCGAGGTCATGATGGCGATCGAGTGATGGGGAATCATGGCTTGCATGTATTCGCTGTCATTGATCGTGATCTGACTGCGAACCAGCCAGAGTGAACCGGCGAAAACGATGATGCCGCTGGCAAAGATCGCGATGTTGAGCTTTGTGTTCTTATACATCGAAAGCATGAAGCCCAGCATGATGATGGCCATGGTGCCGCCCATCAAAAGCGCCATCCAGGCGCGCGTCTCGCTCCAGAAAACGTGCTCGAAGGCATAGGTGTTGAGATACATCAGACCGAACATGACCAGCGTCGATGTGGCGATCATGGCGGCAAAGCGAAGATACATTTTCATGAAGAGTCTCCGTAGATAAAAGCTAGGGGAAGGGTTTGGGCGCGATGCCCAGGCTTCATTTCGGAGGCGGCAGAGCGGCCGGAACGGTCACGGGAGTGGACAAGATCGTTGCCTTGGGCGCCAGTATGGGGTCGCCGAAACTGGGGGCCGCGCCTGTCGAGATGGGCATAATTGCGTGTAGGCCGCAATGAAGATCCAACGGTTCCCCCGGGGCCCAGCCCGCGTCATGATGCTGGACGGCCGCGGCCTGCGCAGGCTCGACGTGATGGGCAGCATCCGGTGCAGCATGCGCCGCCTGGCAAGCCGCTCCGAAGGCGAGCACCACAAACAGGACAATGACCGACATGGAGTGCTGATGTCCGGCCCGCCGGAGACTCATAGCAACCTCATCATCAAGAGCCGCATGACGACCATCATGAGCTTGTCGGTCGGTAAAGGATGGCTGCTTTGTCGCTTGAACCCATGATCTAGCCCTTCGTTCAGGTGATAAACGGAAACCTGGCGCAAAAGTTCATGGCGATGGCATGTATAGGGCGAGGCGAAGTCTCGACAGGCCCCCAAGGTTCCCGGGCGGAGCTCTCAAATTAAATTCATTTCGTTCAATGAAACTATTTGGCGCGCGCTGCGTAATTCATTGCCAGAGGCGACATTCATCATTCGTCGTGATGAGGTTGGGCTCTATCTTAACCACCAAGGAGAACATCATGCTGAAACAATCGATAGTCGCGCTTGCACTTGCCTCGAGCGCTTTGGTTGCAGGTCCCGCTCTGGCTGATCATCTCAATATTGAAACTGATGGTATCCAGGTTGATGGCGACATGGTCACCATAGCCTCTGTGCTTATCGATGAACCTGGTTTCGTGGTCATTCATGAGGTGCTCGATGGCAGCCCTGTGGTGCCGGCGTCAATTGGCCATGCTTATGTCGAAGCCGGAACGACGGACGGCGTTGAGATTACCACCGACTACCCGCTTGCGGATGGCGCCGACTACATCGCCATGCTGCACTACGACACCGACGGCGATGGTGAGTATTCATTCGGCGAGGGGATGACCGACGTTGATACGCCGGCGCTTAACGCGGAAGATGCTCCCTATGTTCAGCCCTTCACCGCTGGCGCCTCGATGATGTAGATTCCGGTAACCCATTGATGGTGGCTCCATCGCGGAACCAGTATCGAGGGCCCGTAGCGTGACGCTGCGGGCCTTTTGTCATTCGGGCCGTTAATTGGTGTCAGTGGTGCTGTGATGGCAGCGCCAGGCATGGCCCCTAGAGCGTGTCCAGCAAAAGTGGAAACGGTTTTGCGGTTCGGACGCGCGACAAAACAAAGGTTTAGAGCCGAGGATTTGATTCAATCAGATCCTGAACGGCTCTAGGGCGCGTTCAGCAAAAGCATGTCCTCGACCCGATCGGGGATTGAAACGGTTTTGCGGTTTGGACGCGCGACAAAACAAGGAGTTAGATCAAACCCGCGATTCGAAGAAGGGCGGATTTGATCTAAGAGACGCGGGCCCAGGCGCCAACCAGGCGTGGGTAAAAGATGCTCGGGTCATCGCCGGCCTGGGCTTCGTTGATGAGCCGCTCGTGCAGCGTGTCGATTTCGATTTCCGCCGCGCTGGCTATTCCCAGGGCTTCCATCGCCGACATCAGGCTACGGGTGGATTCGACGATAAACGCGAATCCGCCGACATCCTGATCGTTGCTGATGCGGGTCAGGCCGATCATTTCGGGGGTAAGGCCCGCGGTCCTGTAAGCGGGATACAGGGCAGCGCCCATATCGGCGGTTCGACCTGAGCGCCGGTAAACCTCGCTGATCCGCTCGATGCTTTGGTGCAAAAGCGGCAGGGCGGGCTGTGCATAGGAGGTGGAAATATCGAACTCGATAAAGCTCACCAGTGTGCCCGGTTTTAGCCGATTTGCCAGTCCAGCCAGGGTCGCGCCGGGGTCGGTCATGTGAAGCAGAAGGAACCGACCGGTCACCGCGTCGATGTCGTCGGGGATTTCCATGGTCTCCAGCGTCCCCGAGACGAACGAGACATCGAGCCCTTTGACCTGAGCCCGCGCGCGGGCGACCGAGAGTGCGGCCTGTGAAGGGTCGAGGCCGACAACCGCGCCCTCCGGCCCCACAATGTCGGCCGCTATAAGGGAAACATCGCCCACGCCGCAACCAACATCGAGCACGCGCATGCCCTTTTTCAGTCCCGCCCGCACAAGAATATCACGGGTCAGGTCGGCAAACAGGGCCGCCTGGCGCTCCAGCCGCACCAGTTCGCGTTCGGAATGGCCCAATATGTAGGCCTGTTCTTGTGCTTGGGGCTGGAGGTTGCTCATGGATGTCCTCTGGAGATGAATTGCCGACAGGAAAATTTGGAAACGTCGCTGGGAAGGCTCTCTATGGCGCTGTTAACGCGGCTTACACGCGCGCTCGGATAGGCTGGATCGGTTGGTATCCTGAGCGGAACCCGAGATGTTGTACAGGCGCATAAAGACAAGGCAAACAAGTATCGCTCTGTCCGAAACCCGGACGGATGGGTTTCCCGTGCTGTTTTTGCATGGCAATTCGAGTTCCAGCGCCGTTTTTGCCCGACAGTTCGAAAGTGAACTTGCAAGCCGGTATCGCCTGATCGCGCTGGATCTGCCGGGGCACGGTGCATCCGAGGATGCGGATGATCCCAAGGCAGCCTACACCATCCCCGGATTTGCCAACACCGTCGCCGAGGTGCTCGATGCCCTGGCGATCGATCATGTCGCCATCATTGGATGGTCGCTTGGCGGTCATATCGGCATCGAACTGCTTGAGCGGGACGCGCGTATCGCGGGCCTGATGATCATGGGCACGCCGCCAATATCGCGCGGGATTTTTGGCATTCTGCGCGGATTTCAGCCCCAGTTCGACCTGACGCTGACGACCAAGGGACGGCTGACGCGCCGGGAGATGGACAGGCTCGCCCGCCTGTGTTTCGGCGATGCGCCACCGCAGGAATTGCGCGATGCCATAGCGCGCACCGACTGGCGCATGCGAAAGATTCTGGGGCATGGCCTGATGATGGGAGCCGGGGTCGATCAAAAAAAGGCGGTCGAACATAGCCCCGTTCCTCTCGCGGTGGTCAATGGCGAGCGGGAGCCGTTCGCTCGCCTTGAGTACCTCGCCGGCCTCGATTATGCCAATCTCTGGGACGGGCAATGCCATATCGTTCCTGGGGCGGGACACGCCCCGTTTCTTGAAGCCCCGGAACAATTCAATGGGCTGCTGGGCCGGTTCATCGACGATGCTGCCGCGTTCGCCGTGATCAACCAGACGTCCAGCCTTGGCCGGCGCCACGGGTGACGTCCCGAGCTACCAGAACTGCGTTGGGTTTTAGTGCAGGTTTGCCGGTTCCACGCGCCCCGAGAACACCGCGGTCGCCACCTTTTCGAGGGTCGAGTGGCTCGGGCCGAACAGAAAGTCCAGTTCAGCAGCTGTCGCATTCATAAACGGGTAGCGGGCAATCACGCTCTCGCGCACCGCACAATAATCGATGCCCATCAGGCTCAACTGCTTTTTCAGCCCATGGTACTGGCGTGGTGGGCACAGTGCCCGCATGCCGAACAGGCGCCGATAGAAAGCCTGATGCTCCACCCGCACTGAGGCCAGGCCCAGATTGGCGCTGTAATATTCCGACGCCAGAAAACCCAGCCTTGCCGTGATGTAGGGCAATTCAGGGTGCAGTCCACTCATCGAGGGATGCACGGCAAATCGGGTCGGATCGACGACGACGTGCCCCTTGTCGATTTCCGGTCTGAGGGTTTCGGGAAACGCGTCGACCGTTGGGGAGTGTGGATTGTCGGGGCTCGCGCAATGCACGCGAATGGTGCTGGCCATCACCCCGTCCATATAGACCCCGAAAACATGGCCATTGTCGGCATGGTCATAGTCGTCCGTCAGGCGCTTTTCGAAGCCGATGGGAATCATGCCCTCGCGAACATAGGCCTCGTAGCGCAGGCTGAACGCATGCTCGCGCTCGCCGAACCCTTCAAGCCGGCGATACTCGACCCGGTCAAGAAAATCGATCAGGCGTTGGGAAAACGAAGTTGTCCCAACTGATGATACGGAACTCATGAACTGCCCCCTAAACCGTACAAAACACACCTTTAACCAACTTTTAACCAAGGTCAATTGTCGGAGGTTGTCCGGCCGGGATGCTTAACTGCCTTTGCCGCGTTTAGTATTGCGATGTTTGGCAGTTAAGTCATGAATTAACGCAATATTAACCAAGTACTATTCGCGCTAGCGAGCGTAGGTCATTCGTTTCCGAAAAAACGTTCCGTAGATTTTAAGAAAATCGGCGGTAAATTGCGCCTTCCTGCGTGGCGCAATCGACTACAGCACTGGTTATGAGATGGTAAATAGTTAAAATTGCCACGGCGGGATGAGCGAATTTTAAAAAGTTCTAATTTATATCATATTGGTCCTGCAGGGGTATGGCGAATTAACCATGGGTATAGTCTCTCCCGAAAACGCGCCCAACCTGCCCGCCGAGGTCTACATTTCCTCGGTGAGCGCTCTTTATAGAGACAGGCGTTCGCTTTTTTCAGGAACCGCGAGTGCTATCGCGGCCTCACTTGTGACGGGCTGGATCAGCGGCATCGTCTGGCTGGCCATGTGTGCCTTTCCGCTGGCCCTGACCGGCTTCCTGCGCTGGATGGACATGAACGCTTACGAGCGCAATGCCGCGAGCCCCCAGACGGTGGCGCAGGCTCGCGACTGGGAGCGCCGCTACATCGTGGGTTCGTCCACCTTCGCGATGCTGCTCAGCCTGTGGTGTTTCCTTGCCTTTGCGCTCTCTTCGGATCCGGCCGTGCATCTTGTGAGTTTTGCCGTTTGCCTGGCCTATATGATCGGTATTACGGGCCGTAATTATTCCTCCGACCAGCTTGTTACCTTCACCACGGCATGCGCTGCGATCCCGATGATCATGGGGCTTCTGCTCCATCTCGAGGCAGCCTACCTGTTTCTTGCGGTGGTCCTGGTGCCGTTCTTTCTGAGCGTCAGGACCATCGCAACACGGCTAAGGTTCACGCTCTTTGACGCCGTTGTCGCGTCGCACGATCTTCGCGCGCTTGCCACCCATTTCGACACCGCGGTCAACAACATGCCGCATGGGCTTTGTATGTTCGGAGGCGATCAGAGGCTCGTCGTTTTCAACGACCGCTTCACGGGCATGCTCGATCTCGATGAAAACGCCGCCTGGAAAGGGCAGGACGTCGTGTCTGTGCTCGAGACGGCGCTGGTGGCCAATCTCGTTCCGCCGGAAACGAGCGAAGCCGTTCTTGCCGCGTTCGGGAAGTGGAACGAGACCGGGGACAAAAGCGCCCTGGTCATCGACGCGTCGGGGCACAAGGTTCTTCAATTCACGTTCCAGGCTATCAAGGCCGGCGGCTTCGTGCTGCTCATCGAGGACATCACCGAAAAGCGCAAGGCGGAAGCGCGGATCGAGCATCTGGCCCGCTATGACGCCTTGACCGGGCTGCCCAACCGGTCCCATTTCCAGGAACAGTTCGAAACCGTGATTGCGCGCGGCCGCCACTGCGCGCTGCTGTTTATCGATCTCGATCAGTTCAAGGTGGTCAACGATACACTCGGTCATCCCTGCGGCGATGCCCTCTTGTGTCAGGTGGCAGACCGCCTGCGCAAGGTGATGAAGTCCTCCGATATCATCGCGCGGCTCGGCGGAGACGAGTTTGTTGTCCTGCGCGAGCTCAAAGGGCCGACCGAGGAGGCGGGCCTCATAGCTCAGCGGGTCATCAGGACGTTGAGCGAAGTGTTCACAGTCGACAACCATCAATTCGTCATCGGGGCGAGCATAGGGATCGCGCTGGCGCCGCGTGACGGCACGAGTTTTGAACAAATGCTCAAATGCGCGGATCTGGCGCTCTACACCGCCAAGTCCGATGGACGCGGGGTCTGGCGTTTTTTCGAACCGGAAATGGATGCCAAGGTACAGGCGCGCCGGGCGTTGGAGATCGATATCCGCAAAGCCCTCGACGACGGAAATTTCGAGGTGTTTTTTCAGCCCATCGTCAATCTGCGGTCGGGAAGAAGCTCGGTTTGCGAAGCGTTGGCGCGCTGGCGGCACCCCGAGCGGGGATTGATATCGCCCGACGAATTCATTCCCGTCGCCGAGGAAACCAACCTGATCATCGAGCTTGGAGATTTCATACTCCAGGAGGCCTGTCGGCAGTGCATGACCTGGCCCGAGGGCGTGCACGTGGCAGTCAACATCTCTCCCGTGCAGTTCCGGCGTGGCGATGTCATTGCTTCGGTGCTCTCGGCCCTCGACCGCACCGGATTGCCGGCCCATCGCCTTGAGGTCGAGATCACGGAATCGCTGCTTCTGGAAAATACGGCTGCCATCCGGACTACACTGGAGAAGCTGCGCGGCCTGGGCGTGCGCGTCTCGCTCGATGATTTCGGTACGGGCTATGCGAGCCTGAGCTATCTGCACCATTTCCCGCTCGACAAGGTCAAGATCGATCGCTCCTTCCTGCAGGATGTGGAGGTTAGCAATCGCTCGCGCCGCCTGCTCGCCGGTGTCGCCAATCTCAGTTCGGAGTTGGGCATGTCGGTGGTTGTCGAGGGCGTGGAAACGCACCGGCAGCTTGCCCTGCTTCTGGAGCAGCCCGGCGTCGATGAAGTTCAGGGGTTCCTCTTCTCGCCGCCCGTCGCGGCCGCCGAGATCACCCGCTTTTTAGCTGCCGGAAGCTTCGACTTCGAAAAGGTCGCCTAGAGCGTGTCCAGATAAAGTGGATACCACTTTATCGGTTCGGACACGCGACAAAACAAAGGTTTAGAGACAAGGATTTGATTCAATCAAATCCTGAACGGCTCTAGGTCGCGAACCTGCAGTTTTGTTCAATCAGCACACGCCGGTTTCCGATGGGCACAGGATGCCCACGTCCAGATCGTAGCGTTCGGCCAGTTGGGCCAATGTTCCGTCGGTGCGAATGTCGGCCAGCGCGGATTCCACCGCGCGCTTGAGCGTCAGATCGCCTTTCCAGAACCCCATTCCCAGCGGAATGCGTTCGAGGGGCGCTCCGAGCACCGTGATGTCGAGACCGGCGTCGGAAAAAGTGGTGCTGGCGAGCAGCGCCTCGGTGATTGCTGCGTCATAGTCGCCAGCCTCCATGCGCGAGCGCAGCGTTGCCGCATCGTTGACGATCGTCGCTGTAATTCCGCGCTGACGGATATATTGCCCCAGCCCGATCCGATCCAGGCCCGTAAGTCCGGCCAAGAAACCCACCGGGCTTTGCACCGTCTCGACGGTGACGCCGGGGGGTGCAATCAGGGCCCAGCCGGTTACGAGATGGGGCTGTGTGGTGTCGAGGAAAGAGCTGGTCGTCGAGTTGATGGCGATGCCACCGGCCAGCATCTGGCACTGGGCCCGGTTGATGCGCCAGTTGCGCGGGTTGAAGTCGCGTCCCATCGAAGCGTTTGAAACGATATTGAGCCGCCATCCGAGCCGTTCGGTGATTTCCTGCATCAACTCGACTTCGAACCCTGGCATGTCCGCATCGTCGGTGACGAGTGGCGGATAAAGGGTGGGCATGCACACGCTCAGCCGGCCGAGCCGGTCGACCTCGTACCGGGCGTTGTCGGGTGGCAGGAAGCTGACAGCAAACAGAAGCGCAAAGCAGAGCGCCAGTGGAACCATGTCGAACAGCCAATGCCGCTTGCGCGGCCTTGCAGCGGCGGGAGCGGACATCAGACTTTCCTGAACTCCCACATGGCCAGCACAAACAGCCCGACGGCCATGACCCCCACCACCTGAAAGCCCAGGGCCGGATCGAACTGGTTGAACTTGATGAGGATGCCGCGCATGGCGTCAACGGCATAGGTCAGCGGGTTGTACTCGACGATGATGACCAGCCACTCGGGATAGGTCACCAGCGTCTGGGCGCGGGTCAGCGCCGGATCAAGTGGAAACACCGAACTGGCAGTGAAATAAAGCGGCAGGATCACCGCATTTGAAAAGACCCCAAAGCTCTCGAAACCGCGCACGTAATTGGCAATGACGATGCCGAAGGCGGTCAACCCGAACGCCAGGGCGAACATCAGGCCGATTGCCACGAAGATTGTTTCCCATGTGAGGATAACGCCGACAAAGCGCGCTACCACCAGAACCATGCAACCGTGAATGACGGCGGTGGTCGCGCCGCCCAGAACCTTGCCCAGCAGGATCATGTTGCGCGACATCGGGGAAACCAGCACCTCGCGCAGGAACCCGAATTCGCGATCCCAGATCAGCGAAACCGCCGACTGGATCGAGGTGTAGAGAATGTTGAGGACGATGACCGCGGGGAAGATGAACTGGAGATAGGTGTAGGGCACCACGAACCGCACTTCGCCATAGACTTCGCCACGGAAATAGGGATTGAGCCCGATTCCCAGGATCAGCACCCACAACAATGGCCGGCTGATCCCGCCAATCAACTGTCCCTTGTCGCGCAGAGAGCGTTTGACCTCGCGCAGCCAGATGGCATAGACGCCAACCAGTTGTCCCCATATGGCTGTCATCGGGAGCTCCTATTCATTGAGATTACGGCCGAAGAATTCGGAGGCCGGGTCGGTGAGAACGAGTTCGCGAATGCGGTTCCACAGGTAAGACCGCAATTCGAGGAACCGCGGATCTGCGCGCATTTCGACGGTGAGCCGGGGCCGTGGCAGATCGATCTTGATAGTTTCGAGCACCTTGCCCGCTCCCATCACGACGATCGTATCGGCCAGCACCAGCGCTTCATCGACGCTGTGGGTAACAAACATCACCGTCGGGGTCAGCCGCCGCCAGATCGAAAGCAACTCCCCCTGCATCAGCTCGCGCGTCTGGGCGTCGAGGCTCGCGAAGGGCTCGTCCATCAGGAGCACGCGGGGTTCCCCGGCCAGCGCGCGCGCCAACGCCACGCGCTGCTTCATGCCGCCCGAAAGCTGGGCCGGGTACGCTTTGGCCGACCGCGACAACCCGACGAGGTCGAGATAGTGCCGGGCCCGCTCGGCACGTTCGGCTTTCGAAAGCTCAAGGCTTTCGAGGGCGAACTCGATATTGGCCTGCGCGCTGGCCCATGGGATCAGGCGGAAAGCCTGAAAGACAAAGCCCATGTCGGGTCCCGGTTTGGGCGGCTGGCCGTCGATCCGGATAGCTCCCCCATCGGGGGTGATCAATCCATTGGCCAGCCGCAGCACCGTGGTCTTTCCGCATCCCGAGGGGCCGATCAGGGCGACGAATTCGCGTTCTGCGATGTCGAGTGAAACGCCATCGATAGCCGTATTGACGGCGCCGTCCGGCTGGACGAATCGTTTCTGGACATCTGTGAACGTGAGCAGGGCTTTCGACTCCTGCGGCTCGGCTGCCACGCGATTACCTCCCGGGAAACGGACGACGCTCATCGATCGGCCGGGTCCATACTGTCGTCTGTGCCCAGTTCGGCAAGAACGGCATCGACCGGCCCGAAATCGACCCAGTCTTCCAGCGCCAGCTGCTCGAAATTCGTGAAGTCTTCGGTTTCGTACAGCCAGTCGCTGGTAAAGCCGAGTTCCTGGGCGCTCATGCCGCCGTTGACGCTCCAGCTTCCGACGAAGGATTCCGCCAGCATTTCGAGCACTTCGGGGCTGACGTCGGGGCGAGCCTCGATCATCGCATCGACCCACATCTGGGGGTTTTCGGCGAAGTCGCGCGAGAGCTTGGTCAAGGCGCGGATCACAGCCTGGACGTCGTCGGGCCGTTCGGCCATAACGTCGCCGGTGACTGCGTTTACCTTGTTGACCACCGGAGCACCCTCATAATAGGCGTCCTGATCGATCAGCACATGCAGCCCTTCGGTATCGGGAAGTTCGCTCCATACGCCGATCGACATGGTCGTGGCATCGACCTGGCCGGCCAGAAGCGCCTGCGCGCGGATATCGGGCTGGCCAAGCGAGACGATCTCGGAATCATCGATTGAGACGCCCTGACTCGACAGCACCAATGTCGAAAGCGAGTGGTCGAGACTTCCCACCCGGCCAACGCCAAAACTGCGGCCCGCGAGATCGGCGGGCGTTGCGATGTCGTCCTTGGATGCAATGAGGAACGGCAGGGATTTGTTGGGCGAGGTCACGGCGCGGAAATCGGTGGCGCCATTATGGATCACTTGCAAAAGCGCATCGACGCCGATATTGGCCATCTCTCCTTCGCCCGATTGCAGGGCGGCGATGGCCGATGGGGTCTGCTGAACGCGGATCAGTTCGACATCGATGCCTTCCGCTTCGAAATAGCCTAGCTCGGCGGCCAGATCCATTACCGAGTTCGGCACCAGCGGCGGCTCGAGATGGGTCAGGATCAGGCGGAAGGGCTCGCTCGATTGCGCCAGCCCGGCGCCGGTCATCAGGGCCAGGCTCGCGACCGATCCGGCCAGAGCCAGTATCATTGATTTCGTGGTCATTTACTCTCTCCCTTTGGGTTTTCAGCGCCGCCATCTGGCAAGGCGCAGTTCGACGAAACGCAGCCCCTCGGTCACGATGACTCCGATGACTGCCAGCGAAAGGACGATGACGAAATATTCCGCCATCCTGAACGTGTTGCCGTAGATGGCCAGGAGGCCACCCAGTCCGCGCACGGCGGTATAGAGTTCGGCAACCACTGTGTTGATAAGCCCGATTGTAGCACCGAGCCGAAGGCCGACGATGACATAAGGCACGGCGCCGGGCAGCACGATGCGGGTGAAGATCCGAAACCGTCCCGCCCCCACCGAGCGGGCCATTTCGATCAGTTCGGGATCGGATTGGCGCACACCGGCGTAGGTGTTGATGAGGATGGGCATCACGGCGCCCAGGAAAACGATAAACACCTTGGCCTCGCTGCCCAGCCCGAGCAACACGATAATGAGCGGGATGAACGCGACGCGAGGGGTGGCCGAAAGCGCATAGACATAGATTTCGAGCGTGCGGCCAAACAGGTTGAAGGCGCCCATGGCCACCCCGAGCGGGATGGCGCAGAGGATCGCGAGGCCATAGCCGGACAGATAGACCGATACAGAATCGATAAACGCCGTCTGCAGCCGCCCCTCCTGCAGCAGTCCGCCGGCGGCCAGCAATGTTGCCCAGGGCGAGGGGATGATGTTGCGCGCCACATTGACCGAGGCGATCCACCACAGAATGATCAGCAGGCCGAGAAACCCGATCCGGGTGGCCGCAACGAGCCATGGGCCGGGCTCGTCGCCCGGCTGGATGGACACGGCTTTGGGTGGGGGCTGGCTCATCCGCGTCCCCGCTTCTTGCTGGCGGCAGGAGGCGCCTCGCGCAGATCGCGGCCGGTGAGGGTCAAAAATACGCTTTCAAGGCTGGGCTGGTCGACGGAGACCTGGCGCAACTGGGTTCCAAATTCGGCCAGAAGGGTATCGGCACTGCCGGCATTTTCGGCCTTTATGAGCAACTGACCTTCGGCACCTTCGACCGTTCCGGGATAGCGCGCCAGAAGCGCGGCATGGGCCTCGGGCGTGCGCGGGGTGACGCGGAACAGGCTGGTGCCGTGCGCGGCCTTGAGCGATTCCGGCGTGCCACGCGCCAGGATCTTGCCGTGATCGATGATGCAGATGGTGTCGCAGGTGTCCACTTCCTCGATGTAGTGGGTGGTCACGATGATGGTGAGGTTCTGGCTGGCCCGCAGCTGTTCGAGATAGGACCAGATCTTGGCGCGCGACTGAGTGTCCAGACCGATGGTGGGTTCATCGAGAAACAATATCTTTGGCTCGTGCATCAGGCCGCGGGCGATTTCCAGCCGCCGCCGCATGCCTGCCGAGAGCGTCCTCGCCACGGCATCGCGCCAGTCGGAAAGCTCTACCAGCGCGAGCATTTCATCGATGCGCCGCCGCCGGTCGGCGCGGCTCATCTGATAGACCATGCCGTGGAAATCGAGGTTTTCGTAAACCGAGAGGCGCGTATCGAGGGTTGCTTCCTGAAATACCACGCCGAGCTGTTTGCGGGCACGAAGGGGGTGTTTTACGACATCGATGCCAGTGATTTCCGCCCGTCCGCCGTCAGGCTGGCTGATGGTGCAAAGGATATCGATCAGGCTCGATTTTCCCGCGCCGTTGGGGCCCAGCAAGGCAAAGGTTTCACCCTGTGGCACCGAAAGGGACACGTCATCGAGTGCCAGCACACGGCCGAAGCGCTTGGATACGCCTTCAACAACGATTGCGGGTGCCCCGGCGGCATCATCGCTCATGAAAGAACTCCCTGTGCCCGTAGCGTGCGGGTGAACAACCGGCTGATATCATCGTCGGTCGAAACCGTCACGAAATGCCAGTGTTTTGAATTGAAAAGCCCGCGCATTTCCTCCTGCCGCGCGGCAAACAGCTTGCGATAGCGGCTGAGCAATCCCGCGTCGATGGCCAGTTCCAGTTCCTCACCGGTTTCGGCGTCCTCTATGGTGACGATGCCGGTTTCGATGCCGGCCGGATCGATTTCGCGCGGCGTGAGGATCTGGACGGCCAGCACTTCGTGCCCGGCGGAAAACAGGATATCGAGGGCCGGGCTGATGTCGCCGTCCCACCAGTCGCTGATGGCGATGACCAGGCCATGGGAGGGCAGGTCCCGGCGCAACGTCCGCAGCGCTTCGTGAAAATCGCTTCGACCGGCACCGGGCTGTTTGGCGATCCAGTCGAACATCAGATCGGCCCGCGCCGCGCCGTGCCAGCGGGGAGAGAATTTTTTGCCCTTCTCGCCCGGCACCACGACCTGAATCCGGTCGCCTCCGGCAAGGGCGGCAAAGCCGAGCAATTGTGCGACCAGTTTTGCGCGCTCTGATTTTTCAGCCCCATCGGCGGTCATGGACCTGGATAGATCGAGAACGATCGTCACCGGCAATTGCTGGTTGAGCGAATATTCGCGCACCACGAATTCTCCGGTGCGGGCATAAAGGTGCGGATCGAGGTGCCGTGTGTCGTCGCCCGTCTGGTAGGGGCGGTGGTCGATAAACTCCATGCCCGGTCCCTTGCGCCGCGAACGGCGCTCGCCCGTGCCAACCGATGGTTGGGCAAAGGCCGGCAGCAGCCGGCTGGTCGTAAGACGTTCGAGAAGGGCGGAGGGCGGACGCATCAGAGTTTGCTCATGGTCTGGTCGAACAGGCGCAGCAGCAATTTGTCGATATCGATATTGGCGGCGCGGCCCTCGAAGTTGACCTGCACGCGATGGCGCATGACGGGCAACAGGACGGCGCGAAGATCGGCGACCGAAACATGGTTGCGGTCCGCCATGAAGGCATGCGCCTTGGCCGAGACGACGAGCGATTGCGCCCCGCGCGGGCTCACTCCGAACCGCACATAGCGGGAGACGTCCCTGTCCGCCGTGGCCCCGCCGGGCTGGGTGGCCAGACAGAACCGGGCTACCGCTTCCTGAATGGCGGTGGCGATGGGCACAGAGCGGACATGTCCCTGAAGTGTTAGAATGTCCCGCGCCGTCATCGCCTGGGTCAGCGTATCCTGACTGATGCCGGTCGTCGCGGCCAGGATGCCCGTCAGCACCTCCTGGTCGGGGTAGGGAACGTCGATGCGAAACAGAAACCTGTCGATCTGGGCTTCGGGAAGCGTGTAGGTGCCCTCCATCTCGATGGGGTTTTGTGTCGCCAGCACAAAAAACGGCTTTGGCAATTCCATCGTCGTGCCACCGGCCGAAACCGTCCCTTCCTGCATGGCCTCGAGCAGCGCCGACTGGGTGCGGGGGGTGGCGCGGTTTATCTCGTCGGCCAGAAGCAACTGGGCAAAGATCGGGCCCTTGCGGAATTCGAGCTGGGTGCGTCCGTCGGCGGTAGGGACCAGAACCGAGGCGCCGGTGATGTCGGCTGGCATCAGGTCCGGGGTAAACTGCACACGCGAGAAGGTCAGGCCGGCGGCCCTTGCCAGCGAACGCACCATCAGCGTCTTGCCCACGCCCGGAGGACCTTCGAGCAATACGTGCCCGCCCGCCATCAGCGCGATCAGCATGAGATCGACAACGCCTTGCTGACCGATCACCGCCGTCGCGATGGAGTCCCGCGTGCGGTTGAGGGCCTCGCGCAGCGCGGCCAGTTGGGACGCGCCGTCTTCGAGAGGTGTCTGTGGCGAGATCGCAGTCATGAGATTGGTGCTCCTTGGCGCGAGGTCTGAGAGTGTTCACTTGTCGTCGTCGATTTGCGCCGGGCCGGGAACCTGCCATAGCGCAGGGTCAGATCAATGAGAAAGGCGGCAAATGCCAGGAGGGCCCATGCCGGCCAGTTGTGCAGCCAGGTCAGTGCGGGGCCGTCACCCAGCGTTGAAATCTCCTGCGGCGTTATTGCCGTTCCTCCCGTCGCGCGAGCCAGCGCCTGGGCTCCGCCCACGCGCGAGAAATCATAGCGCGTATCGTAAGAATGGTAATAGGCCGTATGGATAGGTTCGGCGTCGTCGCCCTGATCGATGGTGAGGCCATAGCGGCCGACGGCGTCGAGCACGCGGCGTCCTTCATAAAGCCCGGGGCGGACTTCGGTCAGTGCCGTGGTTTCGGCATTGCGATCCTGGGGCGGCGTGACTGTCGCGACCAACGAGCGGCCCGTCAGTGGCAAACCGTCCGCGTCCAGCGCGCTGACCCGCAGATCGAGATAGTCGCCGTCGCTTGCCGTGGTCAGCGTCAGGCCCGGACGCGGCGTGGTCGGCTGGAACTGGAGGAGGATGTCGTTCCAGAGCGCTCCATATTGGGGCAGTCGCTGCCAGGCATCGGACCATGGCCCGGTGGCGTCGGTGGCCAGCGCCATCACCATGCCGTTGCCATAGCGCCAATAGGCGAGTACGGGCATGTCGCGCCCTTCATCGTCGGTGGTTGTCGCCACCAGTTCGGCATCGGGCTTGGCGGTGGTGCCGACAAATCCGGCCAGCGGCGGCAATTGCACCGGAAGGGCCTGCAGGAAATTCGCGCTGCGATCGAGCCAGACCGGCTGGGTCGGCCCTTCCTTGACCGGAGAGGCAAGCAGCATGGCTTCTTGCGAGAGGATCGAGGGCAGCGCTTCGAAATCGGCGGTGACATGGGCCGCGCCGCCGCCGAGGTCGGCAATTGTGCGGGCCACCGTGGTGTCGGCGCCCTGGCCGATGGCTACTGCGGAAACCGTTATACCTTGCGCGCGCAACTGGCCGACGATACCGGGAAAATCGCCCGGCTGGCTCAAGCCGTCGGTCATCACCACGATATGTTTAGCCGGCGCGTCGAGGCCGTTCATCATGTCGAGCGCCTCGACGAGGCCGGGATAGATCGCGGTGCCACCGCCCGGATCGAAGCCTTCGAGGGATGCTTGCACCGCATCGGGCGCATCGGCGAGCCGCGTCAGGGGAAGCAATGTCCGCGCTTCGGCATCAAAGGCGATGATGCCGACCTGGCTCTGGGGATTGAGCAACTCGGTCGCGGCCATTGTCGCGTTTTTCGCAACGTCGAGCCGGTTGCCCTCGCCCACCGGCTGCTGCATCGAGCCGGACCGATCGAGAACGAACACCATCACGACTTCGGGTGCATCCTGTGGCACGCGGCTCGATAGAGGCGAGACCGCTTCAAGCGGCGTACCGAAATAGCCGCCGGGACCGAAACTGTTTGGCCCGCCAAGAATCAGCAGCCCCATGCCGTATTCTTCAACCGCCGTTTCGATCAGCGATTGCTGCAGCGTCGTCAGAGAAAGGGCAGGGGTGTTCAAAAGCACGATATCGCCGAACCCCAGCCAGTCCTTGAGGTAGTAGGGGGCCCGGCGCGGTTCGAAAACTGTGGCTTGGAGCCCCTGATCGTCGAGAAGGCGCCGGAAGGCTTCGCCATGGGCCGGATCGGCGGAAATGATCGCGATGGGCCGGACCGGGGCCGTGGTGAGCATCTGGCCGATGGCATCGTTCTGCGGGAAGGGGTCGGTGGCCGCGAGGCGAATTTCGACGAGGTTCTCCCCGCTTTCGATTTCCGGGAGCACAGCCTGAATTCTGTTCTGCCCGATGTCGAGGTCGACGTCCTGGCTGGCAATCGCTTCTCCGTTTGCAACGATCTCCATGCTGACGGTCTGCGCATCGCCGCTCTGCACGAGCGCGGTCAGGGGAACGGCCTCGCCCGAGAGCACCTGCTGGGGCACGTCGAGGCGCCCGACAAAGATTTCCCCGTCATCGAGCGGCGGCGTTTCGAGATAATTGACGGTGATCCCGCGCGCGGCCAATGCCCGTTCCAGCTCCGGCTCGGGGGCGGTATCACCGGCGAGAACAACGTATCCGTCCTTTCCGGGAGGGATCATGGCCACGGCCAGTTCGAGCGCCTGGGCGGTATGGGTGACGCGCAGAACGTTCGATGACGCCGGCCCCGAGGTTCCCAGATCGGCAACGACATGGGCCGACGGACCGGCGACGAGACCGCCGACGCCCGAGCTGCCGGTCCCTGTCGAGGTCGCGGCTTGCAGGCCGTCGGACTGCGCCGTCACCATCACCACGCCGGCTTTCGATCCGAGCCATGGCCAGGCAAAATTGGCGATCGCGGCCACCAGCAGGGCAAGCGTTGCCAGCCGAAGCGCCGAAAGACGGGGCATCCAGCCCTGCCTGCGGGCCGTCAGGACACCCTCGATAACGACAACCAAGAGGCCCGCCCCGAGCAGCCAGAGCGACAACCCCTGTGGCCAGCCCAAGGCGCGCGATCCTTCCGAAGTTTGGGCGGTTTGCCCGGGCGCGGCCGGGTTGATGGCCAGAAGATGGGTCAGGGCGCCTTGCCCGACCCGGAACAATCCGACCTCCTGGGGAATGAAATCGCCCTCGGGCACCCGGGCCGACTGTCTGCCGGGATATTCAAGGTTGCTGAGGGGCTGACCCAACAGGCGGGCATCGATCCGGCAGGGCTGCCCCACCGTGCAGCTTGTGGTTGGCGCCGCGCCCGGCTGGCGACCGATCCAGTCAATGAGATTGGCAACAAAGATCGGCATGCTGCTGGTTTGCGGCCAGTTGGACTGGCGGGGATCGAACCCGATGCGGATATGGCGCCCGGTCTCTGTTGCCGCCGCTGTGATCAGGGGCACCCCGTCAGCCGACAGCAGCGTGGTTTCCCCGTTCTCGGGTGTCAGCCCCGTGGCGGTCGCCAGGGAAAGGGAGGCCCAGTCCATGTCTTGCGAGAGTGGATGATCGGTGGCCCAATCGTCGGGATCGGCATCATCGAGCGGAGCGCCGCCCGTTTGCAAAATGATCGAATTGGTCGCCGGCGCGGCGAGGGCCTGTCCGGTTTCGACGATGACCAGCCCAAATCCGTTGGCCGCATCGCCGGGCGTCGAGTCCTGGAATATCCGGACTCCCGGCACGGCGTTGAGCGCCCTGAGCAGGGGCTGGTCGCCATCGCCGACATAGAGAATGTCGAGCGCTTCAGTGACCGGTTCGGCGATGAAGCGCAGCCGGTTGTCGCGCGGGTTGGCATCGGTGGGAACAAAGGCGGTAACGATACCGGGGCCGGGCAGTTCGAGGTCTTGGGAAAATGCAACAGGACCGCTTTCCCCTTCCGATTGCTCGAGGGCTATCGTCGCCCAGTCGAGCGGCGTTCTGCTGCTGTCGGCCGCATATTGCACGGTAATGGACAGGGTTTCGCGTCCGCCCAACGCCGCTTCGCCCTGCAACGTCCAGGTATCGGTCGCGGCATCGGACAATAAGAGGGTACCGCTGATGGCGGAATTGTCGCCGCCGGTCGCAACGATATGCTGGGAAAGCCTGAGATTCTCGGTGGTTGCGACAAAGTCGGGGGGCGCCGGCTCGTTTGAGACCAACAGGATTTCGGTGACCTCGCCATCGCGCGCGATACCGGGAATGAGCCTGGCTGTCTCTTGCCAGTCGGTTGCGCCGTCGGTCAGCGGCACGGCGTCAAGCGCCTGGTTCAGATTATCGCCCGACCATGCCCAGCGGGCGGCGATATAGCCGGGCTGCGGGCCCGCGGCGATCACCGACAGGCGCTCGGGCGCTGGCTGCAACTGGCCGGCGAAATCGGCTAGGACGTCGCTTTTGGCGGTTTCGAACGCCGTCCGGCCATCTGCGCTGGTGCGCATTCCAGCGGAACCGTCGATGACAATGATCATGTGATCGGGGACAGCACGATTGCCCCAGAATGGCTGGATGAGGGCCAGCGTGAAAAGCGCAACGGCCAGAAGCTGAAGAAGGAGCGGAACGGTGATCGGCGGGATCAGCCGTGCCTTGGGTTTCAGTCCCGCATGGGTCTGCAATTGGCGCCACAGGGTCAGGCTGGGCACCATCTGCCGATATTCCCGCCGGCTGTGCAGGAACCATACCAAACCGGCTGCGAGCAGCAACGTCGCAAAAAAGGGCGCGGCAAATCCGATCATGGTTTCGGCCAGACCCTCATTGCGCCGCGCGCTCGAAATAGCGGGCGGTGATGTCGCGGGCCGGGAGCGGAACGAAATCGCGCGCTACCGGCTCGGACGACCCCGAGCCGGTCTGGCCCCCGATCGCATTGGCGGCGCCCTGGTCGCCGCCTTCTGCCGCCTGTGGAACAATCTCGATCCGGATGCGGCTTCCGCCAGCTTGCGGCTCGGCGCTGACAATCATGTCCTCGCCCGGCTCGGCGCCCAATTGGGTAAAGGCGTCGTCTGTCTGCATGTCCTGTTCGCCCAATCCGGCGGCGTTGGAAAGTCCGCGGCCCGACTCCAGCGCCGCGCCAACGGGAATGCTCCCGATGGACTGGAGTTGCTGGGGCTCCATCAATTGCGGTCCCTCGCCGGGCGATCCGCCGCCAAGATCGGTGGGCGGTTCGCCGTTGGAGACGATTTCGGCATTGGCCAAACGCTCGTCATCGAGCCGGTTCGCATATTGCTCGGCAAGCTCGGGACGCGCCTCGTACATCCCAGGCCCTTCCGGGGTTGCCTGTATGGCATCGCCGCGTCCCTGGGGCGGTCCGAGTGGTTGGGTCGATGGTGGGGCCCGGCTCTCGTCTTCCATTGCCTGAAGACCGGCCTCAAGCTCGTCGAGCCGCGTGCCGTCGGTATTGCCGAGCCAGTCGGGAGGATTGTCGCCATAGGCGGCGGCCGCCTGATCGAGAAGATCGTTGATTTCGCGGGCAAGTGCGTCGGACAGCCCCTGCGCACCGGCAGTTTCGGCACGTTCCGCGAGTGTTCTGGCGATAGCGCCCAGCAAGACGTCATCGCGCGTTTGGGCGTCTTCGGCGATCATTTCCGCGATCGTCGAGATCGTTTCGGCATCTGCGGGCTGACTTTGCGTGACGGGCTCTTGGGGAACGGCAGGGGCGGGCATCCGCGCCAGCCAGATTGCAGCCAGCGCCAGACCCGCAGTGAGCGACAGCGCGACCGCAAAACCTGGCGTTAACACGCGCAACAGGCGGGAAGGCACAACGGTATCGATCCGATCGCGAACCGATCCAACCAGTTCCTTGGGCACGGCGTTGGCCAGGGCCCCGGGGCCTTGGACCAGTTCGACGGCGGTGCCGTAGGCCTCATCAAAGCCTGTTGCCTGGTCGATGAAGAAGGCTTCCTGCACCGGCGACCGGCGCTGCATCCACGCGACAACCCCGGCTGTGAGGATTGTCGCCAGTGCCGTTGCCAGTACCACTGGCGTGGCGTCGATCGATGCGATTCCAAGTCGGTCCAAAGCCAGCACAGCCAGCAGCGCGGCCACGGACGCCAGCGCGCAGGCCAGCGCGATCCGAGCCAGTGTCCGGGCCCGGCGCCGCGCGATGACGCTGTGGAGAGGCGATAGAATGGGGTCCGTCAGCATCGCGTCGGCCATGGTTCACCGCGCTCCAAGAAGACGGGCCAATTCACCAAAGGGCGTTGCCGGGAGGTTCCGATAGGTGAGGATGACAAGCGCGGCCAGAACTATGGAAATGTAGAGGTGTCGCTTGACGAGCCATCCATGGGCGTCGGGAGCGAGCGACGCCAGCAGATAGCCGCCAAGCAGCGGTGGGATGGGGATGATGTTGAGTGCCAAGGTCCAGGCGGCGACGTCGGCGGTCATCCTGATCGTTGCGTCGACGAACGCCGCGCTGCTGGCAGGCCAATTGGTCGCAACCCACGGCAAGGCCAGCAACACGAGATTGCCAAGGAGAAATATCGCCGCCATGGTCAGCACGGCGACGATCACCGGTGTTGCGCGTCCCATCCTGCCCGCGGCGGGGTCGATCTCAATGGGCCGTGTCCATCCCGCGCGCCCGACCGTTCCGGCCAAAAGCCCGAAGATATCGATATGTACAAATGGGTTAAGGGTCAGCTTGCCGTCATAGACGGTGCCCTTGTCGCCCAGCAGTCGGGCAAAACCGGCAACGGAAAAGCCCATGAAAGTCACAACGACGACCGTGGCGATGGCGCGCATCACAAGCTGCTGGAAACTCAGATCGAACATCGGCGAGCCTCCACGGCGATGTTATCGATGATCCAGAATACCGCCATTGCTCAGTTGCCGCTTACATCGGTCAGCCCGTTTTCGGCCAGAAGCGCGTCAATGGTGCCGTCGGCCCTGAGCGCGGCAATGGCATCGGACAATAAATTGTTGAGATAGCTGTCTTCGGCCCGCGTGGCGATACCGATTTCGATAGGGTCGACGGGAAAGGGCAGGTCGTAGGAATAGCTGAACCCGGCGGCGTCGGGGTCTCCGTCGGTCGCACCGAACAACCCGTATTCCCAGATCATGCCGGCGCCGATCGTACCATCGACGAGCCGCTCGAGCATCAATTCGTTGTCGGGGTAAGGCGTGCGGCGCCAGGTGCTCTCTTCTGCCTGTGCGCCCAGATACTGGATCAGACGGTTATCGCCCGCCGCCATCATGCGCACGCCTATAGTCTCGCCGAAGGGCATATCGGCCAGTGCCGCCGAGTCCGAGCGGGTCACCAGAACCGTTTGGGCGCTGAGGTAGGGCTGGCTTATGGTCATCCAGGCGGGATTGGACGGGGACAGCAGGAATCCCATGAAGCCGTCGCATTCCTGCGCCAGCATTATGAACATCTGCTGCTCGGTGAGAACAATCCGATAGTCGAGCGGCAATGGCCGTGTCGGCCAGTCGCGGGCGCCCACCTCGTAAAATTCGACTTCTGCCAGAAGGCTCTGACCGATGGACTGCGCGAGTTCGCGTTCGAACGGGGCCAGAACGCCTTCGGGGTTGATACAGAAGACCAGCTTGGCGCCCTCTTGCCGCATGCGTTCGGTGTAGAGGTCGCGCGGTACGATATCGAAGGACTGGGCGAATGCCGATCCTGCAAAGAGCATTGCGGCGCTTGCCAGTCCGATAGGGGAAGCAGTTTTGCTCAAGAGCGGCATCCATCCTCCCTGAAGGTCCGCAGATGCCGGCAATCCGGCACGTAAAGACAAGAAGGGGTCCAGCGGCGAACCGCTGAACCCCGGTTTGTCGGTCAGGTCTTACTCTTCAGGCAGAGCGAAGACATAGACGGCGGAATTGCTGCCGCCCTGATCGATATTGTCGTCGATCATCCCCATCAGCGCCGACGAGAAGCCGGCGGGGCCCGCCGGGATCGCGACGTACTGACGGCCATCGACCTCATAGGTGATCGCGTGACCCGAGGCATCCGATGCCAGGCGCGAGCGCCACAGCATGTCGCCGGTTTCGGCGTTGAAGGCCTTGAGATAGCGATCACCACCACCGGTGAACAGCAGGTTGCCGGCAGTCGTCATAACCGGCGAGTACTGTGCAGCGGGCTGTTCCCAGCTCCAGACGGTTTCGCCGGTGGCGATATCGATGGCATCGATACGGCCGACATTGGTCTCTTCGGGCGGCAACACGTATTCGGAATCCACGTTGTAGACGTCGAGCGCGGTGGGCTCGTTGTCACGGGGCGTGGAAATCTGACACGTGTTGTTGAGCGGGATGTAGTAGATGCCCGAGTTGGGGTTGAACGCGGAAGGCGGCCAGTCGCGGCCACCGAGATAGGCCGGGCAGTGCTCCACGGGAACACCGATCTCATCGAGGATGACATCTTCGTTGACGGTCACGAGACCGGTTTCGTCGATGCTGTCGATCATGTTGGTGTAAGCGGTGTCGCGGGCCCAGAGGAACTCACCGGTTTCGGCGTCGAACTGCCACATCGTTCCGGTCTTGCACGGCACGCCAGTCAGAACGCGGCGACCTTCGCCCGAGGCATTCGCACCGATGGCGCGCAGGCCATCCATGGAATCGCTTGGGTTCACGTCGGTATCGGCCACGATCATTTCGAAGGTGCATTCCTGATCCCAGTTGTCGCGGGGCAGGGTCTGGTGGCGCCAGGCGATCTCGCCAGTCTGCGGATCGACCGCAAAACGGGTGTTGGTGCCGTAGAGCGTGCCGCCCGGAGTGCCGCGCTGGACTTCCGCAGCTGGGCCAACCGCGCTCGAGCCGTAGAAGACGAGGTCGAGTTCGGGATCGTAGGTGATCTGACCCCAAACGCCGGTCATCCAGCGCGATTCATAGTCGTTGCCCCAGGTTTCGTCGCCTTCTTCACCCGGCTCGGGGATGAAGGTGTTGCGCCAGAGCTCTTCGCCGGTTTCGGCGTCATGGCCGGAAATGAAACAGCCGAACGCCGAATACTGGCAGGACGAACCGGCCACGATCACGCCGTTCGCCACAATCGGGCCCGACGTATTGGAGACGAGATCGGTGCCCTGGCCACGGTCGACTTCCCAGGCCAACTGGCCGGTCTTCATGTCGAGAGCGACAAGGAAATTGTCCCAGCTCATGAAGTAGAGATGGTCGCCATACACCGAGATGCCACGCTTGCGATCGCCGAGCGAATGCAGGGTGTTGGTGTCGGGCAGGCGGCGGTTGTACTGCCAGATCAGATCGCCGGTGACGGCGTCCAGGGCCTGGATGGTGTCGCCGGGATTGGCGATGAACATGACGCCGTCGTAAACGATCGGCGAGGTCTGCATCGGGCCGGTTTCAAGGCCGCGAGACCAGACCATCTGGAGCTGACCGACGTTGTCGGCGTTGATCTGGTCGAGCGGGCTGAACCGATAGTTGTCGACAGCACGGCCATACGCGAGCCAGTCGCCATCATCGGGGTTTGCGAGCATTTCGTCGGTCACCGGCGCCAGATCGCTGATCGCGGTCTGAGCGAACGCCGGTACGGCGATCAGCCCGAAAGCCGTGGTCCCCGCAAGGACCATTTTCAACAGTTTGGAAGACACTTGCCTCACTCCCTTTCCCTTATGGTACGAGTTGTTGTTGGGCGTGGGAAAGCCGGAGGCCCGGCCTTCCCATGGGTTCTGATCGCAATCCTAGCCCTCGGGCGTGGGGACGATCATGATGGTCGAAAGCGCTTCTTCAGTGCCTTCGAGTTCGGCGTCGCCGGCTGGGGCGCCATGCAGTTCGAGCAGGTAGGCGACGATGTCGGCGTATTCCTGGTCGGTGAACCAGCCTGCATTGCCCGGAGGCATGTTGGCGCGCATGTAGTCGAAATAGGTGTAGAGCGATTGGTCGGCGTATTTGCTGTCCAGCGTGTAACCGATCAGTCCCGGAGCCGCGGATGAGCCGCGCGCCGTGTTGGAATGGCATGTCGCGCAGTCTGGGCCGAAAAAGCCCATGCCGCGATCAGCCTGTTCCTCAGTATAGACACCATCGAAAATCGTGCGCTCGCCGCCCTCGGCGGGGGCTTCACTTTCAACTTGTTCAACTTGGGCCACGTCCGTTGCCTTGGCTTCAAGCGCAGCGCGCTGCTCGGCTGACATGTTGCCGAACGCAAAAGCCGAAGTCGCGGTCAGGGCGGCAATTCCGACTGCGACAAGCGCAGACCGCCCAGCGAGACCCAGATTTGTGGGTTTCCACATACTCAAATCCTTCATTTTCAGAATCGAAACTCCTCCTCGTTTTGCCGACTTCCGGTTTTCCGATTTGTCGGCTGCGATCGCCTGCTGTGGCATATGGCCGGGCGACGAGGCGCCGCATTGTGAAACGCCATTTCACAAAATTGCGCTTCCGCGGCGTGTTGAGTCAAGCTGATATGTCAGCAATGCTGCGCAAAGTTATTTCGATTTCCGGCAGTTCGCCGGAAAGAATGTGCCTGTCCGGTCCGAATTGCCCAAAATTTGGCCCGAAAACGTGCGTGCCGACCATGCGGGGCGGTTCAATTGTGGAGTTTTAAAATCGAGAATTAGACGAAAGTCTAGTTACATGCATTATACTGTATTACCAGTCGGGGACGTGGATGGGGGCACGAGGGGAAAGCATGGTTTCGTACAGAAAGGTTGAGGCCCTGAGTCGCGGCCTGACCATATTGCGGTATGTCAACGAGGAGCCCGATGCCACAGTGGGGAGCCTCCATGCCAAGTCGGGACTCGACAAGGCGACTATCGTTCGCATGCTCGAAACCCTCGAACATGAGGGCTATGTGACCAGGGGCGGCGGGGCCCAATGGCGGGTGACGGGAAGAACCATTCTTCTCTCGGGCGGATATTCGGCGGTACGGGAAATGGGAAGGCTGGCCAGTCCGATTCTCAGCGAGAGCCGTGAAATTCTCAAATGGCCGGCCAGTTTCGGGATTTTTGACCGCGATGCCATGATCATCGCCGATACGACCCATGACTGGCGCGGCATGATGGTTACTCGCCAGCCCAACCATCGTCCGCCCATGCTGACGACATCTCTTGGCCGGGCCTATCTGGCATTCATGGATGACAGGGAGCGCAACGCGCTGCTCGATCTGCTGCGCCGCGATCCGACAGGATGGAACGTCATGGCCAACAAGCCGGGCAAGATTCGGGATTTGATCGCCGATATCCGCGCCAAGGGCTATGCTGTGGCGGACAACAATTATATGGCGCACACTTTTGGCGGCGATATCTGGGGCATGATTGTGCCGGTCAGGGGCAAGACACAGCTGTATGGCGCTCTGGTCATCATGGTTCTGCGCCGCGTGATCGGGGAAGAGGAGGGCGTGTTGGATCTGGCGCCGCGCATGCTGGAGGTCGCCCCACGCATAGCGGAGGCCCTTGGCGGATAGGACGAGGAGGAAGGAAGATGTCGAGCGGGCTGCGCCGCACTCTTGCACTGGTTTCTTTACTGGTTGCCTGCACTGCCAGCGGGCAAGAGCCCGGCCAGTGGCAGGGTGGGGTCGAAGGCCCCCAGCCGCGTTCGGAAATGGCCGTGGCGCAGGACGGTGACCTAGCCTATCTGATCGGCGACTATGTCGGGGCCACCCAAGTGCTGATCTATGATCTCGATGCCCAAAGCTGGAGCGTCGGACCCGATTTCCCATATGCCCTGCATCACCCCATGGCCGCGGCGCTGGACGGAAACGTCTTTGTCTTCGGCGGCTATATCAACGGCTGGGAAGCGAGCGATGCGGTCTGGGTTCTCGACGGCCAAACGCTGGAATGGAGCGAGGCAACCCCCATCCCCTCGCCGCTGGCAGCGGGAGGGGCGGCGATTGTCGATGGCAGGGTTCATCTCGTGGGCGGATCGCTCTCGGGCGCGGCCAATACCGACGCCCACATGATCTACGATCCGCGAACCGATGCGTGGGAAACCGCACCTGCGATGCCCACGCCGCGCGACCATCTCGGGGTTGTTGCGATTGCCGGCGAAATCCTCGCCATTGGCGGGCGGGTCGATGGCGATCCGGCGTTCAATCTCGATACTGTCGAAATCTACGATTCCCGGTCCGGTGCCTGGCGCAGCGGTGCGCCGATGCCGACCGCGCGCAGCGGGGTCGCCGCCACCGTGCTCGATGGCAGGGCGTTCGTCTTCGGGGGAGAAACGCGCGAGGTGACCTTTGCCGAAGCCGAGGCCTATGACCCGGCGGCCGACAGTTGGACTGAACTGGCCCCGCTCCCCACTCCGCGCCACGGGTTTGGAGCGGTGGTCCATGAGGGACGGATATTGACCCTCATGGGTGCGCCGACTGCTGGCGGGGATCGCTCCGCTCTTGTGGAAGTCTTTGTGCCCTCGGACCGATAACTGATTTTTCTTGCGGACACTTTGGCGGCGGCATAGGCACGGTCATGGTCTCAATTCTCTATGTCATGGCTGCCGATCCCGAATACGGCCCGCGCCTTAAGGCCCGGATCGACCCTCTGATGTCCGGTGTCGGTCCGGTGGAGGCGGCGATAGCACTCACCCGCGCCTTGGCGGAAGCGCGGTCCGGTCATAGCTTGCCCGACCTAGTCGTGTCGCTGGGTTCGGCCGGCTCGGCGACGCTCGAGCATGCCGGGGTTTATCAGGCAGCCTCGGTTTCCTA
The DNA here is from genome assembly GCF_965249125.1 of Pelagibacterium sp. Classification (GTDB taxonomy): domain Bacteria; phylum Pseudomonadota; class Alphaproteobacteria; order Rhizobiales; family Devosiaceae; genus Pelagibacterium. The sequence continues at coordinate 937,232 of NZ_OZ252217.1, forward strand.
TCGCGACATGGACGCCACGGCGCTGGGGTTCGGGCGCGGGGTGACCCCGTTCCTCAACCTGCCGGCCGTTTTGCCTCTCGAGCCCAAGATACCGGGGCTGGCTCCAGCGCGATTGTCGACCGGGGCCAATGTGGTTTCAGGGGCCGGCTACGCGGCCATCGATGCCGATATGGTCGATATGGAATCGTTTGCCGTGCTGCGCGCCTGCCAGTCGTTCGATGTTCCGCTCGTCGTGGTACGAGGCATTTCCGACGGGGTAACCGAACTCACCGGCATGTCCGACTGGACGGCTGACCTCGCCATCATCGATGAAAAGCTTGCCCAGGCGGTTGATCTGATCGAGGCGCATGCGAACAGTATTTTCTAGCAACCAAGTGCGGCCGGCTTCATTGACCTGCCACATCGCCACGGCAATTATGGAAAAATGATTTCTGTCGCTTCCTACAATATCCGCAAAAGCGTGGGCACCGACTGGCGGCGCGATCCGGGCCGCATCCTCGATATCATCGCTGAAATGGGCGCCGATATCATCGCGCTCCAGGAGGTCGACCGGCGGTTCGGGAGGCGTGCCGCATCGCTGTCGCCTGAGATGGTTGCCGAACGGACCGATTATTGCGCCATCAGTTTCGGGGTGCGCGAGCAAAGTCTCGGCTGGCACGGCAATACGATCCTTTATCGTCAAGGTATCGAGGTGCTCGACACCAAAACCCTGACGTTGCCCGCGCTGGAGCCCCGCGGTGCGGTGCTCGCCGACTTCCAGGTTGGCAATGAGCGTCTGCGCGTTATCGGGTTGCATCTGGGACTTGTCGATCTCTGGCGACGCCGACAGGCGCAATCGGTGCTCAACCAGCTCGATGTCCTCGATGAGACGCTTCCTACCGTCATTATGGGCGACCTCAACCAATGGACAACCGAGGGCGGGTGTCTTGCCCATTTTTCGGAAAATCATCAGGTGATCGCCCCGGGCCCGAGTTTCCATTCGTCGCGTCCCGTGCTCAATTTCGACCGCATCATAACGACCATGGACATCGAGGTTACCGCGTCGGGCGTCCATATCTCGGACCTGTCCCGCAAAGGCTCGGATCACCTGCCGGTGTGGGCACGGATCAAGATCAATGCCGAGGCCCGCGAAATCGCGCAGTCTGCCTGAGGTTTCATCCTTGGGGCTTGCATTGAGGGCTGATATTGGCCATCTGTCCCCTGGAGTGCTTCCAGGATAAGCGGGTACTATTTATCCGGTTCGGAAGCGCGACAAAACAAAGACCTGGAGCAATTGAGGCGATTCAAGGAAGCGCTGAAATGCTCCAGAACAGACTTTCCCGAAATGACCAGAGTTCTCTATGGCCGCGCCACTCCTCGCCCTGCAATCGATCCGCCTTGTCATGGGGTCGACGCCCCTGCTTGAAGGGGCCGACCTCTCGGTGGCGCCGGGTGAAAAGATTGCTTTGGTCGGCCGCAACGGATCGGGCAAGTCGACCCTGCTCAAGATCGCCGCCGGAACTATCGAACCTGACGGGGGCGAGCGGTTCTTCCAGCCGGGCGCTACCGTGCGCTATCTGCCGCAGGAACCCGATCTGTCGGGCTTTGAAACGACGCTTGCCTATGTCGAGGGCGGTCTCGAAGGGGCCGACGACAATTATCGCGCGCAATATCTGCTCGAACAGCTGGGCCTGACGGGCAGGGAAAATCCCGCCTCGCTGTCGGGCGGCGAGGCGCGCCGCGCCGCGCTGGCTCGCGTCCTTGCGCCCGAGCCCGACATCCTGCTTTTGGACGAGCCCACCAACCATCTGGACCTGCCGGTCATCGAATGGCTCGAAGAAGAGCTCAAATCGCTGCGGTCGGCTCTCGTTCTCATCAGCCACGATCGCCGGTTCCTGTCCGATCTGACGCGCAGCACCGTCTGGATCGACAGGGGACAGACTCGCCGCATCGACCAGGGGTTCGGCGCCTTCGAAGCCTGGCGCGACGATTTCCTCGAGCAGGAGGAAAAAGAACAGCACAAGCTGGCGCGCAAGATCGCCGCTGAAGAACACTGGGTGCGCTATGGCGTCACCGCGCGCCGCAAGCGCAATGTGCGGCGGATGGATCTGCTGAGTGGGCTGCGCCAACAGGTCAAGGATTATCGCGGGCCGCAGGGCACCGTCAAAATGACAGTCGCGGAGGGCCGCAGTTCGGGCGCCATGGTGGTGGAAGCGGAAAATATCCACAAGGCGTTCGGCAAGCGCGTGGTCGTCGAGGATTTTTCCACCCGCGTCATGCGCGGCAGCCGCGTTGGCATCGTCGGGCCCAATGGCGCGGGCAAGACCACGCTGATCCGCATGCTGACGGGCGAGATCGAGCCCGACAGCGGCACCGTACGGCTCGGCACACGGCTCGAATTGGCCGTGCTCGACCAGCGTCGCGCCTCTCTCGACCCCGAAGCCACGCTCAAGGACGTCCTGACCGGCGGGGGCAGCGACACGCTCACCATCAACGGTCAGCCCAAGCACGTCATCGGCTACATGAAGGAATTCCTGTTCACCCCCGAGCAGGCCCGCACCGTGGTGAGCAAGCTATCAGGCGGCGAGCGCAACCGGGTCACGCTGGCACGGGCATTGGCGCTGCCATCGAACGTTCTTGTGCTGGACGAGCCGACCAATGATCTCGACCTCGAAACCCTCGACCTGCTTGAGGAGATGATCGCCGATTATCAGGGCACCGTCATTGTGGTCAGCCATGATCGCGACTTTCTCGACAAGGTCGCGACCTCGATCGTCGTGGCCGAGGGCGATGGCGATTGGAACGAGTATGCCGGCGGCTATACCGACATGGTTGCCCAGCGCGGGGCAGGGGTTTCGGCGCGCAAGGTGGAAAAGCCGGCGCCCGCGCCAAAGGGCAAATCGGCTCCCGCAGCAGCTCCGCCCCAGCAAAAGCGCAAGCTGTCATTCAAGGACAAGCATGCCCTTGAGACGCTGCCCCGCGAGATGGACGGCGTGCGCGCGAAGATGACCACGCTGCAGGCGCTGCTGGACGATCCCGGCCTTTACAATCGTGACCCCGGCAAATTCCAGACGGTGACAGCCGAGCTGGCCAGCGCGCAGGAAAAACTGGCCGGGATGGAAGATCGCTGGCTGGAGCTTGAATTGCTGCGCGAGGACATCGAGGGCTGATCCCGCGATTCTCACAAATGTGCGATCACATTTATCCTTTCCCGATTGTAAACCAATCTCCTGCTAGATCGCGCTATGAATATCCGTGCATAGAATATGCCGGTTTTCGGGCCGATGGGCCGCTTTTCAAGGATGTGCGGTGATCCGCGGGGGACCATCCGGATGCAACTGGGGCGTGATGCCAAAGGGCAACACATCTGTTGTCTGTGTCCAAGAGGGCGGAACAATGTCGCGCCTGCCATATTTCACATCGCGCCGTGCAAGCCATCCGCATAACAAGAAGCAGACAAGATGACCTCATTGACCACGCCACTCCCCCGCCGCCAATTTCTAGCCGGAGCCGCCAGCCTTTCGGCTCTTGCGCTTGCTGGATGCTCCAGCATGGGGACGCCTGAGCCGCAGGTTCCCGCCGCCCCGCAATTCGACCCCTTTTATGTCAATATGTATCGCGGCGTGCAGGACGGGGAATTTTACGTGCCGGCCGTCGATCTTCGATATGTCGACCCCGTCTATTATCGCCGGGTCGTTCCCGACCCCACCGGCGAACGTCCGGGCACGATCTATGTCGATACCGCCCATCACTATCTCTATTTTGTTCAGGAGAACGGCCAGGCCATGCGCTATGGCGTCGGGCTGGGCCGGGAAGGGTTCGCCTGGTCGGGTCGCGGCACGATCCAGTTCAAGCGTCGCTGGCCGACCTGGACCCCGCCGTCCGCGATGATCGAGCGCGAGCCCGAGCTCGAGGAATGGCGCAATGGCCAGCCGGGCGGGCTGGACAATCCGCTCGGCGCGCGCGCTCTCTATATCTTCCAGAATGGCCGCGATACGCTGTATCGCATTCACGGCACTCCCGAGCCCTGGACCATCGGGTCCAATGTCTCCTCGGGCTGCGTGCGCCTGATGAACCAGGACATCATGGATCTCTATTCGCGCGTTTCGACGGGCAATACGCTTATTGTTGCCTGACCGCTTTCAGCGTTTGCGCCAAACCCGCCCGTCCGGTACCAACCGGGCGGGTGTTTTTTAGCAGGATGACATGCGTTCTTTCGACGTGGTTGTGATTGGGGCCGGGGCGGCCGGCATGATGTGCGCCGCGACGGCTGGCCAGCGTGGCCGATCGGTCCTCATTGTCGATCACGCCGAGGCGCCTGGCAAAAAGATACGCATTTCGGGCGGCGGACGGTGTAATTTCACCAATGTGCATACAACGCCGCAATCGTTCCTGTCGCGAAATCCCAAATTCGCCATTTCAGCCCTGAGGCGCTACCGCCCGGCGGACTTCATTGCGCTGATCGAACGCTATGGCATCGCCTATCACGAAAAAACGCTCGGCCAGCTTTTCTGTGATGGCTCGGCGCAACAGGTCATCGACATGCTGCTCGATGAAATGGAAGCGGGCGGGGTAAAGCTTGAACTGGGTGTCGGGGTCGAAGCGATCGAGCCCATGCCCAACGGATACACGCTGCGGCTGCCCGACGGGCAGGTCTGTTGCACATCGCTGGTCGTTGCGACGGGCGGCAAGTCCATCCCGAAAATGGGTGCCACCGGGTTTGCGTATCAGGTCGCCGCGCAGTTTTATGTCCCTGTCGTCGAGCCGCGCCCGGGCCTGGTGCCGCTGACTTTCGAAACCGGCATGCTCGACCATCTTCGGTCTCTCGCCGGCGTGTCCGTGGATGCACGCGTGAGCTATGGCAAGACGGCATTCCGCGAGGGACTGCTGTTCACCCATCGCGGGCTGAGTGGTCCGTCGATCCTGCAAATCTCGTCCTATTGGCGCGAGGGAAACCCTGTGGCGATCGACCTGGCGCCGCAATCCGATATCGGCCAATGGCTGGTCGAAGCGCGTACGCGCAGCGGCAGGCAGACTGTCCTCAATGCCCTTGCCGAACTGCTGCCGCGCCGGGTGGCCGAACTGGTGGTGGGGCAGGCGGGGGTTTCAGGCAATCTTGCCGATCTGGGGCGCAAGGGAATGGACGCCCTCGTCGCTGCGGTATCGGACTGGCGCGTAAAACCGGTCGGAACGGAAGGATACCGCACGGCCGAAGTCACACTTGGCGGTATTGATACCGCCGCCCTCAGCTCGACCGACATGCAGGTCAAAGCCGTTCCCGGCCTATATTTCATCGGCGAGGCCGTTGACGTCACCGGTTGGCTCGGAGGCTATAATTTCCAGTGGGCCTGGGCATCGGGCAAAGCCGCCGGGCTGGCGGTCTAGAGCGTATCCAGCAAAAGTGGAAACGGTTTTGCGGTTCGGACACGCGACAAAACAAAGGTTTAGAGCCGAGGATTTGATTCAATCAAATCCTGAACGGCTCTAGGCCGGACTGAGCACCGTATGGACGGTTCCGGCTATGCTGGCGAGCCGCAATTGGGCGCTGGTGGGGGAAAGCTGGCTCGAGGCGACCAGGTATCCCACCACGGCCAAAGAGATGATCGCCAGCCAGCCAATAACGAACCCTCGTCGACTGTACCCCTTTATGGGAGCCGATGAGGCCGAATGGGCGGGGGTACGGGCAAAGCCTGGCAAACTCATAAATCACAAATCCGGGAGTGGTTGACGACCGGTGCGGTTATCGCCGGTGATTGTGCTGGGCCAATGGCGCAAACATGCCGAGACAAAGGCATTAGCGACACATTTGCGCCGGCGGCCGAAAGCGGCTGAGTCAAGAGAAACGAGTGGAGCGCCATTTGTGTTCCCATGCCCGGAATTGTGGGGGATTCTCGTTCCATTGGGGAACCAAGCGGGGAAGGCGACGTTCAAAGGCCATGACGGTTGGAACGCCGATCGTGGCATGAGTTGAGCCTCGCGGTCCCAGCCTGAGAACTTGAAACAAGCGATTTCAGGAGAAAACTAATGTATCGCAAGCTTCTTGCCTCGACCGCGCTGGCTCTGGTTGTTACCGGCGGCGCCTATGCGCAGGAAATGGCCCCCGCCGATCCGGCTATGGCCCCTGCAGAACCCATGATGGAGACCCCCGCGGAGCCTGAAACCCCGCAGGAGCCTCTTGTTAGCGCTGCCGATACCGGCATCAATGCCGATGGATGGCTCGCTACCGAAATTATCGGTGAAACCATCTACAATTCCACCGGGGACGACGCTGAAGCGATCGGCGACGTGAACGATTTCGTGCTCGACCAGAACGGCGAAATCGGTGCCGTTGTCGTCGGCGTCGGCGGTTTCCTTGGCATCGGCCAGAAGAGCGTCGCCATCAACTGGGCCGATCTCGAGCTTGCCCAGGATATGGACGGCAACAATCGCCTGGTTGCCAGCATGACCCGCGAACAGCTGGAAAATGCAGCGGAATTCGATCGTCAGGAATGGTTGGCCAGCGAAGCTGAAGCCGCAGCCGACATGGAAGCTGCCAGTGATGCCGTGGCTCCTGCCCCTGCCGGCGACGCGATGGCACCGGCCGCTCCGGCTGGCGATGCGATGGCGCCCGCAGCTCCGGCTGGCGATGCAATGGCACCAGCGGCTCCGGCCGGCGACGCGATGGCACCGGCCGCTCCGGCTGGCGATGCGATGGCGCCCGCAGCTCCGGCTGACGACGCAATGGCCGCTGAAGAAGCCGCTCCGGCCGAAGACGCGATGGCTGCCGAGGAAGCTCCGGCTGAAGGCGCTGAAGCCGATGCTGCCGCCGCCCTCGATTTCGACAGCATGGAGGCTGTGACCACTGCCGATATTTCGGCCGATGAGTTGACCGGCACTGCGGTTTACGGTGCGGGCGATGAAGAAATCGGCTCGATCGGTGATATCCTGCTCTCGGAAGACGGTGCGGTTGATGCCGTAATCATCGACTTTGGCGGTTTCCTGGGCATCGGTACCAAGCCCGTTGCTGTCGGTTTCGATAACCTCACCTTCATCCGCGACGAGAATGGCGGCCTGATCCTGCGCACTGCTCTTACCGCAGAGGAACTGGAAGCTGCTCCGGAGTACAATGAGGAAGCCTATCTCTCGGCTCCCGAAGACAACTCGCTGATGATCGAGTAGGATCTCTTTAAACGATCAACGGGAAAGGGCCGGGCGCAAGCCGGCCCTTTTTCTATGGGCCAGGAGCGCTGGCCAGGCGGATGTCTCGCCGGAACTGGCCGTTGGCAACGCGCATTTTACCTTCAAAGGAGAAATGCCATGAGTGACAAGAACATACCGGTCTATTTCGATGCCGGAGCGGTCGTGCGGACCCCCGCCGAAATCGCCGGCGATCCCACGCTCTCTAACGCGCGCAAGATCGAGCTGCTCAAGAGCGTCAAGGAACGCAATGCGGCCCCGGAAAACCAGGGGGTGCTCAGGGACGCCGATATCGAACTCCACAAGCTGCTCAAGCTCAATACGCTCGCCGGTGACCGTTGATCATCGCGCATAAAAAAGCCGGCCCTACCGACCGGCTTTTCTCGTTGATGCTGGAACTGGATTGCTACTCTTCGTCATCGCCGCCGGAGGTGCCGAAATACCAGCCGAGGGCTATGGCGGCCACGGCGGGCCAGAATAGTGGCCCCTTGGCCCGCGATGCGATGCGCAGACCGGCCGAAGCCAGCGAGACTGTCGATGCCATCATTGCCGTATTGGCGGCGCTGCGGCGTCTTTCTTCCTTCTTGCGGCTGTTGCGGGCTATGACGATGGCCAGAGCAATGCCGGCGATTGCCACAAAACCGGCACCCATGAGCAGGGCGGCGCCCAGCGGCGTGGTCTCCTGGGCCAGCCAGATGTAGAGCGCAGCGACGAGGAAGCCGAGGCCGACAAGTCCGACAAGGCCGATGATTGCATAGGCCGCAACCGACTGCCCCACCGACCGGACGGCCGATGTTGCGCGGCCGGTCACCGCGGCGAAAGGTGCGGTGAGCGCCATGGCGCCGCTCCTTAAAGTATCTTGGAAAGAACGTAGCCGATGCCGGCCGCGATAAGCACTGACGAGATCGGCTTTTCGCGGATCATCGATTTCAGCTCGCCTTCCGCGGCCTCGAAACTGTCCTGGACCTGCTCCATCGTTTCTTCGCCCTTGCGTTCAACGTTCTTGCGAAGGCGGCGCGCTTCGGTCTTGGCTTCACCTGTGCGGTATTTGACGACATCGCCAAGCGTTGCGGTTATCGCTGCCACATCTTCGCGCAGAGCGGCGATTTCGGCGTCGAGATCCTTTGCCGGATCGTCATTGTTGGTTTTCGCTGTACGGGCAGCGGCTGCGGCTCGGGCCATGATCGGCCTCCCATGTTGGAGTTATACCGCAATCCTAACGCCGCAACAAAAAAGAGGTTCCGGGCCGAATGCCCGAAACCCCTGAATTTCAGGCGTTTTTGTCTTTTCAGGCGGCACTGGAGGACGTCAGGTTCATAACCCCCACCGCCACGGCGTCGGGACCGAACTCGCCGTCCCCTTCAAGCTTGAGAATGGCCGCAAGCTGGGTGCGTGCACGGCTGACCCGGCTCTTGATGGTGCCGACCGCGCAGTCGCAAATCTCTGCGGCCTCCTCGTAGGAAAAGCCCGAGGCGCCCACCAGGACAAGCGCTTCGCGCTGATCTTCGGGAAGCTGGTTCACCGCCTTTTTGAAATCTTCCATGTCGAGCCTGCCGACCTGCTCGGGGTGGCTCGACAGCCTTTCGGCCATTATGCCCTCGGGATCGGAAACCTCACGCTTGCGCTTGCGCATCTGGCTATAGAATTCGTTGCGCAGAATGGTGAACAGCCAGCCCTTGAGATTGGTGCCTGGCGTAAACGACGATCGTTTGTCCCATGCGCGCACGAGGGTCTCCTGCACCAGGTCATCGGCCTTGTCGGCTGCGCCGACGAGCGACATGGCAAAGGCACGCAGGTTGGGAATGACGGCGAGAAGTTCGGCTCGGAAATCGTATGTGTCTGGATTGAACGTATCTGACATGGCCGCCTCCTATTCGGACTTGGGCTTGTCATCGTCTCCGAGCTTGCCAAGCAGCTCGAGAAGGCGATCGGGAACCGGCTCCGCGACGACGTCGTCGTAGAGTTCGCGAAGCTTGAGTCCGATGAAGGCGCGTGAATCGGCCCCCATGCTCGGCTTGTCTTCGCCCTGGTGGATCTTTTCGTCCTGATCGCTGCCAATCATATTGTTCTTACTGCTAAGTTGCGTCACGTTTACCCCACAAAGCGACTTGTTGTTGGCTCTGAAAACGTCAACAGACAAAAAAAGTTCCATCGCTGCGGAACTTTTTGTCAAAGGTGTCGTTATCGGTCCATTGTCGCTGCTTGCGCGTCAAGCGAGCCGACTATGCGAGGGAGCTATATTTATGAATCTTGCTGAGTTGATTGCGCCGCACATTCCGTACCTTAGACGTTTTGCGCGGTCGTTGACCGGTAGCCAGTCGAGCGGGGATGCCTATGTTTCGGCTACGCTCGAGGCGCTCGTTGCCGACAGGTCGATCTTTCCGACCGATCTTGACCCCAAGGTCGCTCTTTACAAGGTCTTTTCGCAGCTCTGGAAGTCGGTGGATATCAATCTTGCCGACCTGCCGCCCGCGGCTCACGCCTGGGAAGAGCAGGCACGGCGCAGTCTGCGCGCCATTGCCCCCTTGCCGCGCCAGGCCTTCCTTCTTATGGCAGTCGAGCGATTTTCCAACGATGAGGGTGCCGAAATCCTCGGCGTCAGCGACGTTGAATTTGCCCATCTCATCGAGACCGCCTCCACCGAGATGGCGCGGCAGGTTGCAACGAGTGTTCTCATCATCGAGGACGAGCCGCTGATCGCCATGGACATCGAGCAGATGGTGGAATCGCTTGGTCATTCCGTGACCGGTGTCGCGCGCACCCACAAGGAGGCGATCGAGTTGTTCAACCAGCGCCGCCCCGGGCTTGTCCTCGCCGACATCCAGCTTGCCGACGGCAGTTCGGGTATCGATGCGGTCAACGACATGTTGCGCTCGGCCAGCGTTCCGGTGATCTTTATCACCGCGTTCCCCGAACGGCTTTTGACAGGTGAACGTCCCGAACCGGCCTTCCTCGTCACCAAGCCTTTCCAGCCCGATATGGTCAAGGCTCTGGTCAGCCAGGTGCTGTTCTTTTCCGAACAGATGGAGCAAGCCGCATAAATCGATCCGGCGCCGGAACAACCCGGCGCCCGGCTCGTTCTTCCACAAGTTCAGTATTTTGCGGGAGTACGATCCATGCTTGGTTGGGCACTTGCATTTCTCATAATCGCCATCATCGCAGGCGTTCTCGGATTTGGCGGAATCGCCGGGGCGGCGTCCTCGATTGCGCAGATTCTCTTCTTTGTATTTCTCGTCGCAATGGTTATTGGTCTCATCATGGGGCTGGGTCGGCGAGCACGTTAGCCACCCCCGTGGTCGAGACGAGATCGGGCCGTCCGTCGGGGCGGCTTAAGTGGGGCTTGTGGAACACTCGGACAAACATGCGTCGCCTATGAAGGGTCAGGACAACGGAAAGTCAGGCGGGGGTACACTCGAAAGCTCTCGCCGCTTCGCCTTTGCCATGCGGGCCCTGAGCCGGACGCCGGTTTCGCTGAGCTATCAGAACCGCGATCTTCGCTATGAATGGGCGGAAAACCTTCCCTCCGGCATCGATCTGGCGGACGTTCTGGGCAACACCGATGCCGATTTCCTGCCGCGATTGGCCGCCGAGCGCCTTCGGGCAACCAAGCTTCATGTCCTCGAGACGCGCGAGCCGCAGCGGTTCGAACTGCCTGTCAATATCGGTGGCGAGGTCCGCTGGTTCGACATCTGGGTCGACCCCGACCTTGACCCCGCCGGTTCGGCGATAGGCGTTTATTCCACAATCATCGATGTGAGCGCCCAGAAGCGGCGAGAGGTTCAGCTCAAGAACCTGCTCCGCGAGGTCAGCCACCGCTCGCGCAACCTTTTGGCTATCGTTCTTTCGCTGGCGTCCCAGACGGCGCGCAGCGCCACCAGCATTCCCGGCTTCGTCACCGCCTTTTCAGGGCGATTGCAGGCGATTGCCCGCGCCCAGGATCTTGTAACTGATCGCGACTGGCAAGGCGCATTGCTCAGCGATTTGATCTCGCGCCAGATCGCCCTGTTTCATCGCGACAACGCACTTCCTGTCGAACTCAAGGGCGACGATCTGGTCGTTTCTCCCAATGCCGCCCTTTATGTGGGGCTCGCCATCCACGAACTGGCGTCCAACGCGGTTCGCAACGGCCAGCTCTATCCCGGCGACGGGGCCATCCATGTGGCGTTCAGCGTCGAGTCGCGCGCCGATGGGGGGCGCAACCTGGTCGTGAAATGGACCGAACGGCTGGGTGCCGGAAACGCGGCTCATGAAATCGAGCCGTTGACCCGCAAATTTCTCGAAAGCGTGGTGCCGTTGGCCGTGGACGGCATGGGCGAACTGGCCGTCAAGGGCAGCCGCGTGGATTATGCCCTGCGCATAGACGGCAATCACATCACCTGATCCGAAATCTTTCCGGAAATGCGCCTCGGAACGAGGAAAGACCGGGAAGCCTTTTTGGGGCTCCCGGCCTTTCTGATAGCGGAAGCGCTTGGGGGAAACGCATCCGCGCTATTCATAACTGCGGACCGGCTGGAATGGTTCCGGCGCAATCATAAAAAAAGAGGATCGCCGGGCAGCAATCCTCTTTAGGGTCAGGGCTTGGCACGATGAAGGTAGGGGCGCCTCCATCGGCTGTCCCTAGAACGCACCGGTGGCCCGGCGGTTCCGTTCTCGCTGCATTTTTTGTTCAACCATGTTGGACCTGCATGAGCGCCATGACGCTAAAGGTGCTGGAATGCGGTCGGAACTCGTGCAACACTCTACCCCTCTGAGGGGAGGAACAGACATGAACCATGGGTTGCGACATGCCGCAAAAGCCGATCGTTTACGATGCTCCCACCCCCCAGCCTCGCGCCAATGACGCTGAAACGCTTCGCAACGAAATCCTCGAAAAGCTGACCTATGCCGTCGGCAAGGATCCCATCGTCGCGCGTCGCACCGACTGGCTGACCGCGACTATCCTGACCATTCGCGACCGGATCATCGACCAGTGGATGGAGTCGGCGCGCGATACCTGGCGGACCTCGCAAAAGCGCGTCTACTATCTCAGCCTCGAATTTCTGATCGGCCGCCTGATGCGTGATGCTGTGTCCAATCTGGGCATGATGGAGCCGATACGCGATGCGCTTGCCTCGTTCAACGTCGACCTGGACGAGTTGATCGAGCGCGAGCCCGATGCCGCGCTCGGCAATGGCGGTCTTGGCCGGCTGGCCGCATGTTTCCTTGAATCGATGTCCACCATCAAGGTGCCGGCCTATGGCTATGGCATCCGCTATGTCCATGGGCTTTTCCGCCAGGAGATGAGCGATGGCTGGCAGGTCGAACTGCCCGAGGACTGGCTTGCGCACGGCAATCCGTGGGAATTCGAGCGGCGCGAAAGCGCCTATGAGATCGGGTTCGGCGGTTCGGTCGAGCCGGTCACCCAGCCCGACGGCAGCGTGCGCCAGGTCTGGCATCCGGCCGAACATCTCAACGCCGTGGCTTTCGATACGCCGGTGGTCGGGTGGCGCGGGGCGCGGGTCAACACCCTGCGCCTGTGGAGCGCCCAGCCGATCGATCCGCTGCTTCTCGACCGCTTCAATTCGGGCGATCATATCGGGGCGCTTGAGGAAAGCGCCAGGGCGGTTTCGATCACCCGCGTGCTCTATCCCGCCGACTCCACCCCGGCCGGCCAGGAATTGCGGTTGCGCCAGGAGTTCTTTTTCTCTTCGGCCTCGCTGCAGGACATCGTGCGCCGCCATCTCCAGCAATTTGGCGATCTGGGCTCGCTGCCCGACAAGGTCGCCATCCAACTCAACGACACCCATCCGGCGATTTCCATCGCCGAGATGATGCGCATCCTTATGGATGTGCAGGGCCTGGCCTGGAACGAGGCGTGGAAACTGACCAAGGCCATCTTCTCGTACACCAACCACACCCTCTTGCCCGAGGCGCTGGAAACATGGCCGGTGGCGCTGCTCGAGCGGCTGTTGCCGCGCCAGATGCAGATCGCTTATGCCATCAACGCCATGGTGCTCGAGGAAGCGCGCGAAAAGGGGCTCGAGGATTCCCGGATCGCGGCGATTTCCCTGATCGACGAGAATGGCGGTCGCCGGTTGCGCATGGGGCAGTTGGCATTTGTCGGCTCGCATTCGATCAATGGCGTTTCCGCGCTGCATACCGAATTGATGAAGCGGACGGTGTTTGCCGATCTACACAAACTCTACCCCGGTCGCATCAACAACAAGACCAACGGCGTCACCCCGCGCCGCTGGCTGATGCAATGCAACCCGGCCCTGACCCGGCTGATTTCCGAGCGCATCGGCCCCGATTTCCGGGACGATATCGAACAGCTTATCAAGCTCGACCCGCATGCCGAGGACAAGTCGTTCCAGGACCAGTTCGCTGCTGTCAAGCGCGGCAACAAGGAACGTCTGGCGGCGCTTATCAAAGAGCGGGCGGGGATTTCCGTTTCGCCCGACGCGCTGTTCGACATCCAGATCAAGCGTATCCACGAATACAAGCGCCAATTGCTCAACGTCATGGAAGCGGTGGCGCAATACAACATGATCCGCGCCCATCCCGAAAAGCGCTGGGTGCCGCGGGTCAAGGTGTTTGCCGGCAAGGCGGCGCCCAGTTACTGGAACGCCAAGCTCATCATCAAGCTCATCAACGACGTCGCCAGGGTCATCAATAACGACCCGGCGGTGCGCGGGCTTTTGAAGGTGGTGTTCCTGCCCAATTACAACGTGTCGCTGGCCGAAACCATTATCCCCGCCGCCGATCTGTCCGAGCAGATTTCAACCGCCGGCATGGAAGCCTCGGGCACCGGCAATATGAAATTCGCGCTCAACGGGGCCCTGACCATCGGAACGATGGATGGGGCCAATGTCGAGATGCGCGAGAGGCTGGGCCCTGAAAACATTGTGATTTTCGGGATGACCGCCGACGAGGTCGATGACGTTCGCGCCCAGAACCGCTCGCCGCGCGAGTTGATCGAGGCGAGCCAATCGCTGCGCGAAGTGATCGAGGCCATTGGATCGGGAGTGTTCTCGCCGGACGACCGGGCGCGCTATCGCGGACTGATGGACGGGCTCTACGACCATGACTGGTTCATGGTGGCGCGCGATTTCGACGCCTATTGCGCCGCGCAGCGCAAGGTCGATACCCATTGGAACGACCGCAAGGTCTGGAACGCCATGGCGATCCGCAATACGGCGCGAATGGCCTGGTTCTCCTCGGACCGCACGATCCGCGAATATGCCGATGACATCTGGGGAGCACCGCACATCTGACGATTTGACTGAGGGACGCCGGAACTTGAGGGGTCCCCGGCGGGTTCACAACAAGACACTGATGCGCTGACATCAGAGGGGGAGTAGAACATTTGGCAAAAAAGCAGTCCCGTTGGCAGGCCGATCCCAAACAGATCGCTCGCTTGGTGAGCGGCCAGCACGACGACCCTTTCTCTATTCTGGGCCTGCACGAGAGTGACGGCCAATGGGCACTGCGCGCGCTCGTGCCGCACGCCCAATGGATCGAGGCGCGCACGCTTGACGGCAAGTCCTTGGGAAAGCTGGAAAAAAGGGACGATGCGGGGTTTTTTGAAGGCCGGGTGACCATGGACCGTTTCCAGCCCGTTCTCTACCGCGCCGGCAATGACGGGGGAGAGTGGGATGTGATCGACCCCTATTCCTTCGGCCCGGTGCTTGGACCGATGGATGATTATTACATCGGCGAAGGGTCTCATCTGCGTCTGTTCGACAAGATGGGCGCCCATTTCATGACATTCGAGGGCGTTGAGGGCACCCATTTCGCCGTGTGGGCGCCGAATGCGCAGCGGGTTTCGGTGGTGGGCTCGTTCAACGACTGGGACGGAAGGCGCCACGTCATGCGGCGGCGCAACGAGATCGGGATATGGGAAATCTTTCTGCCTGGCGTTACGCCCGGCGCACAATACAAATACGAAATCATCGGCAAGGCGGGAAACCTCCTGCCGCTCAAGGCCGACCCCTACGCCCAGCAATCGGAACTGCGGCCGAAGACAGCTTCGGTGGTCGCCGACCCGGCGCCGTTCGCCTGGACCGACGACGCTTACATGCAAGCACGCAAGTCGCGCGATTATCGGCGCGAGCCGATGAGCGTCTACGAGGTGCATCTGGGCTCGTGGCGCAAGCGGCCTGATGGCGGGTTTTTGAGCTATGACCAGCTTGCCGAGCAATTGGTGCCTTATGCGGCGGACATGGGGTTCACCCATATCGAATTGCTGCCGATCACCGAACATCCCTACGATCCGAGCTGGGGCTACCAGCCGACGGGTCTTTATGCCCCCACCGCACGGTTCGGCGATCCGGCAGGGTTCGCCCGGTTCGTCGATGCGGCCCACAATGCGGGGCTGGGCATTATCCTGGACTGGGTGCCCGCTCATTTCCCGACCGATGAGCACGGGCTGGCCAGGTTCGACGGCACGGCGCTCTACGAACATGCCGATCCGCGCCAGGGCTATCATCCGGACTGGAATACGGCGATCTACAATTTCGGGCGCAAGGAAGTGTCGAGCTTTCTGACCAACAACGCGCTTTACTGGCTGGAAAAATTCCACATCGACGGGCTGCGTGTCGATGCGGTGGCGTCCATGCTCTACCTCGATTATTCGCGCCAGCCCGGCCAGTGGGTGCCCAACCGGCATGGCGGCAACGAAAATATCGAAGCCATCGCCTTTCTCCAGCGCGTAAACGCCGAAACCTATGGCAATCATCCCGGCACCTTCACGGTCGCCGAGGAATCGACGAGTTGGCCCGGTGTCACCGCGCCGACCTACGCCAAGGGGCTGGGGTTCGGGTTCAAATGGAACATGGGGTTCATGAACGACACGCTGCGCTATATGCAGCGCGAGCCCATCCATCGCCGCTTTCATCATCACGACCTCACGTTCGGGCTGCTCTACGCGTTCTCGGAAAACTTCACCCTGCCGCTCAGTCATGACGAGGTGGTGCACGGCAAGGGCTCGCTGCTCACGAAAATGCCGGGCGACGACTGGCAGAAGTTCGCCAATCTTCGCGCCTATTACGCCTTTATGTGGGGTTATCCGGGCAAGAAACTGTTGTTCATGGGGCAGGAGTTTGCCCAGCGCGAAGAGTGGAGTGAAGCCCAGGCGCTCGATTGGTGGCTGCTGGACGCCCAATCCCATGAAGGGGTGCGGCGGCTGGTTTCGGACCTCAACACCGTCTATCGCGAACTGCCCGCCCTGCATGGGCGCGATTGCGAGCCCGAAGGGTTCGAATGGATCATCGCCAACGATCAGGCCAACTCCGTTCTGGCCTGGGTGCGCAAGGCACCCGATGCCGCGCCCGTTGTGGTCATCACAAATCTGACACCGGTGCCGCGCGAAAAATATCGCCTGCCCATGCCCGCCGCCGGGCGGTGGATCGAGCGTATCAACACCGATGCGGGTTGGTATGCGGGGTCCAATACGGGCAATCAGGGCGTGGTCAACGCAACCAAAGGCAATGAATTCGGTTATCCGGCAACCGCGGAGATCGTTCTGCCCCCGCTATCGACCCTCATCCTGCAATACGAACCGGGATAGGCGCATCTATCAAAAAGAATGCAAACGCCACCGGAGAGGGACCAGCCGGGGCGCAACAAAGGAGAGGATCATGGTCGACAAGAAGAACCCGGCGCCGCTTGCCCGCGACGCCTTGGCCTATGTCCTGGCGGGCGGGCGCGGCACGCGGCTCATGGAATTGACCGATCGGCGCGCCAAGCCGGCCGTCTATTTCGGGGGCAAGTCACGCATCATCGATTTTGCGCTCTCCAATGCCATCAATTCGGGCATTCGCCGCATTTCGGTGGCCACGCAATATCAGGCGCACAGTTTGATCCGGCATCTGCAGCGCGGCTGGAACTTCCTGCGTACCGAACGTAACGAGAGCTTCGACATTCTGCCGGCCAGCCAGCGGGTGGCTGAGGACATGTGGTATGCGGGCACCGCCGACGCGGTCTATCAGAACATCGATATCATCGACGACTATAACGCCAAATACATCGTCATCCTGGCGGGCGACCATGTTTACAAGATGGATTACGAGATCATGCTGCGCCAGCATGTGGACACCGGGGCGGACGTGACCGTGGGCTGTCTCGAAGTGCCCTCGCGCGAGGCATCGGCCTTCGGTGTGATGCATGTCGATGGGCGCGATCGTATCGTCGAGTTCATGGAAAAACCCAAGGATCCGCCCTCGATCCCCGACAAGCCGGGCATCTCGCTGGCCTCGATGGGCATTTACGTGTTCGAGACCAAATTCCTCATGGACCAGTTGCGCCGCGACGCCGCGACCGAAGGGTCGAGCCGCGATTTCGGCAAGGATATCATTCCCCACATCGTTGCCAAGGGCACCGCCTGGGCGCACCGGTTTCCGCGCTCCTGCGTGCGCTCGGAACACGAGCAGGTCTCCTATTGGAAGGACGTGGGCACGATCGATGCCTATTGGGAAGCCAATATCGATCTGACCGATATTACCCCCCAGCTCGATCTCTACGACCGCGAATGGCCGGTCTGGACCCACGCCGAGATCACCCCGCCGGCCAAGTTCGTCCACGATATCGACGGGCGGCGCGGCCATGCCATCTCGTCGCTTGTGTCGGGCGATTGCATCGTTTCGGGCGCCCAGTTGCGCAACACGCTGCTGGGGACGGGCGCTCGGGTCAATTCCTATTCCGAGCTCAACGAGGCGGTGGTCTTGCCCCAATGCACCATCGGGCGCGGTGTGCGGCTCAGCAAGGTCGTTGTCGATGCGCGGGTGGAAATCCCAGAGGGGCTGGTGGTGGGCGAAGACCCCGAGTTCGACGCGAAATGGTTCCGGCGCACCGACAGCGGCGTCACCCTCATCACCCAGCCCATGATCAATCGCTACGTTGCCTCGAAATGATGGACGTCCTTTCGGTCACTTCCGAAATCTACCCGCTGGTCAAGACCGGGGGGCTGGCCGACGTGGCCGGGGCGCTGCCGGCGGCGCTGGCCGATCACGATATCGCCACGCGCACCCTGGTGCCCGGCTATCCGCAGGTCATGGCCGCCATCAAGCGCGGGCGCACGGTCGCGGCCTTTGACGATCTGTTCGGCGGGCCAGCCGAGCTGATCGCGGCACGAGTGGCCGGGCTCGATCTGATCGTGCTCGATGCAAAACACCTGTTCGACCGACCGGGGGGGATCTATGTCGATCAGACCGGAACCGACTGGACCGACAACTGGCAACGCTATGCGGCGCTCTCCTGGGCGGCGGCGGAACTGGCCAAGGGGCTGGTCGAGGGCTACCGGCCTTCCATCATCCATGCCCATGACTGGCAGGCCGCCATGGCGGCGGCCTATGTGGCGTTCGGTGGCGATACGCGGACCAAGGTGATCCTCACCATCCACAACATCGCCTTTCAGGGGCAGTTCGGGGCCGATATCTTTCCCCATCTGCGCCTGCCCGCTCAGGCTTTCCATATGTCGGGGGTCGAATATTACGGCGGGGTGGGGTTTTTGAAGGGCGGGCTGCGCTGCGCTCACGCCATCACCACCGTCAGCCCAACCTATGCGCGCGAGATCCGCACCCCGGACTATGGGATGGGCCTCGAAGGGCTGCTCAACGAGCGCGGGCATGATCTCTACGGTATTCTCAACGGCATCGATGCTGCGGCCTGGAATCCGCAGACCGACCCGGAACTGCCGGCCCACTACGCGGCGGCCAATACACGGGCGCGGGCGATCAATCGCGCGGCGCTGGCCGAGCGCTTCGGGATCGAGCCGGGCGAAGGGCCGCTGTTCGGGCTGGTGTCGCGGCTGACCTGGCAAAAGGGCATCGACATCGTTGCCGAAAATGTCGACTGGCTGGTTTCCCTGGGGGGGGCTCTGGCGGTGCTGGGTTCGGGTGACGTCCAGCTCGAAACGGCGATGAGCGACGCGGCGGTGCGCCATCCCGGACGGGTCGGGTTCGTGCGCGGCTATGACGAATCCTTGTCTCATCTCATGCAGGGCGGTGCCGACGTGCTCATGGTGCCGTCGCGGTTCGAGCCGTGCGGGCTGACCCAGCTTTACGGCCTGCGCTATGGCGCGGTGCCGCTGGTCAGCCGGGTAGGCGGGCTGGCCGATACCGTGATCGATGCCAATGAGGCCGCGGTGGAGGCCGGGGTTGCAACGGGCGTGCAGTTCTCACCGGTCGACGGGCCGGCGCTGGGCGAGGCCATTGCGCGCACCGTCTCGCTCCATCAACGTCCCGACATCTGGTCGCGCATGCAGCGCAAGGGCATGAAGACCGACGTTTCCTGGACCAACAGCGCCGGCAAATATGCCGGTCTCTTTCAAAAGATATTGGGGGAAGCCCAGTGAGCATCCGGACCGTCGCCACAACGCCATTTTCCGACCAGAAGCCGGGAACCTCGGGGCTGCGCAAGCGGGTCACGCACTTCCAGCAGCCCAATTACGTGGAAAATTTCATCCAGTCGCTGTTTGACAGCCTGCCGGGCCGGGAAGGCCAGACGCTGGTGATCGGGGGCGATGGGCGTTATTTCAACGACACTGTCATCCAGATTGCCATCCGCATGGCGGCGGCCAATGGATTCGGCAGGGTAATGGTCGGGCAGGGGGGGATTTTGTCGACCCCGGCCGCTTCCCACATCATCCGCCACTACAAAGCGTTTGGCGGGCTCGTCCTGTCGGCCAGCCACAATCCGGGTGGCCCGGACGGCGATTTCGGGGTCAAGTACAACGCCGCGAACGGTGGCCCGGCGGCTGAAAAAATCACCGATGCGGTCTATGCGCGGTCCATGGAAATCACCCAGTACAAAAGCGTCGATACGCCCGATGTCGATCTGGACCAGATCGGGGTCCACGATGTTGCGGGCATGAGCGTCGAGGTGATCGACCCGGTGGCCGATTATGCGGCGCTGATGGAGACCCTGTTCGATTTCGACGCCATCGCGGCGATGTTTGCCGCCGGGTTCACAATGCGGTTCGACGCGATGCACGCGGTAACCGGGCCCTATGCCAAGGCGATCATCGAGGGCCGGTTGGGCGCTTCGGAGGGCACTGTGGTCAACGGCACCCCGCTGCCCGATTTCGGCGGGGGGCATCCCGATCCCAACCTCGTTCATGCCAAAGAGCTTTACGATCTGATGATGGGGCCGGACGCGCCCGATTTCGGCGCCGCCTCGGATGGCGATGGCGACCGCAATCTGATTATCGGGAAAAACCGGTTCGTTACCCCTTCGGATTCGCTGGCGCTACTGGCCGCCAACGCCCACCTCGCGCCGGGATATGCCAGAGGGCTGGCCGGGATTGCGCGATCGATGCCGACAAGCGCGGCGGCGGATCGGGTCGCCCAGCGGCTGGGGATCGCCCTTTACGAAACGCCCACGGGCTGGAAATTTTTCGGCAATCTGCTCGATTCAGGGCAGGTGACGATCTGCGGCGAAGAAAGCGCGGGCACCGGGTCTGACCATGTGCGCGAAAAGGACGGGCTGTGGGCCGTCTTGCTCTGGCTCAATATTCTCGCGGCGCGCAAGCAGGGCGTAGACGAGATCGTGCGCGAGCATTGGGCGACCTATGGGCGCAATTATTATTCGCGGCACGATTACGAAGAGGTCGACGCCGAAGATGCCCGCGCGCTGATGACCGATCTGCGCACCAAGCTGCCCGCCCTTCTGGCCAACGGGCTGGACGGTCGCAAAGTGATCCTTGCCGATGATTTTTCCTATAACGACCCGGTGGATGGCTCGACAGCCATGGGGCAGGGCATCCGCATCGGGTTCGAGGATGGCTCGCGCATCGTGTTCCGTCTGTCGGGAACCGGAACGGTCGGTGCGACTTTACGGGTCTATATCGAGCGGTTCGAACCCAGCGACGGCATGCATGACAGGGATACTCAGGACGCGCTTGCCGACCTGATCTCGCTGGCCGATGCTGTCGCCGAGATCAAGACCCGGACCGGCCGCGATGTACCCAGTGTGATTACCTGACCGAAAGTCCTTAAATGTCACGAGACAACAAGCCCGCCTCACCCGCCCCGCTCGGCGCGACGGTGACCGATACCGGTGTGGCGTTCGGGGTCTATTCCGAGACCGCCGAAAAGATCTGGGTGTGCCTGTTCGACAGTCAGGACGAGGAGACCGACCGGATCGAGCTCACCCGCGGCGAAGCCAATCGCTGGTCGGGACATGTCGAGGGGATCGGCGAGAATGCCAGCTACGGGCTGCGGGCCGATGGGCGGTACGATCCGGCGCAGGGCTATTATTTCGATCCCAACAAGCTGCTGGTCGATCCCTACGCGCGGCGCATCGACAGGACGTTCGTGCGCAGCCCGAAACTGCGCCTGACCCGCGATGAATCGGTCGATACCGCTCCGCTGGTGCCCAAGGCGCTCGTGCAGGGGCCGGTGCGCGAGCAGCTCTGGGAACCTGATACCAGCCGCCCGCACCTGATCTACGAACTCAATGTCCGCCCCTTCACCATGCGCCACCCTTCGGTGCAGGGACCGCTGCGGGGGACGCTGGCGGGGATGACGACGGGTTACGTTGTCGAGCACCTCAAACATCTGGGTGTCGATGTTGTCGAATTGATGCCGATTGCCGGCTGGATCGATGACGGTCATCTGCCATCCCTGGGACTGACCAATGTGTGGGGCTACAATCCCATCACCTATTTCGCCACCGATCCGCGGATCATTCCGCGCGGGCCGCAATCGCTGCGGCATATGGTGGAAACCTATCGCGACGCGGGCATCAGGGTGGTGCTCGATGTGGTTTACAACCATACCGGCGAGGGCGACTCGCAGGGTCCGGTCATTTCGATGAAGGGGCTCGATGCGCTCACCTATTATCGCCATGTTGAAGTCGACGGCGCGATGGAACTGGTCAACGACGCGGGAACCGGCAATACGCTGCGTTGCGACCATCCCGCTGTGCAGGATCTGGTGATCGACAGTCTCAGATACTGGGTGACCGAGTTCGGGATCGCCGGGTTCCGGTTCGATCTGGCGACGGTGCTGGGCCGCTCGCTTGACGGCTTCTCGCGCGACGCGGAACTGCTCGAGCGCATCAGGACCGACGATATCCTCAAGGACTGCCTGTTGATCGCCGAGCCATGGGACCCCGGACCAGGCGGCTATCATGTGGGCCAGTTCGGCGAACCGTTCATCGAATGGAACGACCAGTATCGCGACACGGTGCGCAGGTTCTGGCGCGGCGAGGACCACATGATCGGGGCGCTGGCCGGGAAAATTGCCGGTTCGGCCGACCAGTTCAACCATGACGGGCGCAAGCCCTCGGCGAGCGTTAATTTCCTTGCCGCCCATGACGGCTTCACGCTGGCCGATCTGGTTGCCTATGAAAACAAGCACAACGATGCCAATGGCGAGGGCAATCGCGACGGCCATGACGCCAATTATTCATGGAACAACGGCGCGGAAGGCGAGACCGATGACACCGCGATCACGACGGCGCGCCGCAATGACATAAGGGCCCTGCTGGCCACGCTCTTTGTCTCCCACGGTTCACTCATGCTAACGGCGGGAGACGAGTTCGGCCGCACCCAGGGCGGCAACAACAACGCCTATGCGCAGGACAACGAGATCACCTGGCTCGATTGGGAAAACGCAGATGGCGACCTCGTCAATTTCGTAGCCAGCCTCTCCGACATGCGCCGGAATCATCCGGCATTCCGAAGCGACAAATTCCTGACCGGAGAGAAATCCGACGGGTTCAAGGATGTCATGTGGGTCCGCCCCGATGGTGCCGAAATGACCAAAGAGGACTGGAACCGGCCGGATTCCGGTGTCCTGGGAATGTTTCTGCATGAAGCTGGCGAGGTCCTGCTGGTCTGGTTCAACCGGTTGCGCGAGGCCGTCGAGGTCGCCTTGCCGCCCGAGCAGGGACTTAATTTCGAGGTCGCTCTGGTTTCGGCAATCGACGTGGAGATCGTCGTCAAGAATGCCAGCCTGACCCTGCCGCCGCGCAGCGTCGTCATTCTGGCGCACACCAACGGAAAGTCCTGACGGCAAGATCGAATGTCTCGTCCGGCGCGATCATCGGCGGCGATCGTGATGGAACGTTACGCCCGGCGCCGGATTGTGGGTGGACGACGAGTTCCGCGATCCACCCCGGCGTCAACGACGCGCTTGCCGATCTTTTCAACTGAGCTTGTCATCAACCGCAAAGACGCGATTGCCCGGCCGGTGATCGCTCAATTGGCGTTGAAATCTTATAAGTCATTGAAAAATAAAATAAAAAACTGAAACTTTAATCGAACGGCCCTCGTTCCTTCTCCCGATCGCTACAGACGGTCATGGAGCGCCAGCCCAGTGGTGGCGCCCTTTCAGAAAAGGAGACTGAACAATGAATACTCTTGCCAAGACCCTTCTCGCCAGTGTTGCCGGTGCCGCCCTTCTGACGTCGGCTGCCGTCGCGCAGAACTCCGATTCGGAAGACACCAACACCTCGATCCTGGATGGGGTGACCGATACTGTCGATTCCACTGTCGATGGTGCAGTCGATGCCGTGGACGACGTCACGAGCAACGTGACCAACGATTTGGGCGTGTCCGACACGGTCGATGATGTGACCGGCTCGGTTGACGGCGGCGATGTCGATGCTGTCGATGACGTGTCCGGTGGCGATGTCACCGGCGGCGACACCTCGGTTGGCAGCATCGGGACGTTCTCGGATTTGCTGGGTTCGATCGCGGCCGGCAATGGCGATGTTTCCGACCTCGCCGATGTGAGTGAAGTGTCGTTCGTAGATGTCGGCGAGGCGTTCAACGATTTCGACGCCACGGCGCTGAACGATGCCCTGTCGGGCAACGACACCAACATCTCCGATATTCAGAACGAGATCAGCGGAAACTCGGCTCTGTCGGACGCCCTGTCGAACAACAATATCGATGTGTCCGATGTGGTTGGGCTTGAGAACCACAATGATGGTTCCTTGACCATCTACACCTATCAGCAGGACTGATATCTGCCGTTTGGTCCATCCGGGCGCAGCGTTTCGGCGCTGCGCCCTTTTTGCTTAGAGCGTCTCAAAACCCGTTTCCGCTTTTGCTCGTCAGCTCTAACCTGCCAATGCCCGCTCGGCGGGCCGATATTCATACCCCAGAACTTCGGCGACCGGTGCGCAGGTTACCGCTCCATGCGCCACGTTCAGCCCATTGCGCAGATGTGCGTCATCGGCCAGAGCCCGCTTCCAGCCCTTGTTGGCGAGGGCCAGTGCGAAGGGCAGGGTGACGTTGTTGAGCGCGTAAGTCGACGTGCGGGCCACACCGCCGGGCATGTTGGCGACGCAATAGTGGACGATATCGCCGACGACGTAAGTGGGATCTGCGTGGGTTGTGGGCCGGGAGGTCTCGAAACAGCCGCCCTGATCGATGGCCACATCGACCAGCACCGCGCCCGGCTGCATGGAGGAGAGCATTTCCCGTGTCACCAGTTTGGGCGCCGCGGCGCCGGGCACCAGCACAGCCCCCACGACCAGATCGGCCTCGGCGATGGCGGTCGCGACCGCCGCGCGGTTGGAATAGAGCACGCGGGCCGCGGCGCCGAAATGGTTCGAGAGGCGTTCGAGCGCCGCTGGGCTCTTGTCGAGGATGGTGACGTCGGCCTGCATGCCGACGGCCATCTGCGCTGCATGAAAGCCGACGACTCCGCCGCCCAGCACGGCCACCTTGGCCGGATGGACACCGGGCACGCCGCCCAGCAGCACGCCGCGTCCGCCATGGGATTTTTCCAGCGCCGTCGCGCCGGCCTGGATGGACATGCGCCCGGCCACCTGGCTCATGGGTTTAAGCAGGGGCAAGCCCCCGGTCGGGTCGGTCACCGTTTCATAGGCGATGCAGACAGCGCCCGATTTGACGAGGTCGGCGGTCTGGGCGGGGTCGGGGGCGAGATGAAGATAGGTGAAAAGGATCTGGCCATCGGAAAGCATGGCGCGCTCGGCGGCCTGGGGTTCCTTGACCTTGACGATCATTTCGCTTTTGGAAAAGACGCTGCCCGCATTGGGGGCGATTTGGGCACCGGCGGCTTCGTATGCCGCGTCGGTGGCACCGATCCCGGCGCCGGCACCGGTCTCGATCAGGATTTCATGGCCTGCAGCGCTCAGTTCGGCGGCGCTTTCAGGGGTCAGGCCGACCCGATATTCATGATTCTTGATTTCTCTCGGCACGCCGATACGCATGTCGATCTCCTCTCCTTGTGAAGGTGACAGTGTAACGCCGGTTGGGCACAGTAGCGTTGCAGATTGCGCCACAATTATTTAAATGTGCGGGATGGAATTGCGCCAAAGGGGCAGAATGCATGATGAAACTGCCCATCGATGAAATCGACCGCAAAATCTTGCGGTTCATTCAGATGGATTCCGCGCAATCGATGGTGGAATTGGGAGACCGGGTCGGGCTGTCGGCCTCGGCCTGCCATAGACGGCTCAAGGCGCTTGAAGAGCGCGGGTTTGTCGCCGGATATCGCGCCGTCCTGAATCGGTCAAAGCTTGGGCTTTCGATGCAGTTCTTCATCGAGCTTTCCTTGACCAGCCAGTCCGAAAGGACCTTCGAGGCCTTCGAGAAGGCCGTGCGCGACATTCCCGAAATTCTCGAATGCCATTTGATGGCCGGCCAGTCCGACTACATCCTGCGCGTCATTTGCGAGGATGCGGCCGCGTTCGAGCGCCTGCATCGTGATCTCGTGGCACGGCTGCCCGGGGTGGCGCGAATTCATTCGAACTTGAGTATTCGCGAAATCAAGGCGCCGGGCGGGCTGCCGCTCTGATCCGCACTGCCCACGAATTGAGCCACAGCCGTGAGCAGGACGCCCATTGAATAGGCATGTGCTCACGATGGCTGCAAAGTCGGCATTTTTTACTTTACAGTCAAAAATCGCCGCGCTTCTATCATCCTTGGCAAAACCAAGGGGTAAATCCATCATGCTTAACCGCAGAGTGTTCACGCTGGCCGCCGGGTCGCTGGTTCTGGGCGCAAGCCTTGCCGCGCCGGTCCTGAGCCAGGAGTTGACGCCGGTCCGCTTTACGCTCGACTGGCGCATCGAAGGTCCCGCCGCCGGCTTCATGCTGGCCCGCGACAACGGGTATTTCGAGGAAGAAGGGCTCGATGTGACGTTCGACGTCGGCAATGGCTCGGTCGAAGTCATTCCGCGCGTGGCAACCGGGGCCTATGACATGGGCTTTGGCGATATCAACTCGCTCATCAAGTTCCTCGACGAAGACGCCAGCCAGCCGATCAAGGCCATCATGATGGTCTATGAAACCCCCACCTTCTCGGTGGTCGGGCGCTCCTCGCTGGGCATCACCGAAGACCCGGCATCGCTCGAGGGCAAGACGCTGGGCGCTCCGCCGCCCGATGGTGCCTTTGCGCAATGGCCGGCCTTCGTGGAGGCTTCGGGGATCGACACGTCCGATATCACCATCGAATCGATCGGCTTTCCGGTCCGCGAGCCCATGCTGGCGCAGGGCGACGTGGACGCGGTATTCGGGTTCGCCTTTTCGGTGATACTGAACCTGAAAGCGCAGGGCGTGGCCGACGAGGACATCGTGCCGATCATAATGGCCGATCACGGGCTCGAGCTTTACGGCAATTCCATCATGGTCAACACCGATTTCGCCGCCGAAAATCCAGAAGTGGTCGAAGCCATGCTGCGCGCCCTGACCAGGGGCTTTGCCGATGCGGTGGCCGATCCGGCTGTGGGCGCAGCAGCGGTGGTCGCTGCCAACGACATTCTCGATATCGACATCGAGACCGAACGGCTGACCATGGCCAACGAAATGAACATCAATACTCCTTACGTTCAGGAGAACGGCTTCGGCGGCATCGATTACGACCGTCTGGACCGCGCTATCGCCCAGCTTGGCACCTCGATCGGCATATCGTCGGATATCTCGGCGGCCGACGTGTTCGACGACAGCTTCCTGCCGCCGGCAGAAGCGCGCATGTTCGAGTAATCACGCTTTGGCCGGGCTCGATACGGGCCCGGCCATCAAAGGGGCAGACCATGAGCAAACCGCTCGTTGAAATCGAAAATGTCGACATGCGCTATGGCGGGCCCGACGGCACGCTGGCGGTGTCGGGGCTCGACATGAGCGTCGCCAAGGGCGAGTTCGCCGCGGTGGTCGGGCCATCGGGGTGCGGGAAATCCACGCTGATGAAGCTGGTCACCGGCCTGCACATCCCTCAGACCGGGGTGGTGACGGTGGCGGGCAACTATGTCACAAAGCCGGTATCGATCGTTGGCATGGCGTTCCAGAACCCCACAATGCTGCCCTGGCGCACGACGCTGGACAACATCCTTTTGCCCCTCGAAATCGTCGAAAAGCACCGCCATCGCCTGCGCCGGCACAAGGCGGAATATGTCGAAAAGGCCGAGGCATTGCTGGAAACGGTGGGCCTTAAGGGCTTCGGCTCGAAGTTTCCCTGGCAGCTTTCGGGCGGCATGCAGCAGCGGGCAAATCTGTGCCGCGCGCTGATCCACGAGCCCGAGCTCTTGATGCTCGACGAACCGTTCGGGGCGCTCGACGCCTTCACCCGCGAGGAACTCTGGCAGGTGATCCGCGACCTGCACGCCGCCCAGGGCGTCACCATCGTTCTGGTCACCCACGACCTGCGCGAGGCCGCGTTTCTGGCCGACACCATCCACGTGATGAGTGCCCGGCCGGGCCGCATCGTCAACGTGCACCAGGTTCCCTTCCCGCGCCCGCGCGAACTCGACGTCATGTACGAGCCGGGTTTTAATGACATGGTCCACGCGCTGCGGGCCGAAATCGCCGAAGCGAGGGCCGTGGCATGACCGATACGCCCGCACCCACGGTAACCGTCAGCAAGCCCATCGCCAAAAAGCCGATCAACTGGCTGCCCTGGATGCCGTGGATCTATACGGTAGCGCTGTTTGTCATCTGGGAGATCGGCGTGCGTCTTTCGGGGCTGCCCCATACGGTGTTCCCGGCGCCCTCACGCATTTTCGAGGCGATCATCCAATATTGGCCGGCCATCCAGCGCCATTCGATCCAGACGCTCTATACGACGACGCTGGGGTTCATTCTCGCCGTGGTCGGCGGGCTGGCGCTGGGGCTGTTGATCGGCTGGTCGCGGACCATTTATGCGGGGCTCTATCCGATCATGGTGGGGTTTAACGCCATCCCCAAGGTGGCGCTGGTGCCCATCCTCGTCATCTGGTTCGGCATCGGCACGGTGCCTGCGGTGCTGACGGCGTTTCTCATCGCCTTTTTCCCAATCGTGGTGAACGTTGCCACCGGCCTCGCCACCATCGAGCCGGAAACCGAGGACGTTCTGCGCGCTCTGGGGGCCAGAAAAATGGACATCATGCTCAAGGTCGGCATTCCGCGCTCGATGCCCTATTTCTTCGGCTCGCTCAAAGTGGCGATCACGCTGGCCTTTGTCGGGTCGGTGATCTCGGAAACCGTGGCCGCCAATTCCGGGCTCGGCTACATGATGAGCGCCGCCCAGAGCCAGTTCAACGTGCCGCTGGTTTTTGCGGGCCTTGTGATGCTGGCCGTCGAGGGGATCGCCATGTATGCGCTGATGGCCTGGATCGAAAAACGCACCACCGGATGGGCGCATCGGTCGACGACGATGGCGGGGTAGGATCCACGGTTGGTCGCGCTTCCGAACCGGATAAGTGGTGCCCACTTATCCTGGAAGCGCTCCGCTCAGGGTATCTCGATAATGACGTCCCCCGCCTTGGTTTCCTGCTCGACGTAGCGATGCGCCTCGGCGATGGCGTCGAGCGGCATGACGCGGTCGATGACGCCGTGGAGTTTGCCCTGCGCGACAAGGTCTCTGAGGACCAGCATGTCTTTGGCCTTCTCGGGCAGGGCGCGCAGGCCGGTGGTCGCCAGCTTGCCGCGTCGTCCCTGTGCGTCCTTGCCGCGTATCATGGCCCCCAGGATGGCAAAGGAGGGGGTGGTGGTGAGATAAATGCCGCCCGGTTTCAGCGCCCGCCTGCAGGCCGAAAAGCTGCTCTTGCCCACGACATCGAAAATCACATCATAGGCGGCGTTGGCATCTGTGAAATCGGATGTGTGGCGGTCGATTATGGTATCGGCGCCAAGGCCCGAGACGAGTTCGGCGTTGCGCGCACTGCACACGGCGGTGATTTTTGCGCCCATATGGCGAGCCAGTTGCA
This sequence comes from Pelagibacterium sp., assembly GCF_965249125.1. GTDB lineage: Bacteria > Pseudomonadota > Alphaproteobacteria > Rhizobiales > Devosiaceae > Pelagibacterium. Next base: position 966,523 of record NZ_OZ252217.1, read on the forward strand.
CGGCCACGGTGCCGATGCTGGCCGCCGCGCCATTGATCAGGATCGACTGGCCCGGCTCGAGCTTTGCCTCGTCGCGCAGAAACGGCATGGCGGTCAGAAAGCTGTAGGTAAGGCCCGCCGCCTCGCCGAAATCGAGGGTGTCGGGCATCAGCGCCAGGGGAGCGTCTTCGGGCATGGCGACGTATTGGGCCATGGCCGAAGGGCGTGGATCGGTGGTGCCGAAGACGCGGTCTCCGGGCGCAAAGCGGGTGACATCTTCGCCCACCGCGGCGATTTCTCCGGCGACGGCACCACCGGGAATAGGCGCCTTGGGACGCAGCAACCCTGCGAAGAACCGCACGATAAAGGGGTTGGCGGCCCGAAAGGCGCAATCGGGTAGCGTGACCGTGGAGGCGCGCGTGCGGATCAGCACATCCCCGGGACCCATCACGGGCATTGCAGTTTCGCGCACGGTGATGACGTCAGGCGGGCCGTAGCGCTCGATCCATGCGGCCTTCATGGTGGTGGCGGGTACGGGGTGTGTCATTGACTTTCCTCGTCATACTGGAACGCTTCTTCAAGCGGCACGCCAAAGGTGCGCGCTATGCGGAAGGCCACTTCAAGAGAGGGCGAATACCGCCCCTGTTCGATGGCCACCACGGTTTGGCGGGTGACGCCGACCTTTTCGGCCAGCGCGGCCTGGGTCATCTCCCCGGCGTGGAAACGCAGGGTGCGGATGGTGTTGGAAATCTTTGGTTTTCCCTTGCCCATCCGATCTATCCGATCCGGTAGTAAACAAGCTGGGATGCCGCGAAAACGCCGCCGGCCAGCATGGAGATGCCAAAGAGCGCGTGGGGCACCAATACGGCATCGAGACCAAAGGCCAGCGCGGCAATGACACCGGCTGTCGCCACCGAGAGAACGGCATAACCATTGCGCATGGAGCGGGCGCTCACCGCCAGATCGCGCTCGTCTCCGGCTTCATCGCGCAGTTCTTCGCGCTGGACGATGCTGACCACAACGGTGACCACGACAGAGGCCACGACGTTGAAAACGATCACGTAAAGAATGGCCCAGAGCACCTGCCAGGCGCCGGCGGATGCATCGGCCGGCGGGCCATCACTCGCAAGGCCCAGGCCCACCCATGTCGAGATGACAAGGGCACTTACCACCATGATCACTGCATTCCATTGTTTGTAGCTCATCGCATTTCTCGCGCTTTGATGTGTGGGAGGACGGATAGAGCCGAGTTTTCATTGAGTCAAGTTTTTTTGACACAAAGTATAAAAAAGCAGATTTCAGGTCATGTTTACCGGACGCCATTCGTCAATTCGCGATGGGAGTCGGCTGACGGGGCGGAAAATTTCGCGCATGGTTGTCGGCAGCCCGCCTGTGGGGCCGTCCTTAGGGCAGATACGGAGAACGGCCATGACAATCACGATTACGGCGTTTGAGAGCTCGCCCGACGGCGGCAGGGGGCTGGCGCGGGATATGCGGGTGCGCTGGGCGCTTGAAGAGGTGGGGTTGGCTTATGAGGTTCGCCTGGTTTCGTTCAAGCAGATGAAAGAGCCCCGCCATCTCGCGCTGCATCCCTTCGGGCAGATCCCGACCTATGAGGAGGGCGATCTTGCGCTGTTTGAGACGGGCGCGATCGTCTTTCACATCGCGCAGCACCATAAAGGCCTGTTGCCCGAGGATGAAAATGCACGGGCGCGAGCGATCACCTGGATGTTCTCGGCGCTCAACACCGTTGAGCCACCGATCGTCGAGCGCGAGCAGTCCCGCTATCTGGTAGGGGACAGACCGTGGTATGGCGAGTTGTTGTCCATTCTCGAGGATCGCGTGCGCGTGCGGCTGGGCCAACTGGCCAACCGGCTCGGCGCTTCCGAATGGCTCGACGGCGCCTTCAGCGCTGCCGACCTGATCATGGTGCTGGTGCTGCGCCGGCTGGAGGGGGCGGGGCTACTTGAGGAATATCCAACCTTATCGGCCTATGTGGCGCGCGGCGAAGCGCGGCCCGCTTATAAGCGGGCGTTCGCCGCTCAATTAGCGGTCGCCAATCATGATCGAGGCGCCAAAGACGCCAAGCGCCAATAGGCCGAAGCCGAAGATCATGACGATGTTGGGATTGTGGACCCAGCCCATGGGGGCAAACCGGCCCAGCCAGACCGGGTGATAGATCGCCACGCCAAAGCCCGACCAGCCCCCCGCGAACACCGAATAGAGCCGCTCGCGCCATTTCGCCCTGGGCATCAGGCCCTTGATGGCCGCGACAAGGATCATCAGGCCGGCGACGGGGACAAGCAGGGTCTGGAGCATGGCAGGCGGTTTCCGGTTGAACGGGGTCGATATACGCCCATCCTTGCCGCCGCGCCAGAGCGGTGATGTCACATATTGGTGGTCGAAGCGGCATTTATGAGGACCGGGAAACTTCAAAAAAATCCACCGTCACCCCGGCCTCGAGCCGGGGCCCAGTACACTCCGTGCCTGCGAGAGAACCGCCAGAGCTGCCGATTACTGGATCCCGGGTCTTCGCCCGGGATGACCGGGGGGAGGCCCGTTCTGCGCCCTTTTCCAGGCCGCCCCTAATCGCGCTTTTGCGTCAGCGCCATGCCGGCGATAATCATGGCGACGCCGATGGCGCTGGCGGCGAGGTTTTCGGTGTTGCCGCGCGCCAGATCGAGCAGCACGCCGGAAATCATCTGGCCGCCGATGACCAGCATTGCTGTGTTGATCGCCCCGATGCGGGCGATCAGCCAGCTTCCCGAAGCAACGAAAATCACGCCGATGGTGCCGCCCAGATAGGCGTACCATGGGGCGCTCAAGGCGCCTTCGGGCCATAATCCGCCCAGGATCAGGCCCAGAACCGTCAGCACGGCAAAGCCCACGACATGGTTCCAGTAGGAAGCGACGAGCGCGGTGGTCGACAGCGCCAGCCTGCCATTGAGCTGGCGGGAAAGGGAGACGAGGATGCCCGCAAGCAGGGCGAAAAGGATGGCCGTGGTCATCGTCCTACCCCTGTCCGAAAATGATGATCATCGACCCGGCAAAGATCAGCCCGAGCGCCAGGAAATCCTTGAGCCTCGGGATGCGTTTTGGCAGACCGAACAGGCCCCAGCGGTCCGCCGCCAGCGAAAACAGCACTTGCCCGGCAAGTCCCAGCGCCAGGGTGCCCGAAAGGGCGAGCGGGGTGTTGACCGTCGTCGAGGTCAGCGTCACCGTCAGCGCCCCCGAGACCCCGCCCAGATACGCCCAGAGCGGCGCCCGCGGTTTCTCGGTCGCGCCGGCCGATCGGGGCGCAAGGCGCAGCAGCGCCAGAAAGATCAATGCGGCCACGGTCCCGGTGCCATGGGCCACCCAGGAGGAATACATGGCGCCGCCATAAAGCCCGACCAGCCCGTTGAAATCGACCATCAGGGTTAAAAGCCCGCCGCTGGCGAAGGCCAGAAGCAGGTGGAGCGGGGCGGGGCGGAGGGCCGACGACGAGGTTGGTGACGAACTGGATGACATGGCGAATCGTCCGGTGGGCGGTACACTGGCTATAAGCGCATTCGGCCCCTCACCAAAGTCCGCTGTCGCACTGGTCATCGATTGCGAGAAACACTGTTGCTGCGGCGATCTGTTGCCAGTCCCGCCCGTCGTGCCCATACTGTGGGCGAGGAGATCATTCGCTATGCCGCATTCGCACCAGACCGTTGGGGGAGGACCGAAGAAGGTTCTCTATACGCTTCAGACCGTGGCCCGCATGGGGGTGGGCAAGGCGGCCAAGGCGCTGACGGCGAAAAACGCCTGCAAGGCCTGTGCCTATGGCATGGGCGGGCAGATGGGCGGGATGACCAACGAGCTGGGCGAGTTTCCCTCGGTCTGCAACAAATCGGTGCAGGCGCAATCGACAGATATCCAGCCGGCCATTCCCCACATCCTTTTCTCCCACGAACTTGCCGACCTCAAGGAGTTGACGGGCAAGGAGATGGAGCATCTGGGGCGTTTGGGGGACCCGATCTACAAGGCGGCGCGTTCGGACCGCTACAAGGTGGTCGATTGGGACTGGGCGCTCGATCACGCCGCCAAGCGGTTGCTGGCCACGACGCCCGACCGGACCTTCTTTTATTCCTCGGGGCGCTCATCGAACGAGGCGGGGTTCATCTTCCAGCTTCTGGCCCGCGCCTTTGGCACCAACAACGTCAACAATTGTTCCTATTTCTGCCATCAGGCGACCAGCGAGGGGCTGGCGACAACCATCGGCAAGGGGACGGCCACGGTCGAACTGGCCGACCTTAAAGGCGCCGACATGATCTTCGTGATCGGGGCCAATCCCTCCTCGAATCACCCGCGCTTCATCCACATGCTCAAGCACTGCCGCGACCGGGGCGGGGAGGTGATCATCATCAATCCGGCGCGCGAGCCGGGGCTGGTCAAATTCGCCGTTCCCAAATCGCCCGCCTCGATGCTCAGGGGCGGCGACGAGATCGCCTCGGACTATCTCCAGCCGCGTATCGGGTCCGATATCGCGCTCATGCTCGGCATCGCCAAGGCGGTGCTCGAGGCAGGGATGGAGGACGCCGATTTTATTGAAAAACATTCTGCAAACATTGCGGCCTATAAAGCACAAGTCCATGCAATTTCGTGGGAAACAATTGAAACATTGACGGGTCTGTCGCGGGCCGAAATCGAGCGCGTAGCGCATCGGTATGGGCGGGCGAAAAACGTGGTTTTCGCCTGGGGCATGGGTATGACCCATCACGTCCATGGCGTTGAAAACGTTGAGTCAATTGCCAATCTGGCCCTGCTGCGCGGCATGATCGGGCGGCCCAATGCGGGGCTGTTGCCGCTGCGCGGGCACTCCAACGTGCAGGGAATCGGCACCATCGGCGTCAAGCCGCTGCTGGCCGAGGACATCATGGCAGAAATGGAGCGGCAGTTTTCGATTTCTCTCAGTCGTTCCAAGGGCTTGGACACCATGGCGTGCCTTCATGCCGCCCATCGCGGCGAGATGGACGCGGCGGTCATCATGGGCGGCAATCTTTATGGCGCATCCCCCGATACCGCGTGGGCGGAAAAGGCCCTTAACTCCATAGGATTCAAGCTCTTTTTGACCACGACGCTCAATCTCGGGCACGTCCATGGGCACGACGATACCGAGAGCCTGATTCTGCCGGTAACAGCGCGCGACGAGGAATGGGAGCCGACCACTCAGGAATCGATGTTCAATTTCATACGTTTATCGGACGGCGGCATCGACCGGCTGGCCAATGTTCGGCCCGAAAGCGTGATCCTCACCGACCTTGCCACCCGGCTGCTTCCCGACAGCCCCATAGATTTTCAGGCTTTCAAAAAGCACGCTGAAGTAAGACGCGCCATTTCCGAAATCGTACCCGGCCTCAAGGACTTGGCCGAGATCGATGTGGCAAAGCGTGAGTTCCACATCGCCAATCGCGTCCTGCATGAGCCGCGCTTTTCGACAGACGATGGTAAGGGACATTTCCAGGTGATCGAATTGCCGCAAGCGCCTAAGGCGCCCGAGGGGCGCAAGGCGCTGACGCTGGCGACGATCCGGTCGGAAGGCCAGTTCAACACAATAGTTTACGAAGAGACCGACAGCTATCGCAACAAGGCGCCGCGCTGGTCGGTGCTGCTCAACGGCAAGGACATGGAGGAGATGGGCATCGCCGAAGGCGACCTCGTCGATCTCTCGTCCGAGCAGGGAAAGATGAATGGGATCAAGGCGTTGAGCTTTGACATCCCGCGCGGCTCGGCGCTGGCCTATTACCCGGAGGCCAATGTGCTGGTTGGGACGGAAATCGATCCACGCTCCAAAACGCCGGCCTTCAAGTCGGTTCCGGTTTGGATCGAGCGATAAATGCCGGCCGTCGGGGCCGGCGTTCCGGGCTCCGGCTGTTTTCCCATCTCGCCGATCACAAACGCATCGCGGCCGCCGATCTTGCTTTGTCGCTGATCCTTGCCGCCTGCGCCCCAATCGCGATGCCGGCGCTGTCTCTCCTCGCGGCTTCATCACCATCGTCCACCCCACTCCCATCGCCATCCTCGGGCCCGCCCCCCGCAGCTCCATCGCCACCACTCACCCCACTCCCTTCGTCATCCTCGGGCTTGACCCGGGGATCCGCAGGGCGTCCGCAAGCGCAGCAGAAGTGGTGATCCTTGACGCGTCATCGGTCCCCAACCCCTTCACCGGCTGCCCCGACGCAGCAGATCCCCCGGGTCAAGCCCGAGGATGACGCGGGTGAAGGTGGAAGCGCTGCACGCCCCCCCCCCCCCTCGCTTCCCGGTCCCGGCTTTCGCCGGGATAGACTCCAGCCGGGGTTCATGTGCCTCTCCTCACGCACCCGAATGTCGGCAAGGCTGCTGGGTCCCGGATCGGGTCCGGGATAGCGATGGGTGTTGAGCTGCGCTCTCGGATTCCTCACCACCGCTCCCTCACCCCCATCGTCATCCTCGGGCTTGACCCGGGGATCCGCAGGGCGTCCGCAAGCGCGGCAGAAGTGGTGATCCTTGACGCGTCATCGGTCCCCAACCCCTTCACCGGCTGCCTCGACGCAGCAGATCCCCGGGTCAAGCCCGAGGATGACGCGGGTGAAGGTGGAAGCGCTGCGAAAAATCTTATCCCCGCCCCCAGACACTCGTGCCATTCTCCCCTCACGGTGTCGCCAGGGACGAGGATGCATACGAGCTTCCGGCGAGACCGATCCGGGTTCCATGCGGGTCGCTGCAGGGAAGGCCCAAAGCGGACGGATGGCCGGACGAGGAACCAGGCGTTCCACGTCGCACTCCTGAAAGGGAGAGGGGCACCGACGGGAGGTTGGCAGGGAAAGTGGGGACCGGTTTCCCGGTTCGCCAACCGACCCACTAAAAATGCCAATATCCCGGACGACAAACCCCAGCCCGAGACGCCGCCATAAGCCAAAAACCCCGGATGCGTGGGGCGATGATCGCTTCATATACTAAAAATACATGCGGAGCGTTCATTGCCCCATGCCGTCTGTCTGGAGCGCTTCCAGAAAAAGTGGGAACCGGTTTTTCGGTTCGGAAGCGCGACCGGCAAGAAAGTCAGCAAGCCGAGGCGATATCGCCGTCGGCGGTTTCGGCGTGCCCATTGCACCGTCTGGCGGCTTGTCCTACATACGGCCCCAAGTTTCTGAGACCCGAATTTCCAAAGAGGCACCCGCTTTATGGCGCGTCAATTCATCTATCATATGCACGGCATGTCCAAGGCCTATTCCGGTGGGAAAAAGGTCATCGACAACATGAACCTCTCCTTCTACCCCGACGCCAAGATCGGCATTCTGGGACCGAACGGGGCGGGTAAATCGACGCTCCTGAAAATCATGGCCGGAATTGACACCGAATTCACCGGCGAAGCCTGGGCGGCCGATGGCGCGACCGTGGGCTATCTTCCCCAGGAACCCCAGCTCGACGAGCAGCTCGACGTCAAGGGCAACGTCATGATCGGGGTCAAGGAAAAGCAGGCCATCCTCGATCGCTATAACGAGCTGATGATGGACTATTCCGACGAGACGGCCGACGAAGCCGCAAAGCTTCAGGACCAGATCGACGCGGATGACCTGTGGGATCTCGATTCCAAGGTCGAAATGGCCATGGACGCGCTGCGCTGCCCGCCGGGCGATGCCAGCGTCACCAATCTCTCGGGCGGTGAAAAGCGCCGCGTGGCATTGTGCCAGCTTCTGCTCAGCCAGCCCGACCTGCTGCTGCTCGACGAACCGACCAACCATCTGGACGCCGAGACCACGGCGTGGCTGGAAAAGCACCTGCGCGAATATCCCGGCGCGGTGCTCATCATCACCCACGACCGCTACTTCCTCGACAATGTCACGGGCTGGATTCTCGAGCTCGACCGTGGGCGCGGTATTCCCTATGAGGGCAATTACACGGCCTACCTGACGGCCAAGGCCAAGCGCATGGCGCAGGAAAAAAGCGAGGACCAGGCCCGCTCGAAGGTTCTGGAACGCGAAAAGGAATGGCTGGGCCAGTCGCCGCAGGCGCGCCAGACAAAGTCCAAGGCGCGTATCCGGGCGTACGACGAACTGGTCAAGATCAACGAGGCGCGGACCCAGTCCAACACCGCCCAGATCATCATTCCGCCCGGCGAACGGCTGGGCCAGAACGTTATCGATATCGAGGGCCTCAAGAAGGGCTTTGGCGACCGTCTGCTGATCGACGGGCTGAGCTTCAAGCTGCCGCCGGGGGGCATTGTCGGGGTGATCGGACCGAACGGCGCGGGCAAGACCACTCTGTTCAAGATGCTCACCGGGCAGGACCAGCCCGATGATGGGGCCGTAACCGTCGGCGAAACGGTGCATCTGGGCTATGTCGACCAGAGCCGCGACAGTCTCGATCCCAAAAAGAGCGTCTGGGAAGAAATCTCGGGCGGCAACGACATCATCAAGCTGGGCAAACGTGAGGTCAATTCACGGGCTTACACCTCCTCGTTCAACTTCAAGGGCGGCGACCAGCAACAGCCTGTCGGCACGCTTTCGGGCGGGCAGCGCAACCGCGTGCATCTGGCCAAGATGCTCAAATCGGGCGCCAACGTTCTGCTGCTCGACGAACCGACCAACGATCTGGACACAGAAACCCTGGCGGCCTTGGAAGAGGCGCTCGAGGAGTTCGCCGGTTGCGCCGTCATCATCTCGCACGACCGCATGTTCCTCGACCGTCTGGCCACCCACATCCTGGCGTTCGAAGGCGACAGCCATGTCGAATGGTTTGAAGGCAATTTCCAGGACTACGAGGCCGACAAGGTGCGCCGTCTCGGTCCGGATTCGGTGAACCCCAAACGGGTAAGCTACAAGCCGCTGACGCGGTAGGGCCATACATCAGTTGTGAATGCGGGCCGGGGAATTTTCCCCGGCCCTATGGTTTTGCGATAGGCTGTCGATCATGACCGAACCGTTCTCGCTTGAAATCGACGACGCCCATTTCGCCGGGATCGAGGCCGGGGAGGGGATTCCGGTGGTGTTTTTGCATGCGGGGGTGTGTGACCGTCGCATGTGGGCAAACCAGGTCGAGGCGGTAGCGGAAGCCGGGTTCTGGGGTATTGCCTACGATCGGCGGGGGTTC